>CAYOJP010000001.1:0-28652 GCA_964404305.1 uncultured Gammaproteobacteria bacterium
CCGAGATCGGCGGCGCGTTCGGCGGCGAGAAGGAGACCGGCGGCGGCCGCGAGTCCGGCTCCGACAGCTGGAAGGTCTACATGCGCCGGCAGACCAGCACGGTCAACTGGGGCACGGCGCTGCCGCTCGCCCAGGGCATCCAGTTCGGCGACGATTGAGCGCCCCGCGAGCCGATAACCGGACGTGGCCAAGCCGCCCCCGATCACCTTCCACGTGCCAGCCAGCGCGGCCAACCTCGGCCCGGGCTTCGGCGTGATCGCGGTCGCCCTCGATCTGCCGCTCGGCATCACGGTCGAGCCGGGCTCCGACGGCGAGGTGACGGTCGAACGCCGCGACGACCCGCACGCGCACCTCGAGGATCCCCGCCACGATCCGGTGCTGCGCGGGCTGCGCGCGGGCGCGGAACTGCTGGACGTGCCGCTGCAGAAGGGCCTGCGCATCGTGGTCGAGGGCACGATCCCGCGCGGCACCGGCATGGGCACCATTTCCGCCGGCTATGCGGCCGGCCTCGCCATCGCGGTGCGGCTCGGCAAGAAGAAGTGTCCGCCGTCGGCCGTGCTGGATGCCCTGGTGCCGCTCGGCGGCGACCCTGCACACGGCGCCGCGGCCCTGCTCGGCGGCCTGTGCGCCACGGTGCCGCTGTCGACGAGCCGTTCCTCGGCCCTCGAGCAGCGCGTCCTGCCGCTGCCCATCCATTCGGGCTGGCACTACGTGATCGCCTTGCCCGACGTGCAGATGGGCACCGCTGACACCAAGCGCGTGCTGCCGCCGACGCTGCCGCACGCGGCGACCCCGCGCAGCGTCGGCCGCACGCTCGGCGTGCTGCACGCGCTGCAGCACGGCGACGAGGAGCTGCTGCGCCGGTGCATCGTCGACGAAGTGCACCTGCCCTACCGCCGACGCCTCGTCGCGGGCATGTCCGACGCGCTGCAGGCCGCCGTCGACGCGGGTGCGGCCGGCGCGACGATCTGCGGGCACGGCCCCGGCTCGATCGCGCTGTCGATGCACGGCTCGCGCACGCAGGACATCGGCAAGGCGATGGTGGCGGCGTTCGCGAAGGCCGGCCGTCACGCGACGACGATCCTGCTGCAGACCGCGTTCTACGGGGCGCTGCCGACGAGCGCGGGTTAGAGGCCGCGGCCCGCCGCAGGCCGGAACGAGTCCCTTGCAAGACGCCGGCGCGGCCAGTAGCGTCCGCGCCCCGCGGCGCTCCGCAGTGCCGTGCCGTTCGCAACCGGAACGGGCCGTTAACTCAGTTGGTAGAGTGCGATCGTCACAAGGTCGAAGTCGCTGGTTCGAATCCAGCACGGCCCACCACTCTTGACTCCCGAGCAGACTGAACTTGGGCACTTCACCCCCTCAGGGTGCGATCGAGCCCACAGTTCCTCCGTGATGCGGATCATCGACGGCGGATGGCATGACCCGGGAACGCGAGGCCACGCGGCCTCCGGAGCTACAGTGCGCGCATGCCGCGTTCTGCCGCGATCCTCTGTTGCCTGATCGTCGGCGCCTGCGCCGAACCGGGGGCCGGTGGCGAGCCGACGTTCGCCGGGGAGATCGCGCAGATCGTCTACGCAGCGTGCACGCCGTGCCATCGGCCCGACGGCCCGACTCCCTTTCCGCTGCTCGGCTACGACGACGTCTACCGGCGACGCGACAAGATCCTCGAGGTGACGCAGGAGCGCCTGATGCCACCCTGGCTGCCGACGCATGGCGACTTCGTCGGCGACCGACGGCTCACGACAGAGCAGCTGGCCCTGCTGGACCGGTGGGTCGCCGCCGGCGCACCGCGCGGTGACGCGAGCAGCGAGCCGCCGTGCCCGGAGTTCCCGGCCGGCTGGCAACTGCGCACGCCCGACCTCGTCGTCACCGTGCCGCAGGTCGTGACCGTGCCCGCAGCCGGCCCCGACGTCGTGCGCAACCTCGTCGTGCCGGTGGACGTCGGCGCGGTGAAGTTCGTCGCCGCGATCGAAATCCAGCCCGGCAGTCCCGCGGTCCACCATGCGTTGCTGCTGGTCGACGCGACGCCGGAGGCACGCCGGCTGGACGCGCTCGACGCCGAACCCGGCTACCCTGGCATGGTCGACGGCAACGCAAAGCCGCCGGACGGTCAATTCCTGCCCTGGACGCCCGGCAAACGCGCGCGGCCCTGCGCAGACGGCATGGCCTGGCGCCTGCAGCCCGGCCACGACCTCGTGCTGCAGGTGCACCTCGCCCCCACCGGCAAGCCCGAACGTGTGCAGCCGCGCATCGGCCTCTACTTCACGAACGTGCCGCCTTCGCACGTCGCGTTCCCGCTGGTGCTCTCGTCGCTGCAGATCGACCTGCCGGCCGGTGCCGCCGACTGCATCGTCGCCGACCACTTCGTGCTCCCCGTCCCCGTCACCGTGCAGTCGCTCTACCCCCACGCGCACCACCTCTGCCGGCGCATGCTCGCGACGGTCACCCTGCCGGGCGAGGCCCCGCGCCCGCTGTTCGCCATCGACCGCTGGGACTTCGACTGGCAGGACGACTACACGTTCCGCGCGCCGGTGGCGCTGCCCGCCGGCACTCGCATCGCGATCGAGTACCACTACGACAACAGCGACGCCAATCCGCAGAACCCGTCGCGGCCGCCGCGGCGCGTGCGCTACGGCCAGAACTCGACCGACGAGATGGGCTCGCTCACCCTGCAGGTGACGACCGCCGACCTCGCGGCCCGGCGCGTTCTGGGCGAAGCGAGCCTGCGCCACGAGATCAGCAAGGCCGGCGGGTACGACGGGCCGCTGCTGCTGCAACTGGCGACTTTGCTGCGCGACCTGCAGCGTCACGACGAGGCGCTGCGCACCATCGCAGAGGTCAGGGAACGCGAACCGCTCCGCTTCGAGGCGCTGTTCGAACTGGGCGCCTGCCTCGAGGCCGCCGGCCGCAGCGCCGAGGCCGAACGCGCCTACGCCGAGTGCCTCGCCCGCGATCCGCGCCAGCATGCCGCGCGCGTGCAACTCGGCACCGTGCTGCTGCGCAGCGGGCGCACCGCCGAAGCCATCGAACACTACCAGCAGGCGTTGCAGCAGATGCCCCGCCTCGCGGCATTGCACAACAACCTCGCCACTGCCGGCCTCGCCTCAGGGCAACTCGACCTCGCCGAACGGCACTACCGTGAAGCTGTGGCGATCGATCCCGACTTCTTCCTCGCGTGGTTCAACCTCGGCCGCGTGCTTGCGGCGACGGACCGACCCGCCGACGCCCGCCGCGCACTGCTGCGGGCCGACGCGCTGCAGCCGGGTGACGCACGCGTGCACGAGGCGCTCGGCCGACTCGGTCGCTGATTGCGGCGACGCGGCCGCTACCCGCAGACGAAGAGACCTGCGAGTCCCCCCGCGCACACGACCAACGGCACCGCGGCCCGATGCTTCCAGCGCCACAGCACCGCGCAGCCCGCAGCGGCGATCGCCGCCGTGGCCGGGTCGGTGACGCCGGCGCGCACGAGGCCGATCGTCGTCGCGGCCATGACGCCGACCACGGCCGCAGTCACGCCATCGAGGAAGCCGTGCACCGACTCGTTCCCGGTCAGGCGCTCGAACAGCCCATGGCCGAGCAGCGTGAAGCAGAACGCCGGCAGGAAGATGCCGGCGGTCATCGCCAGCGACCCGGCGAGACCACCGCCTTGGTAGCCGACGAACGTCGCGAAGATGATCAGCGGCGCCGGCAGCACGCCCGACAGCCCGACGCCGTCGAGGAACTGCGCATCCGTCATCCAGCCGCCGACGGTGACGGCGTCGTTCTGCAGGAACGGAATCACCGTGTAGGCGCCACCGAACGTCAAGAGGCCGCTGCGCAGACCCGACACGAACAGCATGGGCGTCGACGGCGTTGCCGCCGCGCCGGCGCCGGAACCTTCCGCCATGGCCCCACCCCACGCCGCGAGCAGCAGCGCGGCGCCTGCCGCCGCGGCGGCCACGGCCCCGGCCGCCCACCAGCGCCGCGTGCGCAGCAGCGCGAAGACCGCGCCGCCGGCCACCAGCGGCACGGTGAAGTGCACGCCGAGCACCGTCGCGCCGCAAGCGATCGCGCCGATGCCGAACAGCCAGCGATCGTGCAGCGCATGGCCGCCGATGCGGAACAGCGCGCGGACCACCAGCGCAGCCACCGCGGCCTGCAGACCGCGGAACACGGGCCCCCACTCGGCGATGCGCTGCGGATGACCGACGTAGAGCACGCTGAGGGCAAGCATCAGCAGGAAGCCCGGCAGCATGAACCCCAGGCCCGCGAGCACCGCCCCGACGCGGCCGCGCGCGACCATGCCGAACCAGACGCACAGTTCATGGGCCTCGGGACCAGGCAGCACCTGGTAGACCGCGAGCGCGCGGCGAAACCGTTCCGGCGAGACCCAGCGCTGCTCGGTGACGAGTTCGCGTTGCAGCATGCCGATCTGCGCCACCGGCCCCCCGAAGGCGAGGCAGCCAAACCGCAGGAAGCGGAGGAACAGCGCGAGCAGGCTCTGGTGCGGCACCGGCGGCTCGCACGCAGGGTCCCCGTCTGCCGCAGTGGGCGGCCGCCGCTGCATCAGTGCACCGGGAACCAGACCGGCGCAGGATCGAGCGGATCGCCGTGGTAGTTGATCGTCACCTCGACGCCCGCGGCGAGGTCTTCGGCGGCCCGCAGCACGATGCGCTGTTCGCCGTGGTCGAGGTGGAACGTCGCGTTGGCCGGGCAACGATGGTTGCACAGCGAAATCCAGCCAAGGGCCAGCGCGCGCCGCTGCTCGTCCCACCAGAACACGTAGTCGTCGAGCCGCGTGCCGGGCAGGCCCACCGTGTCGGCCCGTTCGAGGACGACCACGGGCGCGCGTTCGAGCACTTCGCCGCGGCGGAAGGCGCGGGTCGTGGCCAGGCCGCGGCCGCGGCCCGGCGAGCGCACGATGCGGAGACCAATCGGGGCGCCGGCCGTGTCGGCCGCGCACACCTCGCTCGGGGAGTCGGACATCGCGTCCGACTTACCGCCTCGCCGCAGATCCGGGCAAGCAGGAACCGGCGGCGCCGCCGCGACGACTCAGAAGCCGCCGCCCGATCCCGAGCCCGCGCCGGCGAGGCGCGGCTGACCGGCGGCCGGCAGCAGCACGACGAAGCCCGCTCCGCCGAGCGGCGAGTCCTCGCACCAGATCATGCCGCCGAAGCGCGACACGATGGCGCGGCTGGTCGCAAGGCCAAGGCCGGTGCCGCTCGGCTTCTCCGTGAGGTGGTCGCGAAGCTGATGGAACTTCTCGAACACCGCGGTGCGGTCGCGCTGCGGCACGCCCGGCCCCGAGTCCTCGATGCGGAGTTCGAAGCACGCGTCGCGCCTCGCGGTCGTCACCCGCACGCTGCCACCGGCGGGCGTGAACTTGATCGCGTTGTCGAGCAGGTGCCGGCAGACCTGGCCGAGCCGCTTGCGGTCGGCGGCGAGGCGCACGCCGCTCGGTCCGCCCACGAACTCGAGCGCGATGCCGCGTCCACGCGCCGCGCCGAGCGCCTCGTCCACGGCCGTGCGCACGACCTCCACGCCCTCGAACTCGGTGGTTTCGAAGACTGCCTCGCCGCTCTCGAGCTGCAGGAAGTCGAACATGCCGTCGACGAGCTGGCTCAGCTGCAGACCTTCCTCGTGGACCACCCGCGCAAACTCGGGCCACTCCGCATCTTCCTCGGCGGCCGCCGGGATGAGCGTGCGCAGGATCTCCGAGTAGGCGCAGATGTTGGTCAGCGGCGTGCGCAGCTCGTGCGAGACGCTGGACAGGAACCGGTCCTTCAGCCGCTGCAGCTCGTGGCTGCGCGTGGTGTCGACCAGCAGGAAGACGATGCCGAAGTCGTGACCCGTGTGCGAAGAGCGGGCCGGCACCGCGGTCAGGTCGTAGACGTTGTCGCGGCACGGGATCGCCGAGTAGCGGATCTGCGGCAGCGCCTCGGGCGCCTCGCCTTCGTTGCCGACCAGCGCCTGCCACGCCTCACGCGCGCGCTGGCCCAGTTCCGGCGTCAGCACGTCCCACAGGATGCTGCCCAGCGGATCGAGCGAAGGCTGCTGCATCGCGCGGCGCGCCGTCGGGTTGGCGAGCACGACCTCGCCCGCGCGGTCGACCACGACGACGCCTTCGCGCAGCGCTTCGAGCACCGAGCGCGACCGGTCGTAGGCGAGCTCGAGCGACATGTGCCGCGCTTCGGCCTCTCGCTTGCCCTCGGCGCTGGCGGCGAGGCTGCTGACGCGCACGGCGATCGAAGTCTCGCGGCGCGTGGCGAGCCGTTCGACGCACATCGCGAGGGCCGCGGCCAGCGCCAGCAGCAACGCCGCGCCCGGCGGCGCGCCGAGCGAGGCGGCGCCCACGCTCAGCACGAGTCCCAACCCGAGAACGCGCACGACCCCGGAAGGCGGAGTCATCGCTGCCGAGCGACTCGGCGGTGGCTGTGGGTCGGAGAGCACGACACGGGTCCTATCGAGTCTGTTCGCGCCCTGCCTTGACGCGGAAGTCCTGTAGTCGCCGCGCCAGACAGGCCGATGACCGGACAGCGAGGAATCCATGGGCCTGCTCGAACTCTGTCTGTTGCCGATGCTGCTGCCGCAGGAACCGCCGCCCGCCGCGACCGCGCCGGAAGCCGCGGTCACACGGCCCGATCCAGCGACGTGGCTGCCTGCCGAGGCGCTGGCGGCGATCACCTTCCGCGGCGCCCCGCTCACCAGCGCCTCGGCGGAACTCTGGCAGCGCCTGCAAGGCGCCGATCCGACGGGACTCGCCGACCGCGTGAAGGCCACCGTCGCGCGCGCGCTCGCCGAGGCCGGCCTGCAGATCGAGGATCTCGCCGACCTGCAGCAGGGCGGCATCGCCGCCGCACTGCTCGGCTTCGCGAACGACGGCATGCCGCGCTTCGCCGCCGCAGCGCACGCCCCGCAGCGCGCTGCCGCGCTGCAGCAGGCGTTCGACCGCTTCGTCGGGGCGAGCGGCGCCGTGGCGACCACCGTGGCCGGGCGGCAGAGCTACCAGATCACCCTCGGTGGCTTCTCCTGCCACGCCGGCGTGTTCGGCGACCACCTCGTGATCGCCTCCGATTCGCCGACGCTGGCCGAAGTGCTCAGCAAGACGCAGCAGGAGACTGCGTCGAGCCTCGCCGCGGCGCAGGACTACGCGGCCACGCGCAGCGCGGTCGGTTGCGATCAGGCGCAGTGCACCGTGTTCCTCCGTCCAAAGCGCCTGTTCCGCGAGGCGAGCGGATTCGCGCCGCCCGCGCAGCGCAAGGTCGTCGACCGCATCGGCCAGGCCTTGTCGATCGAGACGATGGAGCGCGCCATGCTGCGCATCGGCCTGCAGGGCGAACATCTCGACTGCGGCGCGGCGTTCACCCTGCAGCCCGGGCCCGGTCTGCTGACGGCCCTGCTCGGCGACGGCAAGCGGCTGACCGGCCGGCTCGCCGAAGCCGTTCCGCCCACGGCGCAGGAGTTCTCCTTCTCGACCATCGACCTCGGCGCCGTGGTCACCGCCGGCCTCGCCCTCGCCGGGTCGATCGACGCCAATGCGGGGCGCATGGTGGACGGCCAGATCGCCGCACTGAGCGAGAAGGCGGGTGCCGATCTGCGCGCCGACCTGCTCGCGGGCTGCTCGGGCCAGATCGTCGCGGTGCGCTTCGCGAGCGGTTACGGCGTCTCGTTCGGGCTGCGCGACGGCGCGAAGTTCGGGCGGGCACTGGCCGGGTTGCTCGAGGCGACCGGCGCACCCGTGCAGGCGCTGAGCATCGCCGGCGCCCCCGCGCATCGCCTGGCTGCAGAGGCCGGAGCCGGCGCCCCGCTGTGCTTCGCGGTGCTCGGCAACTGGCTGTGCCTTGCCGACCGCGACGACAACCTCGCCGAACTCGTGCGCCAGCACGCTGCGCCCGGCGCCGACCCGGACGCGGCCGCCGCGCTGCTGGCGGCCCCGGCCGGCACGACGATGCTGCAGCAGGGCCGCAGCGGCGGCGACCGCGCCAGCATGACCATTCGCGACGGCGTCGTCGTGGTGCACTCGCGGATGAACCTCGCCGCCGCCGCGCAGGCACTCGCCGGCGGCGCGGCCCCGGCCACGTCGCCCGGCGCCGCGGCGACCGAAGCCCGCGCGCCCGCGGCCGACGTCGCGGCGCTGCAGCAGGCCGCCAAGGATCCCCAGTCGGCCGATCTCACCGAACTCGAACGGCTGGCCGGCTCGGCCAACGTCGCGGTCGCCGCGCGCGCCGCCTGGCTGCTCGCTGACCAGAAGCGACCCGAGGCGATCGAGGTCCTCGAGCGCATCGCGCTCACCAGCACGGTTCCGGAAGTGCGCCTGCAGGCCATGCACGGTCTGTTCCGCGGCCGCAACGTCACCTCGGTCGCGGCCGCCATCGCCGGTCTCGAAGATGCCGACAGCCGCGTCAGGACGGTTGCGGCGCAGGTGCTCGGCAAGCTGCGTCGGCCCGCGGCCAAGGCGCCCTTGCTGGCGCTGCTCAACCGCAACCGCACCGCCGACAGCGGCACGACCCCGGCAATCGATGCCCAGGCAGCCCTGCTTGCGCTGTGCGACATGGAGGCCGTCGACCAGTTGCTGGCGGCGGCCACCGCCGTCCAGACGCACCAGGTGCCAGGAGCCGGGCAGGCGCTGACCTTCTACTTCCAGACGCTGTCGCCGCGGCTGCCGCAGGAGGACGAAGCGACGCTGCTCGTGGCGGTGCTCGCCCACCGCGAAGCGATGCTGCGCCGCTACGCCATCAGCCGGCTCGGGGAACTCGGCAATGCGACGACCGCGGCCGCTCTCGAAGGGCGGCTCGCGGGCGAAGGCGACGAACTGCGCCCGCTGGTCGAAGTCGCGCTGGCGCGCGTGCGCGACGAAGCCCACCTGGCGCCGAGCCTCGACGACGGCGGCGAAGAAGGGGTGCTCGCGCGGGTGCAACGGCGCTGGGCCGGACTCACCGCGGGGCGCCGGCTGCTGCTGCTCGGCCTGTGCGGCGGCAGTCTGGTCATGATGGTGCTCGTGCTCGTCGTGCTGGTCCGCCAGCGGCGCGCCCGGGAACTGTCGGTGCTCGCGATGGCCAGTGCGGCCCTCGTCGAGCCGTCCGCGGGCCACGGCGACGCCGACTCCGGCGAGGCCGGCGAACTCGCCGCCGCCGCCGACAGCCTGATCGACCAGTCCGCGCCGGCGGAAGCCGGCGTGGAAGAGTCCGACGGGACGGCCCACGAGGACTCGACCCCGACCGAGGATGGCGCCCTCGCCGAGGACGAAGTCGTCCTGCAGGACGATGCGGAACGGCGGGTGTGACCTGCGCGGCGGCGTCGCCTGCGCGCTGTCGCTCGCGGCGATCGCCCTGCCGGCGCAAGCGCCGCCTCGCCTCTCGGTGGCGTTCGCGGCCACCGCGGCCACGTCCGGGCCGCCGGCGCTGGCGTGGCTGTGCGGCACGTGGCTGCCGCAACGCCGCGAGTGGCCGCCCGGCCTTCCACCCGGTGCGGCGATCGTCCTCACGCTGACCGGCGACACCCTGCAGATCGAGGCCAGCGACGTGCCCGTTCCTGCCGGCGCGATTGCCGCCGGCACGCTCGAACTCGGCACCGGCCTGCACGGCAGCGTCGCCTGCGCGGCCGACGGCACCGAGGACTGGTATCTCACCAAGACGGCGGCGGTGCCCACCGCCTGGCTCGACCTGCTCCGGCGCCTCGAAGCGGACGTCGTCGATCGCCCCCGCACGATCGACGCCGCGGTGCTGACGGGCCACCTCGCCGGTGCGGCCGTCGAGGGCGACCCGCGCGCGGAACTGCTGCAACTCGGCGCCGCGCTCTGCGGACAGGTCACCTGGCTCGCGTGGCGCACGGACACGCACCTGCGCGTGCGCGGCCGCAGCGACGGCGGCCTCCTGCTGCCCGCGTTGCTGGCGCTGTACGCCGGCGAACACTCCCGCACGCGCCCTTCGCTGCCGCTGCGCGCGTTCTGCGCGCGCGACGGCGACCGCGCCGAGGCGGCGCGGCGGCTCGTGCGCACCGACGCCGCCGCCGCGGCGCCGACGCTGCGCGCGCTCCTGCATGGCGACGACGAACTGCGGCTCAGCGCCATCGACACGCTCGTGCGACTCGGCGCCTGCGACGAGCTGCCCAACATCGTCGCCGCCGCCTCGCCCGCGATGCCGTGGGCCACGGTGGCCGCCGTCGACGCGGTGCACGCCCTCTGGGCCGACGCCGACGCGACGTCGCGGCAGCGCACGCGCGCGGCGCTCTTGCGCAGCAGTTCGCCGGCCCTGCGCCGCATCGACACGCGCCTGCTCTCGCCCGACCCGCCCGGCCCTCGCGCCGACGACGGCTCCGTTCGAGCCCGCCTGCTGCTCGCCATGCTGATGAGCGGCCTGCTCGCCTACGGCTTCTGGCTGCGGGAACGCACGCGGCTGCACGGCGGCATCGGCTGACCCGACGCCCCGCGCTATGCTCCCGGCCCGCATGCGCCGGCCCGCCCCTCCATCCTCCCCGCCGGCGCCCGCCGCCCTCCGGGCCGCACGATGAACGCGCCTGCCGCCCGGCGATCGTTCTGGCGCCACGTGCGCGACAGCCTGCGCGGCGAGCACCACGACTTCACGACCGGCGGCCTGCCCGCCGCGATCCTGCTGCTGGCGGTGCCCATGGTGCTCGAGATGTCGCTCGAGTCGCTGTTCGCGCTGGTCGACATCTGGTGGGTCAACCGCATCGACGACGGCTGGTTCGGCTCGGTGCCGACCAGGGGTGCGGCCGCCGCTGCGGTCGGCGCCACCGAAGCGCTGCTGTCGATCGTCTACGCGATCGCGTTCGGACTCGGCATGGCGGTGACCGCGCTGGTCGCGCGCCGCGTGGGCGAGAAGGACCTCCCGGGCGCCGCCGTCGCCGGCGGCCAGGGCATCGGCCTCGGTCTCTTCACCGGCCTGCTGCTCGGCGTGCCCAGCATCATCTGGGCTCCCGAACTGCTGCTGCTGATGAGCGACGGCAACCCACGGGTGGCCGAGACCGGCACCGGCTACGCGCGGTGGCTGCTCGGCGGCAACGTGATCGTCACGCTGCTCTTCCTGCAGAACGCCATCTTCCGCGGCGCCGGCGACCCGATCCTCGCCCTGAAGACCCTGGCCGTCGCGAACGGCATCAACCTCCTGCTCGACCCGTGCCTGATCTTCGGCTGGGGTCCGTTCCCGCAGCTCGGCGTCACCGGTGCCGGCGTGGCCACCTGCATCGGCCGCGGCACGGCCGTGCTCTACCAGTTCTGGCTGCTGCGCAACGGCCGCTGTCGCGTGCAGTTCGACCGCCTGGTCCGGTTCGACGCGGGGCCCATGCTCCAGCTCGTGCGACTCTCGTACGGCACGATCGGCCAGTTCCTGATCGGCACGTCGAGCTGGGTGGCGCTGATGTGGTTCATCGGCAAGTTCGGCGAAGCGGTCATCGCCGGCTACACGACCGGCATCCGCATCCTGATCTTCGCGCTGCTGCCCGCGTGGGGCCTCAGCAACGCCGCCGCCACCCTGGTCGGCCAGAACCTCGGCGCCAAGCAGCCCGACCGCGCCGAACGCGCCGTCTGGCTGACCGGCCTCTACGACATGCTGTTCCTCGGCGGTGTGACGCTGGTGCTCGAACTGTTCCCCGACGCGATCGCGGGCCTGTTCGTCACCGACCCCGAGGTCCGCGCGGCCTGCGTGGCGACGCTCCGGATCGTCGCGGCGGGATACGTGTTCTATGCCTGGGGCATGGTGGCGGTCCAGGCGTTCAACGGTGCCGGCGACACGAAGACGCCGACCTGGCTGCACTTCTGGTTCTTCTGGATGGGCCAGATCCCGCTCGCGTGGCTGCTCGCGTTCGGGCTCGAACTCGGGCCGAGCGGCGTGTTCTGGTCGATCCCGATCGCCGAATCGCTGTTCGCGGTGGCGGCCGTGATCCTGTTCCGGCGCGGCCGCTGGCGGAACGTCGCCTTGTAGGCGGCACGGCCGCCGGTCGCGGCGGTCGCCCCGCGGATTGACCGCCGCGGCGTGGTCGAGGATCGTGCGGGTCCTTGCGGACGTTCCCGACCTTGCCCCCTTCCCCGCCTCTGCCTGTCTCGCTCCTGCCGCGCGCCGCGCTGCTCGTGTGCTGCCTCGCGGGCGCCTGCGCGACGCCGCCGGCCCCGCCTGCGGAAGGCGCCCTGCGCGCCCGGGAGGTGCTGTGGGTGGCGGATGACTTCGTGGTCGAGCTGTGGCACAACGGCCACGTCGTGCCCCTCGGCAGCCGCCGCCTCGAGAACGAGATCTTCGGCGCCACCGTCGAACGCGTGCCACTGACGGTCCGCACAGGCGACTGGCTGTGCTTCCACGTCGTCAACAACCGCCTGCGCTGGGGCGGCTGCCGCTTCTTCGCCGCCGCCGGCAAGCTCGCGGAACACGAGTTCGGCTTCGAGTCCGATCCGCAGTCACCCGCCTGGAGCGCATGCGACGACCCGGAACGCGCCGCGCAGTTCGTCGCGAGCGCGAACACGCCCGGCGAACGACGGGCGCTGCCCATCGCCCATCCCTGGGACCAGGGCGCCGCGCGCATGCGCGACCTTTGCGGTCCGGGCTGCCGGGCGCAGCCGCTCTGGGGCGCCAGCGCCTCGACGTGGCTCAAGGTGCGGATCGAATGACGCCGCTTCGGGCACTCTCGCACCCCGGGGGCGAACGCCACCTCGGCCCGCGCTGCGGATACAACGCGCCCATGCGTTGCCTTTGCTTGTTGTCCTTCGCGCTGCTGCCGCTCCGCGCCCAGGAGCCGGCGGCCTACGACCCGCTTGCGGTGCCTGCCGCCGCCGCCCCAGAGAGCCACGCGCTCACGGTCGCCGACGCCGAACGCCAGCGCGACCTGCCGGTGCGGGTCTTCCTGCCGCTCGGCGACGGACCAGCACCGGTCGTGCTCTTCAGCCACGGCCTCGGCGGCACGCGCGACACCTGCAACTACCTCGGCGTGCACTGGTCCGCACGCGGCTACGCGGTGGTGTTCGTGCAGCATCCGGGCAGCGACGACTTGGTGTGGCGCGGCACGCCCCTGCGCGGGCGCATGGCCGCGATGCAGAAGGCCGCTTCGGCCGAGAACCTGGCGCTGCGCTGCGGCGACGTGAAGGCGGTGCTCGACCGGCTCACGCTGTGGAATGCCGAGGCTGGCCACGCCTGCCGCGGCCGCCTCGACCTCGATCGCGTCGCCATGTCGGGCCACTCGTTCGGCGCCTACACGACGCAGATGACGAGCGGGCAGTTCGTGCCGCTGCTCGGGCAGAAGCATCTCGATCCGCGCATCGACGCGGCCCTGCCGATGAGCCCGAGCAGCCCGCGCGCCGGCAGCATCGAGCGGGCCTTCGCCAAGGTGGCGGTGCCGTGGCTGCTGATGACGGGCACGCTCGACGACTCGCCGATCGGCGACCAGGACGCCGCCTCGCGTCAGCGCGTGTTCAAGGCCCTGCCGGCCACGATCGACCGCTACGAACTGGTGCTCGACTCGGCCGAGCACAGTGCGTTCACCGAACGCGGGCTGCCCGGCGAAGGCCGCCGGCGCAACCCGAACCACCACCGCGCGATCCTGGCCCTGTCGACGGCCTTCTTCGACGCGCATCTGCGCGGCGACGCGGCGGCCAGGGCGTGGTTGCACGGCGAGGGGGCGCGGTCCGTGCTCGAAGCGAACGACCGCTGGCAGGTCGCCGAACGGCAGGCCCCCGCCAAGTGACGGCCAGCCCCAGGGTCGGCTAGCCTTCCGCCGATGCTCGAGAAGTCCGCCGCCGTCCTGTTCGCGCTGCTGCTCCCGCTGGCCGCCCAGACGCCGACGCCGGCTCCAGAACCGCAGCCGAAGTCGGTCTCCGATCTGCTGCGCGAGAGCCTGGTGCAGCGCAGCCCCGCGGGCCGCTTCCTGAAGGACGACCTGCGGCCGGGCGTGCACAGTCTGCGCACGACGGACCGATGCTCCACCGACGATCTCGTCAACCTGTTCCGGCTGCAGCCCAAGCCGCAGACGATCCGCATCCCCGACCAAAAGGACGTGCGCACGGACCGCGCGACCAACGAACGCACGAAGACGCTGTCGCTGGTGATCGGCGAGTTCGAGGAGACGCTGATCACCGAGCTGATGCGCATGCGCCAGTTGTTCGGCGACGACCCCGCGGTGAGCAGGCGCGAGCTGTACGTGGTGGCCGCCGACTTCCCGGCGCCGAACGCGGTGTCGCACGGACTCGGGTTCCTCGCCTTCGACCCGCAGCTGTTCTTCCGCATCCTCGGCCACGAGAAGACCAACGGCTGGTCGCTGCGCGCGATCCTCGCGCACGAGTTCGCGCACCAGCTCCAGTTCTGGCACGACGAGCCGCTGATCCCGAGCGAGGCGAACGGCAAGAAGACGGTGCGCGACATGGAACTGCAGGCCGACTGCGTCGCCGCGGCGATCCTCACCCTGCTGCGCCAGGACGGGTTGCGCGGCGGCCGCGGCGACGACGCAGTGCCGTTCGAGCAGGCGCTGCAGAGCGCGTTTGCGAGCCTCGGCGACTTCGAACTGGCGAACCCGGGCCACCACGGCACGGCCTGGGAACGCGCGCTGATGGTCGAGTACGGGCAGATCGTCGCCGGCGCGCTGCGGGTCACCAAGGACCGCACGGCGGCCGGCATGCTGGCGATGGCGCGCTCGAAGATCGAGGCGATGAACGGCAGGTTCGGCGCCGAGCTGTGGCCGATCGGCAGCAAGCTGTAGCGCGTCGCGGCCGGCCAGCCGCGGTATCGTCCCGCGGCATGCGCATCCCCCTCGTCACGGCCCTGTTCTCCGCGTTGCTGCTGGCCCAGGATCCCGCCCCGGCCAAACCGTCACCCACCGCGCCGGAGATGGACGAGCAGGCGTTCGCCGCGCTGCACGACCTGAAGCGGGAGAAGCCGCCGGCCCCCACCGGCGCCATGGTGAAGGTCGGCGACCAGCAGCACTACCTCGCGCTGCCGAAGACGGGCAAGGCGCCGTTCCCGGCGATGGTGCTGATCCACGAGTGGTACGGCCTCAACGACCACGTCAAGCACTGGGCCGACCGCATGGCCGGCGACGGCTACGCAACGCTCGCGGTCGACCTCTACGGCGGCAAGGTCGCGACGACGAGCCAGGAAGCGAGCGCGCTGACCAAGGTCGACCCGGAACGCACGATCGCGGTGCTGCGCGCCGCGTTCGCGTTCCTCGGCACGGATCCGCGCATCCAGGCGCAGAAGCGCGGCTGCATGGGCTGGTGCTTTGGCGGCGCGTGGTCGCTGCAGCTCGCGATCGCCGAACCGAAGCTCGACGCGTGCGTGCTCTACTACGGCCGGCTCGTCGACGACCCCGCGAAGCTCGCGCAGATCCAGGCTCCGGTGCTCGGCGTGTTCGGCACCCGCGACAAGAGCATCCCGCAGGAACGCATCGACGCATTCGCCGCGGCGATGGCCAAGCTGGAGAAACCGGCGCGCGTGCTGCGCTACGACGCCGAGCACGCGTTCGCGAACCCCTCGGGGGCGCGCTACGACCAGAAGCACGCGGCGGCGGCGTGGACCGAGGTGCGCGCGTTCCTGCGGGAGCGCCTCGTCGGCAAGCGGGGCGCCACCGGCGGCTGATCTGTCCGCCGTCGAGGTGACTGCGGATGGAGCGGCGGTGGCCGACCCGCGCCAAGCCAGGAGTCTGCACGTCCATTGGCGCCGGGAGATCGGCCCATGGTTCGCAGAACGATCGGTCGCGTCGCGGTGAGTGGTTGTCGGCCGCGAGATGGGAGATCTGTGAGAATCGTGATCGCGGCGAAGAAGTAGCGCGATGCCGGCGCCGGCCGGCGCCTACAGGAAGCGGATCTCGTGCGCGTCGGTGGTCGTGTAGACCGAGTTCGCGCTGTTGGTGCTCAGCGTGAGCGCCTGCAGCAGCACGCTTCCGCCGGCGAGCCCGGGCGGCACCAGAAAGCTCATCGTCACGCCGCCCGGCACGACCACCGGCGACCCGAGCGGTCCGATGGGCGTGACCCCGTTGAGCAGCCAGAAGTAGCCCGCGACGTACGGGTTCACGTGCAGCCCCGGGATCCCAGGCCCCGGCACCCCGCCGCCGGTCATGAAGGCGTTGCCGGCGAAGAACAGCGGTGCGCCGTGGTACCGGCCGTTCGGCGACGTCACGTGCAGGGTCAGCACGTTGCCCGGCAGCGCAGTCTTGAGGTCGGCGCGCGGCCCACCCGACGGTGCGGCGTTGACGCCGGTCAGCAGCGTAAGGCCGTCGCCGGTGCCAGGGTGGCGCAGCGGGGTCGTGACGTCGATCAGCTGCGCGGACAGGTTGTCGGCGAGGCCGTTGCCGTCGGTGAAGTGCAGCACCACGTGGATCGTCCGCGTGCCATACGGCAGCAGCCAGTCGCCGGTGCGGTGGAGCAGCGTCGTGACGTTGCCGCGGTCGATCGGACTCACGTAGCCCACCGCGAACGAGCCGAGCGTGCCGCCGAACTGCGAGACCGCGATGGCGCGCAGCCCCGCCGCGCCGCCGTTGCTGGTGATGCCGCCGAACCAACCGGCGAGGCGGATCGCGGTGTTCTGCGCGTCGATGTCGACGGCGTTGCCCGCCACGTTGAACGTCTGGGCGAACTCGCTGGTGCCGCCGTTGGCGCGGCCGAGCCAGGTGCCGCCGCCGATCGTGTTGGCGACGCTCGGGGGCGGCAGGTCCGGGGCTCCGTAATTCACGGCCGACGTGGTCGTGCCGGAATACCCGTACCAGCCGGTCGCCGCCGTCGGGTTGACCACCTGCCCAGACTCGAAGCCGCCGTTGTCGATCATCTCGGCGCCAAGCGGCAGGGCTGAGGGGGTTCCCGACGTGCGCAGCTTCGCACTCAGGTTGTCCGCGAAGATGATGTGGGAGGGGTGCCCCAACTGCACGTTGAGCCGGATCCGCAGCACGCGCGTGCCGGGTGGGATCGCGAACACGCCGCGGCGATGCATCACCGTCGTCTGGTAGTTGCGGTGGTGCCGTTCGATGTACCCGACACCCACCGTGCCTCCCGTGCTCCCACCCGCGGCGTTCTCGAACACCGCCTCGAGCGCGGCCCAGTAGCTGTGGTCGAAATAGCCGCCGAAGTAGCCCGACAACTCGACGAACATCCCTCCCGCGTCGATCGCTGCGGCATTGCCCGAAACGTCGAACCACTGTTGCACCTGGGCATCTGGATTTGCGCGCACCAGGTAGTTCCCACCCTGGATCGCGCTGCTCACCGAAGCCGCAGGCATGTTCGACCCGGCGTAGGTCGTCAGCGCGAACGAACTGGAGCTCGTGACGGTCCACCCGGACGCCAGCGCAGGGTTGATGAGGTTTCCCGTTTCGAATCCACCGTTGTCGAGCAGTTCGCTGTCCGTCGGCAGGGCGGCCGGGATCCCCGAAGTGCGCAGCTTCGCACTCAGGTTGTCCGCGAAGATGACGTGGGAGGGGTGCCCCAACTGCACGTTGAGCCGGATCCGCAGCACGCGCGTGCCGGGTGGGATCGCGAACACGCCGCGGCGATGCATCACCGTCGTCTGGTAGTTGCGGTGGTGCCGTTCGATGTACCCGACACCCACCGTGCCTCCCGTGCTCCCACCCGCGGCGTTCTCGAACACCGCCTCGAGCGCGGCCCAGTAGCTGTGGTCGAAATAGCCGCCGAAGTAGCCCGACAACTCGACGAACATCCCTCCCGCGTCGATCGCTGCGGCATTGCCCGAAACGTCGAACCACTGTTGCACCTGGGCATCTGGATTTGCGCGCACCAGGTAGTTCCCACCCTGGATCGCGCTGCTCACCGAAGCCGCAGGCATGTTCGACCCGGCGTAGGTCGTCAGCGCGAACGAACTGGAGCTCGTGACGGTCCACCCGGACGCCAGCGCAGGGTTGATGAGGTTTCCCGTTTCGAATCCACCGTTGTCGAGCAGTTCGCTGTCCGTCGGCAGGGCGGCCGGGATCCCCGAAGTGCGCAGCTTCGCACTCAGGTTGTCCGCGAAGATGACGTGGGAGGGGTGCCCCAACTGCACGTTGAGCCGGATCCGCAGCACGCGCGTGCCGGGTGGGATCGCGAACACGCCGCGGCGATGCATCACCGTCGTCTGGTAGTTGCGGTGGTGCCGTTCGATGTACCCGACACCCACCGTGCCTCCCGTGCTCCCACCCGCGGCGTTCTCGAACACCGCCTCGAGCGCGGCCCAGTAGCTGTGGTCGAAATAGCCGCCGAAGTAGCCCGACAACTCGACGAACATCCCTCCCGCGTCGATCGCCGCGGCATTGCCCGAAAGATCGAACGACTGCTGCGCCTGTGAGTTCGGATTGCCCCGCACCAGTCGGTTGCCACCCTGGATCGCCGACGAAACCGCCCCGACCGGCGTCGTCGATGTCCCGTAGCTGAGGATGCCGAACGAGCCGCTCGTGACGCTCCAGCCCGCCATCGACGAAACCTCAAACCCGCCATTGCGCAGCAACTCCGCGTCGACCGGGCGCTCGAGGATCACGAAGAAGTCGTTTTCGGGGTCGACGTTGTCGCTCCAGTACACGTCGTCGGCGCCGAGCATCAGGAACGGTGCCGAGCCGCTGCCGTTGTCGGGGATCGTCACGCTCGTGCCCGCGCCCGTGACGAGGAAGTCCTGCGGGATGTCCGTCACCAGCGCGTTGTTGAAGGTCGTCGCCGTGACGTAGGCCGGCGCGTTGCACAGCAGCGCCTGCGGCACGCGGTGCTGGTTGGTCGTCGGCAGCACCGTGGACGTCGCCGAGAACACCGCGACCGCGTTGGTGCCCTGCAGTGCCGGGTTCGTCGGATGCCACTGGAAGTCGCCGACCACGCGCAGCCGGAGATGCTGCCCGGGCAGGTAGCCGAGGCTGGCCAGGTCGACCACTCGTGGCGGCTGCGCCGGATCCGCGGGGTTGGTATCCGTGGTCAGGAACGTCGACCGCGGGTCGAGCTGGTATTCCTGCGCGACGAGCGCGGCCGGAGTGAGGAACAGGAGCAAGAGGGAACCGAGGGGGCTGCGCATGGATCTCCGGGGAGGGGACGGGTCGGCGGTTAGAGCCTCCCCCATGGCGACGGAGCGGCCCGCGCAGCGCAACCGCGCGGCGCATTTGCCGCCCCCAAGCCATCCCCGACTCGACTACCGCAGCACGGCCCGGACCGTCTCGGTGAACGTGATCTGGGGCGCCACGCACCCGCCGATGCCCCACAGCTCGGTGCCCTGCACGACGATCGGCAGGCCACAGAACGAAGTGGCCATCGGCACGTCGAGGTTCCAGCTCGTGCCGAACAGGATCACCGCCCAGCCGTGCCCGACCGTGCAGCCGCAGAACGGGGTCGGGCTCGCCACGAAGTCGAGGCCGATCAGCGGCAGCCCGCCCGGCGCGAGGTTGGAGAGCTCCGCGTGCAGGAAGCCGCCGACCACTGGTGCACCCGTCACGCGCAGTTGCGTGGTGCCGCAGCCCGGCGAGAGCGTCGTGATGCTGCCGAGCGGGTCGGGCCGCCCGCCGAACAGCCGGAACGGCACGCCTTGCGCGTGGAGGGCTGCGCCCGAGGTGAGGTTGGTCCAGGCCGCGCCGTTGCGCTGCCTGGCGTTGCCGGTCGCGCCCCGGTTCCACACCGTGATCGGCGCGGCCCACGGACCCGACGCGAGGCTGCCCGTCACGCCGTACTGGACCCAGTAGACGCCCGGTGCCAGGTGGAGCGGTGCTGGCAGCGCGGCGCGCACGCGCATCAGCGGACGATCCGTCGCGGTGGAGATGTCCGAGACCAGGGTGCGATACACCCCAGACCAGGTGTTTGTCGCCGGCTTGCCGGTCAGCAGGTTGACGCCGATCCCCGGGCTGCCGGCCACGGGCACGCCGCCGCTGCCAGGGATGCCGCTGTAGAACTCGACGAACAGGCCGGTCAGCGTCGACGGCGCCGTGCCGGCCCCGGTCTGGTAGGCGAGCACTTCGATCGCGTCGATGTCCCAGCCGGCCGGATCGCACACAGCGAAGTCGTCCGCGACCCCCAGACTTCCCGCGCTGTTGGCGTTGAAGCCGTAGCTGCCCAGGTTCACCGGAGCGGCGTTCTGCAGGGCCGACGCGTGCGCCCCGCCACTGCCGCCGCCCGCGTGCGTGACGAGCGGGCCCTGGTCGTGGATCAGCACGTGCGGCCGGAACTCGAGGTCCAGCGTCACCCCCCCGCCGAGGAACATCGACGACGTCCGGGTACGGAACTCGGTCAGCGCGGACACGGTCACCACGGCGCGCCAGACCTGCTGCGAAACACCTGTCGTGCGCGTCCAGTCGAACGAGCCGTCGTTGTAGACGTCGACCTGAGCGCTGCCGCTCAGGGTCGTTGTCGATCCCTGGTACCTCACGGTCAGCGTGCCCTCGACGGGCTGCGCGCTGCTCAAGCGCCACACGGTCTCATGGGGCCCCGTGCTGGCGATTGCCCCGAACCCGCCGGAGACGAACGACGACTCGACGATGTTCAGAGCCGGGTACCCGCTCGATGTCGACAGCGAGATCGTGGTGTACGCGGACTGGTAGATCGGGCTCGGGAAGCCCGGGGTCACGGCGCTCGCGCTCAGGGTCACACCGGGCGTCAGGTTCGTCCCGACCGGCAGCGTTTGCGTGTTGGTGCCGGCAGTTACCGTCAGGGTGGTATGCGCCACCGCGGTCGCGGTGACCGACTGGGCCGCGCTGTCCGGCAGGAAGCCCAGGGCGGCGAAGAGAAACGATGAGCCCGTACGGAGAGATGCGAGGCAGGTGGTCATACCCCCATGGCGACAGACGGCCACGGCGAGCGCAACCGCCCCCCCTCACAGGTTCCGGCGGGCGTTCAGGAGGCCCGATCGGACCTCCTTGGCCACTTGGTAGTCGGGCTCCTGCGCCAGCAGGCCGTCCAAGATCGCTAGCGCCTCTTCCACCAGCAGCAGCCGCTCCGCTCGGCCGAGCCGCTCGGCCGCGCACTCCACGTACGACAACAGGGTACTGGCCAGTTCCACCTTGGCCTGCGGTGCCTGCGGTTCCACCGCGGACCGTTGGCGCGCGGCGAGCTTGGCCAGCTCCAGCCGCCGCAGCTGCTCGTCCGATCGTCCGCGCACCACCTCGAGATGGGACCAAAGGCACTGGACCGCGCGTTCTCCGGCGAAGTTCGCAACTGCGCCCGGCCGCAGGCGCCGCAACTGCTCGTTGAGCCGCTCGCGTTCGCGCAGGAGCGCCTTGGCACGGTCGAAGTCGCGGTCGTCGATGGCAAGGTGGGCCAGGCGGTCGCAGCTCCAGGCGAAGTCGTCCAGGCACCGCGCCTCCGTCGCATGTTCGGCGGCCAGCGCCGCGAAAGTCTCGTGCGCAGTCTCGTAGCGGGCACGCCCCACCACTTGACCCAGGCGCAGCTCGACGTCGCCGAGGCGCACCAGCGCGGTTGCCCACTCCGCGCGGTCCTTCGCGGCAACGCCCGAGCCCTCGAGCAGCCGCTCCTGGGTACGCAGCGCCCGTTGGCGCAACGGCAGGGCCGCCGCGAGCCGGTCGGCATGGACCTCGATGTCGCCGAGCTGGCGCAAGATCGTGTACTCGCACGCGAGCGCCGCGCGGTCCGACGGCCGCAGCCGCAGGCACTCCTCGACCTGGGGCAGTAGGTGTTGCAGCGCCTCGGCTCGCACGGTGCTCGTGCCGGCGAGACGACTCAGCCGCTCGAGGATCCGCTCGACGGTGAACTGCGAAGTCGCGACGAATCGATCGAGGTTGGCCGAGGCCTGGGACCAAGCCCACCATCCCGTCGCGAGACCGCCGACCATGGCCAGCGCGGCGACGGCGATGCTTGCGCACAAGACGCGTTGCCTGCGCGCGAAGCGCGCCAGCACGTAGAACGCGGTCGGCCGGCGCACCGAGACTGGCGCGTGGGCCAGCACGCGCTCAAGGTCGCGCGCGAAGTCGCGGGCCGACGCGTAGCGGGCTTCGGGCGACTTGGCCAAGGCCGCGGCGACCACGGGTTCGAGGTCGGCAGGCAGGGCCCGAGCATGGTGTCGCAGCGGCGGCGGCTCCTCCTCGCGGATCCGGCGCAACGCCTCGGCGAGCGCAACGTCGCGCGTGTCGATCGGCTGCACACCGGTGAACAGCTGGTAGGCGATCGTTCCGAGCGCGTAGACGTCGCTGCGTGCGTCGGCGGCGGCTGGGACGCCGGCGGCTTGCTCAGGGCTCAGGTGGCTCACTGTGCCCGCGAGCGCACAGCCTTCGTCCCCGGTCCCGGCAAAGGTCGCGATGCCGAAGTCGAGGATGCGGGGCCGCGGCGTACCGGCTCCGGACTCGACGAGGATGTTGCCCGGCTTGAGATCGCGGTGGATCACACCCGCGCGATGGGCCGCCTCGACCGCGGCGCACACGTCTACCAGGATCCGGATCCGCGTCGCCACGTCGGGCGCGTTGCGCTCCGCCCACGCGAGCAGCGGCTCCCCAAAGACGAGCTCCATCGCGAGGAACGGCAGGTCGGCGCCGGCGACGTTCACGATCCCCGCGTCGTAGACGTGCACGATGCCAGGATGCTGCAGCAGCGCGAGCGCCTGCGCCTCGTGGTGGAAGAAGGCCCGCCCGTGCGGTATCGCGCCGCCGTGCACGAGCAGCTTGAGCGCAACGGAACGGCGCGGCTGGTCCTGCTCGGCGCGGTAGACGATCCCCATGCCGCCGCGACCGAGTTCGGCGTCGACTCGGTAGCGCCCGATCTGCGTTGGGAACGTTCCGATCGGTCGCACCACGCCTTCGGCGAAACGCAGGGCGTGGAATCCGGGACCGAGGTACGGACTCCCGAGCGGCAACCGCGCCGTCGTCCGGTCGTTGGCGAGCAGCGCATCGACCTCGGCACGCAGGCCCGGGCGACCGGTGCAGCAAGCGTCCAGTACGGCCGCTCGCTGGTCTTCCGGCAGGGCCACGACCTTCTCGAACACCTCGAGCGCTGCGGCACCCGGCCTCACGGTCCCGTCGGTCCTCCCGATCCCACGGATTCGTCACCGGTCCCGAGCACGCTGCGCAGCCACGCGCGCGCGCTGCGAAACTCGTACTGCACCGTGCGCCGGCTGATCTGCAGCAGCTCGGCGACCGCCTCCTCAGTCAGCCCGGCGAAGAACCGCAGCCTCACGATCTCGGCGCGGCGCTCGCTGAGCCGCTCGAGATCGGTGAGCGCGTCCTCGAGGTCGAGCAGCGCTTCGGCATCGAGCGTGTTCGCCGCGCCCAACTCACCGGCATCGTCGACCGCGACCAGCGTGGCGCGGCGCCGCTGCCGCAGCCGGTGCCGGGCATGGTCGATCAGGATCCGTCGCATCGCACTGGCTGCCGCGCGGCAGAACTCGAGCCGGTCGAAGCCCCGCAGGGCGCGGTGGCCCGAGAGGCGCAGGAACGCCTCGTGCACGAGCGCCGTCGGCTGCAGCGTGTGGTCGCGCCGTTCGCCGGCGAGGTACCGGCTCGCCAGCCCGCGGAGCTCCTGGTAGACCGAGTTCCAGAAAGAACCCGGCCCCGGCTGGATCGACTGCTCCGCGGGCGACTCCATGCGGAGGCGATTCTCGCCGGAAGGCAGATCTTGGCAAGCGGTCAATGCGGGCGGGGCCTGCCCCTGCGCGAAGAAACGCCGACGGCCGGCGTGCCCCACGCACGCCGGCCGCCGACATCCGTCTCGCTCGCTCACTGCACGTCGAGGATCGCAGGCGTGCTGAACTCGATCTGGGTATTCACCACGCCGACGCTCTGGAACAGGATCTTCATCGGGAACGGCAGCGGGAAGTTCACCGCGAAGGTGCAGGTGCCGCCGGTGGTGCCGAACATGTTGTAGAAGGTCGGCGTCGGGTAGTAGTCGGGGAAGCCGAGCAGCGAGAACGGGAAGCTCGGGAACGAAGTGGGCACCGCGTTGACGCCGGACGGCACGAACGTCACGAAGACGAAGTTCCAGGGGGCTGGCGAGTTGATGTCGAACACCGGCACGCCGGCGGCCACCGGGCTCGTCAGCACCGGCGTGCGGGCCTGCAGCGCGTAGCGCAGCGTCCAGGTGCTGCAGATCGCGTTCACGTAGCTCGGCGCGCCGACCGTCGCGCTCGTCGGCTGGATGCCCGACTGCGGGCCGAACGTCGGGCCGCCGCCGCAGCCGCGCGCCATGCCGCCGCACATGCCGTTGTAGATCGTGCCGCCGCCTTGCGTCGTGAGCAGGCCGGCCCCGGTGGCCGTCGCCACCGAGAAGATCAGGTCGGGCACCTGCAGGACCGCGCCGGCGCACGGCACGATCGTCTGGCCGCCGCCCATCCAGTCGATGTCGAGGGCTTCGAGGTCGATCGCGTTGGTGAGGCACGTGCCGAAGCGGTTGGTGATCTGTGCGCTCACCACCATCGCGTCCACCTGGGCCTCGGTGTAGACCACGAACGCGCTGTTCGGCAGCACCGACTGCACGCGGAAGTCCCACGTGTAGGTGATCGCCCAGCTCGGGATCATGAAGATCGCGCCGTCCTGCAGGAACGTCGGGCCGCACTGCGGGAAGCAGAAGTGGTCCTGGTCGAGCGACAGGAACACGCCGTGGCCGGGCGTGAACGCCGCGGCGTCGACGTCGATCGGCGTGTTGGGCGGCAGGCCGAGGGCGATGTTGATCTCATCCTGGCGCAGGAAGTACTCGACCTGGCCATCGCCCGAACTGTTGCGCACGATGCGGCCGATGTCGCCGGGACGCAGTGGCAGGGCGCTGACGCCATTGCCGAGCGCCTGCGCCGGCGAGATGAAGACCGTGCGCGGGTTCGTGCCGCCGATCGGCGTCGGCGAGATGCCCTCGACCAGCGCATCGATCGCGCCGAACAGCGTCGGGTTCCAGTACATCGCGTTGCTGTTCTCGTCGCCCGCCATCGCGTGGTAGCAGGCGCGCGGCGACCACTTCTCGGCCGACAGGCTCGAGCAGGGACCGTTGCTGTATTCGAGGTGCGAGATCTCGTTCGGCAGCAGGAACTGCAGGGGCGTGCCGTTGCTGCCCGACAGCGTGACCTCGGGCTGGCTGTAGGTGATGAGGAAATCCGGGCCTTGGGCCGACAGGGCTGCGCAGAGGGTGGCCGTGGCGGAGAGGACGCGGGTCGTGAGCTTGTTCATGGTTTGGTTTGCGGTTCGGGTTGGTTCACCGCGGAAGAACCAAGTCCGGCGCACCGCACGCGCCTGGCGATGGAAAACCAGCCCCCCCGCGGCGACGAGCCGCGAGGGGCCGGGAACCACCATCACCAGCGCCGGCCCGGCGTCTCTCTGCGTCGGGCCGGCACCATGCATCTGCGAAGGGAACCGCACGCGCGGGCCGGCAGCGGCGCAGAATGTCGCGGAAACGCGGGGGCGGCGGGCTGCCGTCCGGCTGCCGACGTGCGCGAACCCGAACGCCGACGCGACCGGGACAAGGGCTTTGCGAACGCTGACCAGCGTCGTCAGACGACGACCATCACCTCGTCGAGCGGCCGCCGCTGCAGCGCCAGCTCGGGCACGCGGCAATCGTCCGCGGGCCAGCCGACCGGGATCAGGAGGAACGGCCGTTCATGCGCTGGCCGGCCCAGGATCTCGCCGAGGAACGCCATCGGACTCGGCGTGTGCGTCAGCGTCGCGAGGCCGGCGTGCTGCGCCGCGGCGAGGAACAGGCCGCAGGCGATGCCCACCGACTCCTTCAGGTAGTAGACCTGCCCGCCGTCGTCGCCGTGCGTGAGCTGGAACACCACCACGAGCCAGGGCACCGTCGTCAGAAACCCCTTGTGCTCATCGGTGCCGAGCGGCGCCAGATCGGCCAGCCATGCGGCGTTGGCGCGGCGGCCGTAGAACTCGCGTTCCTCGGCCTCGGCGCCTGCGCGGATCCTCGCCTTCACCGCCCGGTCCTGCACGCACACGAACCGCCACGGCTGCTTGTTGGCCCCGCTCGGCGCGCTGTGCGCGCTGCGAACCAGCCACTCGATCAAGGCGCGCGGCACCGGCCGGTCGCTGAACTCGCGCACGCTGCGGCGGCGGCGCATCACGTCGTGGAAAGCGGCGGCAGCCGCTTCGGGCGGCGCCGTGGGCACGTAGCGGTCGGGATAGGGCACGAACGAGGCCGCGGACATGGGTGCAGTGCAGCGGGCATCGCCGCTCCGTGCAAGCGCTGGCCACGTAGGTCGGGCGGCGCCATGATCGGCGGCCGATGGCCGAGCAGCCGCCTGCCGACAACCACCTGCCCGAGGCGATCGAGGACGAAGTCCTCCGGATCCTCGACGGCGACGAGCACGCGCGCGGCGCGGCCCTGCAGCAGGTGCTGCTCGCGCATCCGCTGCACGCCCGCACGATCCGCGCGTGGCTGCACGGCGCCGGCGTGCCGCTGCCCGGCGAGGCGCCTGGCCCCGCCGCGACGGGCGGGCCCGAAACCCTGCCGATGCGGCTCGGGCCCTATCTGCTGCAGACCCTGCTCGGCCGCGGCGGCTTTGGCACCGTCTACCGGGCCGAGCAGCAGGAACCGATCCGCCGGCCCGTCGCGGTGAAGGTGCTGAACCCCGGCATGGATTCGCGCGAGGTGCTGGCGCGCTTCGCCGCCGAGCGCGAGGCGCTCAACCGCATGGATCACCCCGGCATCGCGCGTCTGCTCGATGCCGGCAGCACACCGCAGGGCCGCCCCTACTTCGTGATGGAACTCGTCGAGGGGCCGACGCTCGCGAACCTCTGCCGCACCGGCAACCTGCCGCTGCGCGCGCGCCTCGAGCTGTTCCTGAAGGTCCTCGACGCGATGCAGCACGCGCACCAGAAGGCCGTGCTCCACCGCGACCTCAGCTCCAACAACGTGCTCGTCGCCGACCCGCGCGGCCGCGCGCAGCCGAAGATCATCGACTTCGGCATCGCGAAGTCGCTGAGCGACCCGCTGCTGCGGGGCGGCGCGATGACGTTCCAGGGCACGCTGATGGGCACGCCCGAGTTCATGAGCCCGGAACAGGCGTCGGGCCGCACCGCGGACGTCGACACGCGCGCCGACGTGTACGCACTCGGCGTCCAGCTCTACGAACTGCTGACCGACGTGCTGCCGATCCCCGGCGTGCTGCTGCGCGCGCAGGGCCTCGCCGGCCTCAGCGACGTCATCGCGCGGCACCAGCCGCTGCGCCCGAGCCAGGCGGCGCCGAAGGAACGCACTGCCGCCCTGCAGGGCGACCTCGACGCCATCACCATGAAGGCGCTCGCCAAGGCCCGCGACGAACGCTACGCCACGGTCGCCGAGTTCGCCGCCGACCTGCGCGCGCATCTCGCCGACGAGCCCGTCCTGGTCGTGGCGCCGACGACATGGTACCGGCTGCGCAAGTTCGTGCGGCGGCATCGGGCGCAGAGCGCCGCGGTCGCGATCGTCGGCTGCGGCATGCTGGTGGCGCTCGGCGTGCTGCTGTGGGCGCTGCGCATCGCCAACCGCTCGCTCGCACTCGCCGAGTCGCAGACGGCCGAGATCCAGGCGCGCGCGGATGCGGGGTTCCGGCTGCTGGCCAACGAGGAACGCCTGCGCGCGGCCATCGCCGCCGAGGCCGAGCTGCCGCCGCCGTGGCCCGAGCACCGCGCCGCCTTCGCGGACTGGCTGCGCACGCACGGCGAGCCGATCGCCACCGAGCGGGAGAAGCTGCGCGCGAAGCTGGCGGAGCTGACCGGCAGGCACGCGCAGTCCCGCGCCGACGATCCAGCCGATCCGGTCGACCGCTACCTGATCGCCGCCCTGCAACGGCTCGCCGCCGAAATCGACGCGTTCGCCGGTCCGGGCGGCGAACTGCAGCGCGTGCAGGCGAAGGAGGCGTTCCTCGTCGGCGTCGTCGAGCCGGCCCTGCGCGACGATGCGGCGCTGTGGCAGACCACGATCGCCGCGATCAAGCACGGCCCCGCGCAGCAGTCCGGCCGCGACTACCGCGGCGCCGAGATCCCGCGCCTGCCCGGCCTCACCCCGCTCGGCCGCCATCCGGGCACCGGCCTGTTCGAGTTCCTCGACCTGCGCACCCACCGCCGCGGCGCAGCGAAGCCGGCGCACGGCGGGGCGTCGGCGGCCCTGCCGTTCTCCGCCGACACCGGCATCGTCTTCGTGCTGGTGCCGGTCGGCATGTTCCGCATGGGCGCCTTCCGCGGCGAACCCGGCCTCCCGCAGAACGACCCCGCCGCACAGGACGACGAACTGCACGGCCAGCTGATCAACCTCGACGAGTTCCTGATCGCCCGGACCGAGCTGACGAACGGCCAGTGGGCGCGGCTGCGCGGGGCGGCGGATGGCGGCGAGGACCCGCTGCTGCCCGTGACCGGCATCGACTGGCACGAGGCGCGCGCCGCGTTGCGCCAGTACGACCTCGATCTGCCGACCGAGGCGCAGTGGGAGCATGCCTGCCGCGCGGGCAGCACGACGCCCTGGTCGTGCGCCGAGGAACGCCTGGGCGAGCACGCGTGGTTCGGACCCCAACCACAGCGCGTCGCGCTGCTCCAGCCGAACGGCTTTGGCCTGTTCGACGTGCACGGCAACGTCGCCGAGTGGTGCCGCGACGGCAAGCTGCCCTACCGCGACTCCGCGCCGGCGCCGGGCACCGGCCTGCGCGGCGATGCGGATGTCAGGGCGCCGCGCGCGGTGCGCGGCGGTGCCTGCTACCAGGGCCCGCTGTCGGCGCGATCCGCCGCGCGGGCAGGCCGGCCGCCGTTCCAGCGCGACAGCGGCACGGGACTGCGCCCGATCCGGTACCTGCGCAAACGCTGACCGCCGCGCGGCGCGTCACTCGAGCCCGAGT
>CAYOJP010000001.1:28662-82939 GCA_964404305.1 uncultured Gammaproteobacteria bacterium
TGCGCACTGCCTTCTGGTCGACCTTGCCGCCCGCGAAGTCGTCGAACGCGCGCGCCGGCGGCGTGATCATGTGCTGCGCGACGAACTGCGCGCCTTCTTCGGCGCCTTGCTGGCTGTCCTTGAAGCAGCACTCCCACTCGATCGTCGCCCAGCCCGCGTAGCCGTACTTGGTGAGCAACGAGAAGATCGCGGTGAAATCGACCTGGCCGTCGCCCGTGGAACGGAACCGGCCGGCGCGGTTCTGCCAGCTCTGGTAGCCGCCGTAGACGCCGACGCGGCCGTTGGGCCGGAACTCGGCGTCCTTCACGTGGAAGCACTTGATGCGCTCGTGGTAGAGCTCGATGTACTCGAGGTAGTCGAGCTGCTGCAGGACGAAGTGGCTCGGGTCGTAGAGCAGGCAGGCGCGCGCATGCTGGTCGGTGTGGTCGAGGAATGCCTCGTAGGACGCGCCGTCGTGCAGATCCTCGCCCGGGTGGACCTCGAACGCGCAGTCGACCCCGCACTCGTCGGCGTAGTCGAGCAGCGGCCGCCAGCGCCGCGCCAGTTCCTTGAAGCCCTCTTCGACCAGCCCGGCCGGCCGCTGCGGCCACGGGTACATCGTGTGCCACATCAGGGCGCCGCTGAACGTCGGCATCGCCTGCAGACCGAGGTGCTTGCTCGCCTGCAGGCAGAGCTTGACCTGCTCGCTGCCGTAGCGGCACATCGCCTCCGCCGTGTTCACCTCGGGCGGCGCGAAGTTCTGGAACATCGACGTGTAGGCCGGATGCACCGCGACGAGCTGGCCCTGCAGGTGCGTGCTCAGTTCGCTGATCTCGACGCCGTTCGCGGCGGCCGTGCCCCGCAGCTCGTCGCAGTAGGCTTTGCTCGCCGCCGCCTTCTCGAGGTCGATGCAGCGGCGGTCCCACGACGGCACCTGCACGCCGTTGTAGTCGAGCCCGGCGGCCCATCGGCACGCGGTGTCGAAGCGGTGGAAGGGCGGCTGATCGCCCATGAACTGCGCGAGGAAGATGCCTGGACCTTTCATCATGTGGGAGCCTCGGACGTGGAGAACGGGAACTCGGCAGCGGGCCGTCAGCGGCCGATCTTGACCCAGCCGCCCTGCTTGCAGGACTGCAGCGCGGCTTCGAGCACCCGCTGCACGGCGACGCCGTCCTGGAAGTCCGGCGCGAACGCCTCGCCGCTGTGCAAGGCGCGCACGAAGTCGACGACGTGGTGCACGAAGGTGTGCTCGTAGCCGACGATGTGGCCGTCGGGCCACCAGTTCGAGGCGTACGGATGGACGGCGTCCATGCACATCACGGTGCGGAAGCCCTGCCCGTCGCGCGCATCGGCGAACGAGAACACCTCGAGCTCGTTCATGCGCTCGAGGTTCCAGCGCAGCGCGCCCTTCTCGCCGGAGATCTCGATGCAGTTGTGGTTCTTGCGGCCGGGCGCGGTGCGCGTGGCCTCGAAGGTGCCGATCGCGCCGCCCTTGAACTTCGCCAGGAAGCAGAAGGCGTCGTCGACGTCCACCTTCTGCACGCCGCCGCGGCCGTCGGGCCGTTCCTTGGTGAACGTCTGCTGCACGCCGCACACCGCCTCGAACTCGAGTCCGCACAGGGCGCGGGTGAGGTCGATCAGGTGCGCATTGAGGTCGCCGTGCGCGCCGCTGCCGCAGGCCTTCCGGCTGGTCCGCCAGCTCGCCTGCACCGTGCCGTCGGCGAGCCAGTCCTGCAGGTAGACGGCCCGCACCTGCCGCACCGCGCCGAGGTCGCCGCGGGCGATCATGCGCGCCGCGAGCTGCGTCGCCGGCGCGCGCCGGTAGTTGTGCCAGAGGCCGACGCGCACCTTCTGCTTCTTCGCGAGCGCCGCCATCTCGGTCGCTTGCGCGACGGTCATCGCCAGCGGCTTCTCGCACAGCACATGCTTCTTGCGGCGCAGGGCAGCCATCGTGATCGAGAAGTGGCTGTCGTTGGGCGTGGCGACGTCGACGAGATGCGTGGCCGGATCATCGAGCACGGCCTCGAGGTCGGTCGTCGCACCGGAGAAGCCGAGTTTCTGCGCCGCCGCCTCGGCGCGCGCCTGATCGCGGCCGACGATCACCGCGGGCACGATGCGGAACGGCAGGTCGAAGAAGCGGTTGGCCTGCCGCCAGGCGTTGCCGTGCGCCCGGCCCATGAAGGCGTGGCCGACCATGGCGACGTTGAGCACCGGCAGTTCGCGGGCGACGGGAGCGGCGGGCGTGGATGGGAGGCTCATGGCGTACGGGCACGATAGACACCGCCCACCGGCCGCCGCCAGCAGCCGCTAGCGCGATCCGCCGAACAGCACGCGCACGTTGCGGTCGCCGGACGAGGTCGTGTTCCAGCCGAGGAACAGGTCGAGCACCCCGTCGCGGTTCCAGTCGCCGAGGTCGATCGCCATGCGGCCGTCGCGGTTGCCGACGCGCGAAGGCGAGACGAACACCGGGTCCTCGAACACGCCGGGATCGGCCTGCAGGTAGAACGCCACCGACGTGCTGCGCACGCTGCCCGACATCGATTCCACCGTGGCGATCGCGTCGATGCTGCCGTCGCCGTTGACGTCGCCGAGCCGCAGCGCCATCGGCGCGCCCGGCGCGAGCGGCTTGGGCGACGCCAGGCTCTCGAAGAACCGGCCCAGCTCGACGTGACCCTGCAGACCGCTCGGCGGTGCGATGTTGCGCAGCACCCGCAGCGTGCTGTCGCCGGCCGCCGCGACGAGCAGGTCGATCAGCCCGTCGTCGTCGAAGTCGTCGGCCTCGATCTGCGTGGGCTTGCTGCCGGCCTGCAGCACCTGCGGTCCCCCGGCCGCGGCGCTCGGTTCGAAGCGGTCGTGCTCGGGCGAAGCGCCGGCCACGTAGCGGAAGAACCGCACGTGGTCGCCATCCGCCCCGCCGGCAGTGGTGCCCTCGGGCACGGCGACCGCGAGTTCGAGGCGGCGCGGCAGGCCGGGCCCCGCGGCCGCGAAGTCGCCGAGCGCGATCGACGAAGCCTTGCCGTGCACCGGCTGCAGCGACGTCGGCACGAAGAACGGCAGTTCGGTCGGCGCCGGCTGCGACTTGCCGCGCAGCAGCGCGATCAGGGCGTCGCCTTCGCCCTGGGCCGGCAGCAAAAAGCGCATCAGCACGACGAGGTCGAGCACGCCGTCGCCATCGACGTCCGCCAGCCGCGCCCGCGTCGCGTCGCTGAGCGCAGCGGTGCGCAGGTGCGGCGCGAGGCTCGCCAGCCGCAGTTCACCGCCGAGATGGGTCGGCGGCTGCGTGGTGAGGCCCCCGGGCTCGTGCCGCCAGGTGCCGACGCGCGATCGATCATCGAGGAACAGCAGGCTGTCGACCGAGGCCCCCGACGCGGGCAGCAGGAGCAGCGTCGACGGCAGCAGACCGGCGGCCGCCAGATGGTTGCTTGGCCGCGGGAAGCCGCCAAAGCCGTCGTTCTCCAGCAGATCGACCTCGCCCGTCCGCGCCAGCGCGAGGTCGCGCACGCTGCCGGCTCCGGCGACGCTGATGGCGTGGAAGTCGCCGCCGACGATGCCCTCCACCGTGCTGCCCCACGCCGCGCCGGCATCGGGCGGCAGCAGCGTCAGCGACTGCGTCTGGCTGTGCGCGAACAGCAGACGCGTCGACAGGCGCCGTTCGCGGGCCCCGTCGATCTCGCTCTCGTGCACGACGAACACGGCCTTGGCTTCGCCCGTCAGCGGCGTTGCCGGGAACGCGCGACCGAAGTGCAGCGCGGTGATCTGGCGCGGCTGCTCGGCGCCCGTCTCGATGCCGCCGGGGATGAACTGGAAGCGCGCGCCGTTGTAGCGCAGCAGCGCGAGCGAGGCGAAGCTCGGTTCGCCGCGGATGCCGACCGCGATTTCGAGCGTGTTGCTCTGGTCGAGGTCCGCAGCGAGGCTGGCGCCGAGCTGGTTGCCGCCGATCACCTGCACGTCCTGTGCGGTGGGCGCCGCGAACGCGCGCGGCGCCGGCTGGTGCAGCACGGCGATGGCCGGCTGCGTGGCCGGCAACGGGTCCGCACCGGCGAACACGATCGCCAGCGACTGCAGGATGCCGTCGGCGCAGGCATGCAGCCCCACCGCCACCGACTCCGGCGCCGCCGTGTAGCCGGGAACGGTGAAGTCCACCGGCACGCCGGCGTCGAACGTGCCATCGCCGCGGCCGAACGCGACATCCATCTGCAGCGTGGTGCCGCTCACCACCGCGATGTCGGCGAACCCGTCGCCGTCGAGGTCCGTGATCTCGATCGCCTCGTACGGAAAGCTCCGCACCGGCAGGAAGATCGGCGCCGCGAACGCCGGCAGGCCGGGGCCTGCCGGACGCGCCAGTCGCACCTGCGGGCGCAGCCCGGCTGGCGCATTCGGCCCGGGCACCAGCAACAGGTCGGGCAGCGTGTCGCCGTCGAGGAAGGCGGCGCGGCAACGCCAGGAGCCCGGTTCGCCCGGAACCCGATGCACGGCACCCAGCGGCGCCTGCGGCTTGGCCTGGCCGAGCACCAGGTGGTGCACAGCGGTGGCCGCCCCTTCGTTGGCGATGAGCAGGTCGGGCACCTGGTCGCCGTCGAAGTCGCCGGTGCACAGGTCGCGGGGCGCCCGTTCGGCGGTGACTTCCGGATCGCCGATGCGGCGGCGCGCGCCAAACCGCTGGAACATGCCGTTCTCCTGCGCGAGCAGCAGGTGAAGGAAACCGACCCCGGCCTCGGCCGTCAGCACCCCGAAGTCCGGCGCATCGTCGCCGCCCGGCGCCGCATCGAGCGCGATCGGCGCCACCGCGACCGGCTGCGAGTCGAGCACCGCGCCGCGCGGACCGAAGAACGGATGCGGGTTGGCGAACAAGAACACCTGGCTCGCGACGACGTCGGCCTGCACGGTCTCGAGGTGCGTGCGCAGCACGATGTCGACCTGCCCGGGCCGGCCGTCCGGCGAGGCGGGCATCCGGAACACCAGCCGATCGCGATCCGACAGGTCGACCCGCAGATCCTCGCGCGGCAGCGGGGTCACGCGGCCGCCCTTGCGGAACAGCAGTTCGACGGCGTCGAACGCCAGCGGCGCCGGGCTGCCGACGGCGAAGTCGCGCGGCACCAGGGCGGTGCCGATCAGCGTGACGAGATTGCCGCCGGTCGTGGGTCCCTGGCGCGGCAGCGCCAGGGCGATGTCGGGCCGGTAGTAGGCGTTCTCGGCGATCGTCGACTGGCCAGCGACCGCGTCGCGCACGAACAGCGACACGCCGTCCGGGAAGCTGTTGCCGGGCACGCTCGCCGTCACCAGGACCGCGCCGGGCACCGCCGAGGGCGCGAGCGTCACTCCGGTGCACTGCCGCGTGATCGTCGCCGTCTCGCCGCTCGCCGTGCTGGCTCCCGGGTCGCGGGTGGTGACGAGCATCTGCACGCTGGCGGCATCGGTGCTGCGCAGCCCGGTCACCAGCATGGCCACGGCCTGACCGGCCGGCGACAGCGGCAGCACGGTGGCGCCGGGGTCGAGGACCAGCGTCGCGAGCGGCTGCCGCACCAGCACGATGGGCAGCGGCGCAGCCACCGCGCGGCCGTCGACCAGCACGCGGAACAGGCCGGGGTGGTCGCTCGCCGTCGGATCGCCGATCGCCGCGACGATCGCCGCGGTCTGCAGCGTGAAGGTGACGACCGTCGAACCGCCCTGGCCCGAAACGGTCGGGTTGCGCTGCTCGACGACGACGCCCGCCGCCTCGATCTGCACGCGCAGCTGCGCGCTCGCCGGGATCTGGGCGTTGGTCACGACCACCGAGCGGGTGCTGCTCTCGACCGGCACCAGGGGCAAGAGCGGCGACAGGCTGAGTTCCGGCGGCCGCACTTCCGCAGGCGGGCTGCTGCGCTGGTTGGTGGTGATCCCGGTGATCAGCCCGGCCCCGCAGCCCGACGCGGCGATCGCCACGCCGACGCAGACGACAATACGGAGGATCGCGAGAGCAGCACGCATCGGCGGATGTCGAAGTCTACCCCGAAGCGGCGGCCGACGTGGTCGCCACGATCGCATCGGCGGTTGCCCGCTCAGCCGAGGCGCACGGTGCCCAGTCGCCCGGCCGGATCGCAGTGGCCCGCAAGCACCCGGCAGAGCGCCTTCACGGCGCCGTCGGTGTACAGGTCGTAGTAACGCTGGTTGTGCGGGCCGACGCCGTGCTCCGCGGAGTAGCTGCCGCAGAAGCCGCGCACGGCGAGTTCATAGATGCGCGGCTGCAGCAGCGCGATGACGTCGGCGGCGGGGCGGCCGGCGGCGGCCTCGTTCCACAGCAGATTCAGGTGCGTGCCGCCATCGCCCCAATGGCCGTAGTCGCACAGCGCGACGAACGGGAACTCGGCCGCGAGCAGCGCCTGCACGGCCGCCGTGAACGCGGGCAATTGCGACCGCGGCACGCTGACGTCGAACGCGAGCATCTTGCCCTGGCAACGCAGGCTCTCGCTGATGTGGTGCCGCATCTGCCAGAACTCGTCGCCCTTGCCGAGCAGCACGTCCTGCACGTCGTCGCCGGCGGTTTCGAGGTGCGCCACCAGCCGCGCCTGCAGCACGTCGCCGAGCCCGATCACCCCGGCCGGCAGGGTCGTGGCCAGTTCGACGAGCACGCTGTAGGGCGGCAATTCGGCGAACGGCCGGCGCAGGCCGGGCTGATGGGCGAACACCGGCGCGAGGGCCGCGCGGCTCATCACTTCGAACGCGCTCAGCACGTCGGCCAGTTCCGCTTCGAGCGCCGCCAGCAGTCCGAGCACCGCCTCGCCGCTCCGGCAGGCCACCAGCGCCACTGCCCGCTGGCGCGGCAGCGGTGCGACCTGCAGCACTGCGCGGGTGACGATGCCGAACACCCCGCTCGTGCCGACGAACAGGTGCTTGCTGTCGAGGCCGGTGTTGTTCTTGCGCAGGCGGTTGAGAACCGAGACGACGCGGCCGTCGCCGAGCACGACTTCGACGCCGAGCAGGTTGTGCCGCACGTCGCCGTACTTGAGCAGCCGCGTGCCGCCGGTGTTGGTCGCCACCATGCCGCCGATCTGCGGGTCGGCGCCGAGGTCGACCGGGAACCAGCAGCCGTGCGGCGCGAGCGCCTCGTTGAGCTGGCTCAACAGCACGCCGCCGTCGACCAGCGCCGTGCGTCCCGGCAGATCGAGGTCGATCGTGCGGTTCATGCGCTCGAGGCTCAGCACCACCATGCTGCCGCTCTCGTCGGGCGTCGACGCGGCGACGAGGCCCGAGTTGGCGCCCTGCGCGACGACGCGCGCGCCGTGCTGGCCGCACAGCCGCAGGGCGGCGGACACTTCCGCCGTCGACGCCGGCCGCACCACGCAGCGCGCCGTGCCCCGGCCGTACCGCCAGCCGGTCTCGAAGCGCGCCCGGTCCTCCGGGGCCACCAGCACGGCCTGTTCACCGAGCGCTGCCGCGAGCGCCTGCACGAGTGCGTCGGTCATCGCGCCCACCGTATCCGCCCGCTGCGCCCGACTCACTGGCGCGAAGTCATCTTGAAGATCGCGGTGGCGTTGCCGCTGTCGAAGCGCAGATCGAGCACCCCCGGCGACTCCTCGTCGCGCGCGATGAACTCGTGGAACGAGCCCGGCACGACCTCGCTCTTCAGCGATCCGTCGGCGGCGACGAACAGCCGTTCGACCATCGCGGCGCGGAATGCCGTCTGCCGCACGCGGCCGCTCGCCGACACCTCGACCTCGGGCTTCACGGGCCGGCCGCGGCGGCGCTGTCTTTCGGCCACGGCGGCGACATCGGCGACCCGGTCGGTGGCGTGGTTGAAGGCGTTGCCTTCGGTGGCGATCCAGGCCATCTCCTTCGACTCGGCGAGGAGCAGTTCGTAGTCCGACCACCGCGGTTCGGCGTGGTGGCGGTCGAAACACGCGCAGAGGTTGGGCAGCAGGCGCAGCGCATCGGCGGCGCCGATCGCGCCGTGCAGGGCGAGGCCCGCGAGCAGGGGCGGGGCCCACGCCGGCAGGGGATCGCGCGAGTCGCCCACGACCCGCCGCACCGCGGCCTGGAACGGGGCGCTGAACCGCTCGGGGTGCAATTCGCTGAGGAAGAACTGCGCGACCGACTCGGGCAGGTCGCGGTGCGCGTAGGCGCGGCCGGTCATGCCGAGCCGCTCGAGCGGGTAGACGCCGCGGCACTCGAAGCCCAGCGGCACCAACAGGCGCCGGAACGCGGCTTCGCCGGCCGGCAGCGCGCCGCACGGCGCCGCCACCGTGCGCAGGGCACCGTGGTCGAACACCAGTTTCTGGCCGTCGCGCACGGCCTCGGCGACGTACGCGCCGGCCATCGGCACGCGCCGCGTGACGTCCTCGAACAGCAGCATCGTCAGCGCCTGCGCCAGTTCGACCCGGCTCACCTCGCCGCTGCGCGCCCGCACGAGCGAGGGGTGGATCCAGAGCGACTCGCACAAGCGCACGGTGCGCACCGTGCCGACCACTCCTTCGAGCAGCATCCACAGGTTCGAGTCATGCAGGTTCGGAATCATCATGGCTGTCCTCACGCGGTCGTTGCCGGGCCCAGGGTCCGCCGCCGGGGGCGGCTCCGGGCACGCGCGTCGCAGGCGTCACCGCCGGGAATCGCGGCCCCGAGGTGCAGAAGGGTAGCTCTGCATCGACCGCGTGCCGCCTGCGGCGAGCACGACTTTCTCGCATGACTTCATGCGCTATGCTCATGAAGTGACCCGATCGCTCCCTGCCACCGCAGCCTTGCAGGCCTTCGAGTCGGCTGCGTTCCACGCGAGCATCACCGGCGCCGCCCGCGAACTGCACCTGACGCAGAGCGCGGTCAGCCGGCAGATCCAGGGCCTCGAGGAGCACCTCGGCACGGCGCTGTTCCACCGCGAGCGCCAGCGCATCCGGCTGACGGCGGCCGGCGTGCACTACCTCGAACACGTGCGCGCCGCGTTCGACCGGCTCGAGGCAGCGGCGCTCGGGCTGCGCACGCTCGCCCGCGGCGGCGGGGTGCTGAACCTCGCCATCCTGCCGACCTACGGCACCGTCTGGCTGATGCCACGCTTCGCGACGTTCGCCGAACAGCACGCGGCGATCGCGGTGCATTTCACCACGCGCCTGCATCCCTTCGACTTCGCCGGGGAGGATCTCGACGCGGCGATCCACTACGGCGAACGGCACTGGCCCGGCTGCCTGCTCGACCCGCTGATGAGCGAGGAGGTGCTGGTCGCATGCAGCCCCGCCTACCGGGAGAAGCACCGCCTGCGCACCCCCGATGACCTGCGGCGCGCGGCGCTGCTGCAGATCACGTCGCGGCCGCACGGCTTCACCGACTGGCTGGCGCACCACGGCATTCAAGGCGTCGACGGCCGCCGCGGCGCGCGCTTCGAACACCACGCGATGGTGCTGCAGGCCGCGATCGCCGGTCTCGGCGTCGCCCTGCTGCCGGCGTTCGTCGCCGCGGCCGACCTCGCCGCGGGCCGCATCGAGGAACCGTTTCCCGGCACGCGCCTCGTCACGGGCAAGGGCTACTGGCTCTGTTACCCCGAGGCGAGGGCGACGCTGCCGGCGCTCGCGTCGTTCCGCGACTGGCTGCTGCGCGCCCACGGCAGAGACCCCGCCCTGGCACCGGTCGCCTCGACGGCCCCCGGATAGCATCCCCCCGCCTTGCCATGACCGAGCAACCCCCGATCCACGCCTTCCACGGCGGCGCGTCGTTCGACGCGATCGGCGCCGACTTCGCCGACCTCTCGCGCCGCACCGGCGTCGTCGATGCCGACGTGCTGGACGCGTGGTACGACCCGGCCCCGGCGGTGCTCGAAACGCTGCGGCAACACCTGCCATGGCTCGTGAAAACGAGCCCGCCGACGCACGGCGACGGCCTGCGCGAGGCGATTGCCGCCCGCCACGGCCTGCCGGCGGCGAACGTGCTGGTGGGCGGCGGCACGTCCGCGCTGATGTTCCTCGCGCTGCCGAAGCTGATCGCGCCCGGCGACACCGTCGCCCTGCTCGATCCGATGTACGGCGAATACCGCCACATCGCCGAACACGTGCTTCTTGCGCGCGTGGTCGCCTGCGAACTGCAGGAATCCGCTGGCTTCCAGCCCGACCCGCGGGCCATTGCCGCGAGCGCCGCGGCTGCGCGCGCCAAACTGCTGGTCCTGGTCAACCCGAACAGCCCCACCGGCCGCTGCCTCGACCGCGACGGCCTCGGCGTGCTGCTCGCCGCGCTGCCCCGCGATTGCCGGGTCTGGATCGACGAGACGTACATCGACTTCGTCGCCGACGTGCCCACCGCCGAACCGCTGCTGCGGCACGACCCGCGCGTGATCGTCGCCAAGTCGATGTCGAAGTTCTTCGCGCTGTCGGGGCTGCGCGTCGGCTATCTCGCCGCCGACCGCGCCCTGATCGACACGCTCGCGCCCTGGAACCCGCCGTGGAGCGCAGGCCTGATCGCCCAGGTCGCCGCGGTGCGCGCGCTGCAGAGCTACGACTGGTATCGCGCCCATGCCCGCCGCACGCACGAACTGCGCGAGCAGCTGCGCCGCGAGATCGACGCGCTGCCGGGGCTGCGCTGCTTCCCGAGCACGACGAACTTCCTCCTGTTCGCCACCGAACACGTGCCCGCCGCAACGCTCGTCGCGCGCTGCCGCGAACGCGGCGTCTACCTGCGCGACTGCGCGTCGCTGAGCCCACGCTTCCAGGCCCGGTTCGTGCGCACCGCCGTCAAGGATGCAGCGGCCAACCGATGCATCGTCGAGGCGCTGGCCGGCGCAGTGCGCGGCGCTTCCTGACCGTGCCCCCCACCGGCCCAAAGCGCCGCCGGGCTAGACTCGCCACGCGCATGAAGCACCTGCTGTCGGCGGTGATCCTGGTCGTCGCGTCGTGCACCGGACCGAGCACGGGCCTGCGCGGGTCCCTGCTGCTGATCGGCGGCGGGCTCGACAACGACAACGGCCCGGTCTATCGGCGCTTTCTCGAACTCGCGGACCGCGACGCAAGGCAGAAGGGCATGCCCAACGTCGTCATCATGACCGCCGCCACCGGCCCGGAAGACGACGAGGCCACCGACAAGCGCGAGGCGCTGAGCACCTGGCGATGGGGCGTGCAGACCGTGGTCGTGAAGCGAGCGACGCCGACGGCGGCCGCGGTGGCGGCGATCGACGCGGCGACGGGCCTGTTCTTCACCGGCGGCGACCAGCAGCGCATCACTGACCGCTACCGGCCCGGCGGCGCAGCCAGCCCCGAATGGCAGGCGATGCAGCGCCTGTTGCGCCGCGGCGGAGTGATCGCCGGCGCCAGCGCAGGCACCGCGATGATGGGCGACGTGATGCTGCTCGGCGGCTCGAGCGCCCAGGCACTCGGCATCGCCAAGGCCACGGCAGCGGCCGGCGAAGCACCGCCGCAGCTCGGGCCGCGCCTGGGCGCCGGCATGCAGTTCCTGCCCTACGCGCTGACCGACTCCCACTTCTTCGAACGCGACCGCCTCGGCCGCCTCGTCGCCGGCCTCGAAGCAAGCGAAGAGCGCCTGGGCCTCGGCATCGGCGAGGACGCCGCGGTCGAGATCGACCTCGCGACGGGCGAGGTGGTCGGCCTCACCGTGGCCGAATCGCTGCTCGTCGACGCTGCGCACCTGCACCGCGATGGATCGTCGCGGCGCAGCATCGTCGCGCGCGTGATCGGGCAGGGCGACCGCGTGTCGCTGCCCGCGCGACTCGCGACGCGCGGGACGCCGCCGCACGGCGCCGCGGCGATCCCGCACGTCTTTCAAGTGCCGGTCGTCGAACCCGGCCAGAACCGTCAGCTCGCCTCGTGGCGACTGTTCCACAAGGCCTGCACCCCGAACAGCGGCAACGTCTGGCGCCTGCAACTCGACGGCTGGCGCATCGTCGCGTGGTCGGTCGGCGGCGGCGAGGCGGCCTTCGATCTCGAGGTCGGGCCCTGAGCTGCCACCACGCGGTGGGCAGTGGTGGGCACGCGACGGCGCAACCGCCGCCGCGGCTTCAGCTCAGGTCGAGCACGAAGTCGTAGCGCGCGAGCTTGGCCGTGCCGGCTGCTTCGACCGCCAGCACCAGCGACGGATCGAAGATCCCGTCCTGCTGGTTGCCGGGCTCGCCGGGGAAGTAGACCTGCGTGGTCAGGTGCAGCATCCCGGGCTCCGGTGGCAGGTCCATGCCCGCGGGCTGCACCTTGACGTGGATATGGCGCGTGCGCCCCGGATAGAGGCCCGGCACGATCGTCTCGAGGCGATAGCGGCCCTCGGCATCCGTAAACTGGTGGCCACGCAGGCGGAGGCCGCGGTTGTCGTAGACGCCGTCATCGTCGCATTGCCAGAAGTCGAGCAACGCATTCGCGAGCGGTTGGCCCCGCTTGTCGAGCACACGGCCGGAAAGGTCGAGCGCGGTGCCGGCCATGCCGGGTTCGCGCAGGTTCGGTTTGCACGGCGAGAACAGCCGGTAGAACGGGCCCTCCTCCTGCCACGGCGTCGGCTCGGGTCCGTCCGGGTTGCGGGGCGCACGCGTCGGGGCGGCACAGCCGGGCAACAGACTCACCGCGGGAAGTGCCGCGGCCGCGAACAGGATCCGGCGGCGGCTCACGACGAAGTCGGGGGTCAGCATGGTGGCATCCTCACGGGACGGGGTTCATCGATGATGGGATCTTCTGGGAGAGCGAGGAAGGCCGCGGTCCGGGATCAGATTCTCGCGCAGTCGATCCGCTCTCACCTCGGCGGGAAACAGGCCGCGGGCGGCAATTCCAAGGCTGCTTCCCCGCCTCACGGCGCGACGGCCGCCAGCGCCTGCTCGACGACGCCCGGCTCCTGCCGGCCGCGCAACCCGAAGCGGATCACGCCCGCCGCGTCGACCACGTAGGTGACCGGGGTGACGTTGGACCAGCTGACCCGGTGGAACGCATCGGCGAACGCTGCGTCGGCCATCAGCACCGGCCGGGCGTATGCATGCCTGCCGATCGTCGCAGCCGATTCCGGCTCGCCCCAGCCGAGCACGGCATCGGTCATCACGTGCAACCACACGACATCGGCAGGCAGCCGGGTCTCCAGATTGCGCAGCGCCGGCGCCTCCAGGTCGCAACTGTGGCAGCGCGACCGGAAGAAGTGCAGCACGGCGCGCCGACCGCGCAGATCCGCCGCCGACCAGACCTTGCCCGCCCGGTCGCGCAGCGTGAACTCGGGCAGCGGCTTGCCGACGCTGTGCGCGATCAGCGCATCGACATGGCGGCGCACGAGGCCGGTCACGAGCAGGTAGACCCCGAGGACCGCAGTGGGCACGAGGATCGCGATCCACGTGCGGCGGCTCGTGCGGCTGCGGGCGGGAACGGGGGCGGCGGCCATCGGCGCAGCCTACCGCATCGCGGCAGCCCGCCGCGATCGACCAGCACCGGGCGCCCGGGCGACGCATCGGCCGGTGTCAGTCGCCCACCAGCAGCCGGAGCCCACCCGTCAACGACGCGCCGAACACCGGGCCGCCGTCGAGCACCACGGCCTGCGCGTGGATCTCGACCCCGCGATAGCCGGGCACGGCCGGCAGCACGAGCGGCACCGACAGCTCGCCGCGCGCATCGAGCAGCCCCGCGAACGTGGCGCCGATCGCGCCGATCTGCTGGTCACAACCGAACCACTGCACGAGCCCAGGCTGCAGGCTGTAGGCGACGATCGCGAGCGCGTTCTGTGCACCCTCGACGTGCACGTGGCACGTGGCGCCGACCGCGGGCCGGCCGAACGCGCGCAGGTCGGGGCGATTGCCGCATGACCAGCCCGCCGCCGCGTCGCTGGGCGTCGGGCCGTAGACGCTGGTCACGCCGTCGCCGCCGTAGTGCACGAGCCGTTGCCGCGCCTCGTGGAACGCGAGCACGCCGTTCGCGATGTACGGCCCGGTGGCAATCGCATCGGGGTTCCAGTTCGTGCCGTCCCAGGCCCAGACCTGATCGCGCTGCGCCAGCACGACTGCGCCCCGCGCCGCGTCGAACGCGAGCGACGCGGTCCAGTCCTGCGGCAGCTGCGTCGGCGCCTTCTGCTGCCAATTGGTGCCGTCCCATTCCCAGGTGTCGCGCAGTTGCGCACTCCAGTTCTGGCCGCCGTAGAGCACGGTGCGCTGGCGCAGCGGGTCGAAACAGAGGCCGTGGTCGTGACGCGCCACCGGCGATGCCAACGGCTGCAGCTGCGTCCACGCCACGCCGTCGAACTGCCAGGTGTCGTCGACCGGACCAAAGCTGCCGGTGCCGCCGAACAGCAGGACCCGGGTGCCGAGGCCCGCCATCGCGTGGCCGTACCGCGGCGGCGGCTGCTGCGCCGGAAACTGCAGGGTCCACGTGACCCCGTTCCAGATCCACGTGTCAGCCACCGCCTGCAGCGGCGGCAGCATGCCGCCGAACAAGACCATCGTCGTGCCCCTCGGCGCCATCGCCGAGTAGAGGCGCGCCCCTGGACTCAGGGCGCTGCGCTGCTGCCAGCCGCCGTTCCACACCCAGGTGCCGCCCGCACCGATGCCAGCGGTGATCAGGATCTCGCCACGCACCTGGTCGTAGGCCGCCGCCGGATCGGCCTGCAACGGCATCTTGCCGTCGGTCCAGACCGGCACCCAGCTGGCGCCGTTCGCCCGCCAGACGTTGGCCCGGTCGGAGCCCGTCACCACATGGAGATGGTTGCCGTCCGACCAGCCGGGTGCCCGATCGCCGGCCGGCAGCGTGCCGCGCGCCGCCCATTGTGTTCCGTCCCAGCCCCAACAGTCACCGAACGGCAGCGACAGGCCGCCGCCGAGCAGCACGACCTCTTGGGTCGCCGGGTCGAAGGCAAGCCGGCTGCCGCGAGGCGACGGCGAAACGGCGGGCTGCTGCTGGAGCCACTGCCCGCCGTCCCATTCCCAGGTGTCGTTGAAGTAGCCGCCGAAGCCCTGCCCCCCGAACAAGACGACGCGCCCGCGCACCGGATCGAGCGCGAGCGCGGCCTGCGAACGCGGCGGCGGGCGCAGCGCGGGATTCAGCACGACCCAGGCCGTGCCGTTCCAGGCGTGCATGGCATCGGTGGGGTTCTGCAGGGGCAGCTGGTCCAGACCGCCGAACGCGATCACGCGGTTGCTGTTCTGGTCGAACGCGGCGGACGCTGCGACCGCCGGGGGCGAACCAGCCTGCGGCATCCACACCCACCCCGCGCCATCGGACACGTACGTGCGCGGCCAGCCGAGCCCGGCCCCCCCCTCCATCACCGCGACGATCTGGCCGCGCGAGGGGTCGTAGGCGACGAGCCGCGCGGCCCTGCCCTCGAGGCCGTCGGGCAGGTGAGGCCGCCAGCCGACACCGGCGAAGCTCCAGGTCCGCGCCAGCCCCGCCGTGAACCCGACCGCGCGCTGATGCGCGGCGTCGAACACCACCGGATCGATGCGGGCTGGGCTACTGTCGACGCCGACCCAGGCCTGGGCGGGCAGCAGAGCGGCGAGCGCGGCGACAGCAGGCAGTTGGCGGATGTTCATGAGGGTGCGGCAGGGCAACCAGTGTACCGGGCGCCGACCGGCAGGCGCTCCAGCCGCCATTCGTGCTGGGCATCGAGATCGGCGGCGCCGGTCGAGTCGCTGCTGCAGGCAGTGGCCGCGGTCACGCGTGCCGAGTGCGACGGCGTGGTACTCCGCTGGACCGCCAACCGACGCCGCGGCGCAGGCTCACGCCATCCGTCGACAACGCCTCAGTGGACGCTTGCCGACAGCACGTTCGTCGACACGGCGCCGCCGGGGTTGGCCCCGGGTGCAAGCAGCAGCGCACCGAACTGCAACTGGAAGCCGCCGCCGAGAGTGCCGGGGATGTTGAGCGGCAGCACTGCCGTGCCCGCCGGATCGGCAAGGACGAACGACGAGGTCACCGGCGTGAAGAACATCCTGCAGTTCGTGAAGCCAAGCAAACCCAGATCGAACGGCGGTCGCAGGCAATCGAACCCGACGAACACGATGCCAGGGGCATTCGGCGGCGCGTCGACGAAGCCGTAGTGGAAGGTCGTGCCGATGGCGGGGAGGTCCTGAGCCATGAAGCGCGGTGTCACCGTCAGGCTGCTCTGGCACGCGGTGCCCCACTCAAGCGTGCGCGCCGCGGAGCCCAGGCGCAGGAAGTCGATGTAGCCATCGGGCCGGCTCGCCGGCAGGCCGCTGTAGCAGACCATCGCGCCGCTGCGAACGGCTTCGGCCCGCAGCCCGTCGACGCGGTCGAAGGAGTTGGCCTCGGTAGTCAACAGCAGCGGCACCGCGGGGGCGAGCGCCGGATCGGGCAGGACGGCGGCGCCGCCGGTCAAGGGATCGGGGCTCAGGATGCGGGCGTAGAGGTTCTGATAGTTCTCGCTGGCCTTGGCGAACACGGCGAACATCGTGCCGCCGTCGCCGCGCGCGAGGGAGAAGTGCTGGTAGGTGACGTTGCCGGCCGTGAGTCCGCTGTCGGTCTCGACCAGGCTCGTCGTCCACGTCGAATAGCCACTCGCCGCCGACGCGAACGCGACTTCGAGCGCGCCGCCTGCCGGGTTGGGCGGGCCGACCGAGTAGAGGATGTAGAGGTTGCCGACGTCGTCGCTGGCGATGCAGCTGCTGTTGGCCGCTCGCATGTTCGCTTGGTTGCCGCCATAGATCGGCACATCCGCGGCGGTCAGCCACTGCAGCGCGACCGAGTCGAAGGCGCGATACTTGATGCCGTAGAGCCCGGCGTTGGTGCGGAAGCTCAGGTGGAACGTCTCGCCGATCGCCTGCAGGCTCGCGAGCATGCCGTAGGAGTCGGTGTTGCAGCGGAACGGGGGCTGGAACGCCGTGTCACCCGTCCGCTTCACGAAGATGCCACCCGACCACGCGGCGAAGCCCGGAATGGTCGCCGGTGCGTTGTTGGTGTTGAAGGTGATGCCGATCGTGCCCTGGTCGGTGACTGCGATGTCGTTCGTGTAGCACTGGTTGCCGGTGGTCGTGCCAGCCAGCAGGATGTCAGGGGTGGCGACCCACTGATTGGTCAGGGTGTCGAACGCCTGGTAGTAGAGGTTGTGGAAGGTGCCCGTGTCGTTGCCGTGCCAACTGACGTGCACCAGATCGCACCCGCGGTCGACGGCGATCGCGCCGCGACCGTCGCCGATCGTTGGCGTCTCGGCCATCCGCGTCCAGCTGGTGCCCTGGTCGGTCGACTTGTACAGGAACAGGTGCCGGCCTGCCGGAGCCGTCGTGAGGTCGTAGTCCCAGGCGAGGCACCACATCGCGCCGTTTGGCTGGATGGCGAGGCTGCGAGTCCAGCCGCTCGAGAGGCGTGCCTGAAAGGGTGCGGTTCCGACATACACGGTGCCGGTCTGGGCCGGCAGGATGGCGCTCAGGAGAGCGGCGGAGACGAACGTCAGGACGGACCGTGTAGTGGGCTGCATGGGAAGCTCCTTGTGGTGCGCTGCACCGGGTCTTGGCGAGAGAGTCTTGGCGAAAGGCCGGCGGCTCGGCTGCGCCCCGTCTTCGGCAACGATGCGCTGGTCTGCCCCGTTTGCCAAGGTCCGTGACGCCTGCTCGCCTGCCCAACCGATCGGCGGAACCTCGTGCCGCAGCGCACGAGTGCGACCTGATGGCGATGGAACTTGGCGGCTACGGCAACCGCGACTTCCTGGTCGTCGGCGACGGGCGCAGCAACACGACGGCTGCGACCGCCGTCGTAGTGCTGGTCCTGTCCTGAGCGCCCCGCGAGGCAGCGGGAACAGGCTTGGAATCTGCTTCCGGCAACGGCGGAGCTGTGTATCTTCCGGCGCGCTCGGGTTCGGTCAGGATCCCGGTCAGCAACCGTGAGCATTCGCATTGGCGGAGTACCGTACGGCGTCGGCGCGCCCCTTCTCGCGGGCCTGGAATCCGACCCTGCCGTAACGCTGCGCCGCGCGCCGCCGACGGAACTGATCACGGCCCTGCGCAGCGGGGCGCTCGATGCCGCCCTCGTGTCATCGGTCGAAGCCGTGCGCATGCCGGGCTACCGTGTCGCGCGCGACCTCGGCATCGCCTGCAAGCACGAGATCCGGTCGGTGCGCGCGTTCCGCCGCCGCGGCGTGCCGATCCGGCGCGTCGGGCTCGACCAGTCGAGCGCGACCTCGGTGGCGCTGCTCCGGCTGCTGCTCGTCAACGTGCACGCCCCCGACCTGGCGCCTGACCTCGTGTTCGAGACGATCGAGCCGACGCGGCGCCCGGCCGATCTCCCGCACGACGTCGTGCTGCTGATCGGCGACCACGGGCTGCACGCCGCCGCCGACGACCGCGACGTCTGGGACCTCGGCGCCGCGTGGCGGCGATGGACCGGACTGCCGTTCGTGTTCGCGCTGTGGGTGCTGCACCCGGACGCGGACGCCGCGCGCGTGCTGCCAGTCCTGCAGGCCGCCCGCGCCCGCGGCCGCACGCTCGGCGCGGTCGACGGCACGCACGGGGCCGCCCACTACGACCTCGACGACGAAGACCGGCGCGGCCTCGCACGTTTCTTTGCCGAGTGCCGCGCGCACGGGCTGGCCACGGCCGGCGATCCCCGCACCGTTTCCCCCTCGATCCCCGCATCTCGATGAGCAACCAGTCGGGCCAGCAAGACCTGTTCGCAGCGACCAACGACACCACCACGATGGCAGCGAAGGAACCCAAGGAGAAGGCGCCGAAAGGCGACGGCAGCGGCCGCACCGCCGAGTCGATGGCCACGCGCCAGCGCGAGATCTCGGTCAGCGAGTTCTTCACCAAGAACCGCCACCTGCTGGGCTTCGACAGTCCGCGCAAGGCGCTGCTGACCGCGGTGAAGGAAGCCGTCGACAACAGTCTCGACGCGTGCGAGGAAGCGCGCATCCTGCCGGAGATCCGCGTCGCCATCACGCGCATCGGCACGAGCGAGAAGCAGTTCACGATGACCGTCGAGGACAACGGGCCGGGCATCGTGAAGGCGCAGGTGCCGCACGTGTTCGGCCGCCTGCTCTACGGCAGCAAGTTCCACCGGCTGCGCCAGAGCCGCGGCCAGCAGGGCATCGGCATCTCCGCCGCCGGCATGTACGGGCAGATGACCACCGGCGCGCCGACGATCATCCGCTCGCGCATCTCGGCCAAGCACCCGGCGCTCGACGTCGCGCTGCGCATCGACACCGCCAGGAACCAGCCCGTGCGGCCGCGGCCGGCGCGCGAGTTCGAGTGGGACCGCGAGCACGGCACCGAGGTCCTCATCGAACTCGAGGCCGAGTACCGCCGCGGCAGGGGCAGCGTCGACGAGTACCTCGGGCAGGTCGCCATCGCCAACCCGCACGTGACGATCCGCTACCGTCCGCCCGACCTCGAGGCGCTCGCGCCGCCGGTGGTCTTCGAGCGCGCCACGAAGCAGGTGCCCGTCCAGCCGCGCGAGATCAAGCCGCACCCGCACGGCGTCGAGCTCGGCTTCCTGATGAAGATGATGAAGTCGACCGACAGCACCAAGCTGTCGGCCTTCCTCGCGGCCGACTTCTCGCGCGTCAGCAGCCGCGTCGCGAAGGAGATCTGCGAGCGGGCCGGTCTCGACCCCGCCGCGCGCGTCAAGAGCCTCGAGCACAAGTCGGCCGAGGCGCTCTACAAGGCGATCGCCGACACGAAGCTGATGAACCCGCCCACCGACTGCGTCTCGCCCATCGGCGAGGAGCTGATCGCCAAGGGCCTGGCCAAGGAGATCGGCGAGGCGCAGTTCTTCGTCTCGCGCACGCGCGCGCCGGCCGTCTACCGCGGCAATCCCTTCCAGGTCGAGGTCGGGTGCGCGCTCGGCGGCAGCCTGCCGGCCGACGAGCCGGTGCGCCTGATGCGCTTCGCCAACCGCGTGCCGCTGCAGCACCAGGCCGGCGCCTGCGCGATCAGCAAGGCCGTGCTCGACGTCGACTGGCGCGGCTACGGCCTCTCGCAGCCCAAGGGCAGCCTGCCGATCGGCCCGGTGATCTTCATGGTGCACCTCGCCAGCGTCTGGGTGCCCTTCACCTCCGAGAGCAAGGAGGCCGTGGCGAGCTATCCCGAGATCCTCAAGGAACTCAAGCTCGCGCTGCAGGAATGCGGCCGGCAGATGCAGATCCACCTGCGCCGCCGCGCGCGCGTCGAGGACGAACTCAAGAAGCGCAGCTACATCGACAAGTACATCCCGCACATCGGCGAGGCGCTGCAGGAGATCCTGGGCCTGAAGGAGACCGAGAAGGAGGCCGTCGTCTCCAAGCTGCGCGAGACGCTCGAGAAGAGCCGCAAGCTGGGCTGAGGGAGGCCGCCGCGACGCGCACCACGACGACGCTCCCCGAAGCGTTGTTCATTTCGGCGCTGTGTTTCGGCTGGGCGGTCGCCTCGTCGCTGCAGGCCGGCGGGGCCGACGCGAGGCTGGCCGAGTTTCGCGACGGCGACTTTCTCAGGATGGCGGGGCTCGAACTCGCCCTGGCGGGCCTCGCGCTGCTCGTGCTGCGTCTGCGCCGCTTCGACGTGGCCGGCCTGCTGCCGCGCCCGAGCTGGCGCGGCGCCGCGCAGGGCCTGCTGCTCGGCGCCTGCGGCTGGGCCGCCGGCTGGGCCGTCATGCAGCCCTTCGCCGCCGGCACGGCCGGCGAGGAGGCGGCGCTCCTGACGGCAGGCCTGTCCCTCTCGCCGCTCACGATCGCGGCCGTCAGCCTCGTCAACGGCACCTACGAGGAGGTCTTTCTGCTGGGCTTCCTCGCGCGCGGTCTGCGCCAGCGCGGGACACTGCCCGCGCTCGGCGCCCCGCTGCTGGTGCGCGCGCTGTTCCACGGCTACCAAGGGCCGCTGGCCCTGGCTGCGGTGCTGGTCTTCGGGCTCGTGCTCGGCCTGTGGTATCTGCGCACGGCGGCGCTGTTCCCGGCCGTGCTCGCGCACGTGCTGGCCGACGTCGTCGGCCTGGCGTGGACCTGACCGGGCCCCGCGCGCCCGCGCGGGACTACTTCCGCCGGTAGCGCGTCTCGACCATCTTGAAGGGCGGGTCGTAGACCGTCGGGCCCTGGTTGACGAACACCACCGACGAGAGGAACTCGTCGTCGTTCAGCCACTCGATCTCGAACCAGTAGTTCTGGTCGCCGAGCGGCTCGACGTCGCGGCCGTGCAGGCGGATCACGCCGTCGGCCTCGCGCGTGCCGGCGCCGGTGACGTAGTAGGTGCCGAGCGAGTCGAAGCCCACGACGGTGTACACGTCGTTGCGCCGGTCGAAGCCGAACATCGAGATGCCCTCGAAGGGCTGACCGAAGAAGTCGCCGTGACTGGTCATGTGCACGAAGCGGCCGTCGAGGACGACGCGGCTGCTGGCCGTCGCCGCCTGCTTCATCGGCTCGGCGCCGGGCGCCATCCAGATCGAGACCTCGCCCTCCCACTCGCCGGCGAACTTCGCCAGTTCGGCGTGCTCGGGGCCCGGCTGCGCGAGACGCATCATCTCGGCCATCTGCTCGGGCGTGAGCTGCGCGGGCGCGGGCGCGGGGTCGGCGGCCGGCGGCGCGGCGCAGGCGCACAGCGCGGCGAGCAGCAGGGCGGGCAGGAACGACGGGCGCGATCGCGGCATGGTCAGGCCTCCGGAAGGGCGAGGGCGAGCATACGCGAACGAGGCGCCCGTCGTCAGGGCCGCGGCGCGAGGCGGGCCTCGAGCGCGTCCAGCAGCGCCGAGAACTCGCCTTCGGCGCGCAGTTCGGCCAGATCCGCGGCGGACTCCAGCACGCCGACGTCGTCCCAGCCGGCCTCGATCGCCAAACGCAGCGCGGCCAGTCCCTGCGCGCGCCAGACGGCGGACTCGGCCTGACCGGCGCCCGCCGCCTGCGCGTACAGCCCCGCCGCGACCCGCAGCGGCCGGGCCTGGCCCGGCAGCAGCTCGACGATCTCCCGGGCGGCGGCGGCGCAGCCGGCGGCATCGTCGAGTTGCAGGCAGGTCAGTCCGAGGAACCAGGCCGCGTTGAAGGCCGCGCCCTGCCCCGCGGGCTCGTCGGGGTTGCCGGCCAGCGCGAGGCGCGCGCACTCGAGCGCCTCCTGAAAGCGCCGTCGCGCGCCGGGAAGCTCGCCCGCGCTCCGCTCGACGGCGCCGAGGTTCACCAGGCTGCCGCCCAGCATGCCCTGCAGGCTCGGCACGTCGGGCGTGTCGCGGATCAGCAGCCGCAGCTCGTCGATCGAGCGCTCCAGCGCGGCCAGCGCCTCGGCCCGACGCTCGGGCTCCTTCAGCAGCAGCGTGCCGAGATTGTTCCAGCCGGAGGACAGCATCCGGCGCAGCACGACGTGGCGCGGAGCGTGCGCGAGCGCCTGCTCGAGGATCGCGATCGCCTGCCGGATCCGCGGCTCGACCTCCGCCGGCGCTTCGGTGCCGACCACGATCATGCGCACGCCGGCCGCGCCGAGGGCCCGCTCGGCATCCGCAGCGAGCGCCTCGAGATGCGGGGCGGACAGCTCCACGGCGCGCCGCACGGCGTCGAGCGCCTCGTCGGGGCGCCCCGCGAGCTTGAGCTGGCCGGCCTGGTTGTTCAGCGCCGCCACCAGGCTCGCGACGCCGGCCAGTCGTCGGGCCTCATCCGTCGCGCGCGCCAGCAGCGTCTCGTTGCAGGACACGTTCTCGGCGTGCGCGGCCAGCGCCTCCTCGTCGCGGCCGGCGGCGTGCTCGAGGACCGCGCGCTGGGCGAGCGACTCGACGAGCCGGCGCAGCGCGTCCCAGTCCTGCGGCGCGTCCTCCACGCGTCGTCGCCGCACGCGCAGGCCCTCGTCGATCGCCGCCGCGGCCGGCTCGAGCTGCCCGAGTTCGAGCAGCGCGTAGCCGCGCCCCGCCTCGGCGTCGCCGAGCGACTCGAGCGCGGCGGCGTCCCGCGGGTCGAGCGCCAGCAACTCGCGCGCCAGCGCGGCCTGTCGTGCGAACGCCTCGCCGGCCTCGGGATTGCGGCCCAGCTGCACGAGCAGGAACGCGCAGCGCGCCGAGGCGCGCGCGACGAGCCGCTTCAGGGCCGGATCGTCGGTGCGCTCGGACAGGAACTCCTCGTAGAAGGCCAGCGCGCTCTCGAGCAGCCGGCGGCGCACGGGCTGCAGATCGGGCACGTGCAGCAGGTCCTCCTCGGCCACCTGGGTGAGCAGCACGTCCACGGCGGCCTGGGCGCGCGCGAAATTGGCCTCGGCGCGCGCGCGCTGGATCTCGGTCTCGTCGTACGCGCGGCCGATCTCCCGCGCCGCGCGCCGCTGCTGGAAGGCGTAGGCGCCCGGACCGCCGACGACGAGCAGCAGGCCGGCGGCGAGGCCCACGCTGGCCGCGGGATGGCGCTGCGTCCAGCGGCGCAGCCGCAGCAGCGGGCCCGGGCGCCGCGCGTGCACCGGGCGCCGGGCGAGCGCGTTGTCGAGGTCCTCGGCGAAGGCGCGCGCGCTCGCGTAGCGGCGCTCGCGGTCGCGGTCCATGGCCTTCAGGCAGACGGTCTCGGCGTCGCGCGGCACCGCGGCGTTGAGCTCGCGCGGCGCGATGACGCGCCCGTCGAGGATGCGCCGGCGCGTGGCCTCGACGTCGCCCCCGGCGAAGGGCGAGCGCAGCGTGAGCAGCTCGTACAGCGTGGCGCCGAGCGCGTAGACGTCGCTGCGGGCGTCGAGACCGGCATGCTCGCCGCGCACCTGCTCGGGCGACATCCACGCCAGCGACCCGAGCTGCGCGCCGGTGCCCGTGAGCCGCGCGCTGCCCGCCGCGCTCGCCAGGCCGAAGTCGAGCAGCAGCACGCGACCCTCCGCCGTCAGCATGATGTTGCTGGGCTTGACGTCGCGATGCAGCACGCCCCGTTCGTGCGCGTGCTGCAGCGCGTCGGCCACGGCGCGCGCCACGCGCAGGCAGACCGTCGGCCACGCGCCGGCGAACAGCGTCGCGGCCGCGCGCGAACCGCTGCCGCCCTCCGTCCCGCTCTCCCGGCCCGCGGCGCGCTCGACGGCCGCGAGCAGGTCGGCCCCGCCCAGCCGCGCCGGGTCGCGCCCGGCGAAGGCGCGCAGCAGGTCCTCGAGGGAGGCGCCGCGCACGCGCTCCATCGCGTAGTACGGGATGCCGTGCTCCTCGCCGCCCGCGTGCACCGGCACGATGCCCGGATGCGCAAGCCGTGCCACCGCCTCCACCTCGCGGGCGAAGCGTTCGCGCGCGCCCGGGAAGTGCAGCAGGTCGGGACGCACGAGCTTGAGCGCGACCTCGCGCTGCAGGCCGACCTGCTCGGCGAGGAAGACCACGCCCATGCCGCCCCCGCCGAGGCGCGAGAGGATCCGGAAGCCGCCGATGCGTTCGGGCAGCGGCGCCGCGCCCGTCGTCGCCCCCGCGAAACCGATCGCGCGCAACTGCTCGATGCGCGAACGCAGCGCGGAGGCGCGGTCCGGGTGCGCGCGGCAGACCTCTTCGAGCGCCGCCGGCCCCTCGCGATCGAGGCGCTCGAGGGCCGCGGCCACGAGGTCGGAGAGCGACGCCGAGTCGTCCGACTCCGGCCGCGGCGCCGCCTCGTGCTCGGCCGAATCCAAGGGATGATCCGTGGGGTGACCCGTGGGCGCGGACCGCGATCCGGCGCCGCGCGCGCACTCTAGCACGCCGTCCGCCGCGTTCCGGGCTCAGCCCGGTTCGGCGCGGCCCTGCCGCTCGAGCGCCTTGGCCAGCCGCGCCAGCGCGCGGAACAACTGCTGTCGCGCGGCGGCTTCGCTGCAGCCCAGCTGCGCGCCGATCTCGCCGCCGGAGAGTCCCGCGATGCGCGACATGACCACGATCTCGCGGTCGTGCTCGTCCAGCGTCTCGAAGGCGCGCTCGATGCGCTCCATCGTCTCGCGGCCCGCGGCAAGCGCGCTCGGCGAGCAGAAGGAGCGGTAGACGTCGAGGACCTGCGTGTCGCCCTCCGCGCCGCGCGCGTGCAGCGGCACCTCGCGCCCGGCGTCGCGGCGCTGCGCCTGCCAGAAGTCGGCCCGGTCGGCCAGCTTGCGCGCGGTCGTGGCGTAGAGCCAGGCGCGGAAACCGGCCTCGCCGTTCCAGCGGAAGCGGTCGACGTGCGCCAGGACCTCGCGGCAGGCCGACTGCACGATGTCGCTGGCCGACTCGCGCGCGCGCAGCGCGGGACCGCAGCGCAGCCGCACCCAGGCGCGCAGCGCCGGCAGGTTCTCCGCGAGCAGCTCCTCGACCGCCCGGCCGTCGCCCCGCGTGGCGCGCTCGACGAGCTCCTGGCTGGGCGGGGGCATGGCGGACGGGACCGGCGACGAGGTGCCTGGGGGCGACGTCGCACATCGTATCCGGCCGTGCCGGCAGGGGGACGGCGCGACGGGCGGCGCCCTCGTTGCGCGGAGCGCCGCCCGCCCAGTAGCCTCGCCCGCCTCGGTCTCCCTCGACACAAGGATGAGCGCGTGCGGCTCGCGGCCACGATCCGGGGAACGACGCACCGCTTCGGCGACGTGAAGGAGGTGCTCGCGAAGGCCAACGCCGTCAAGAGCGGCGACCGCCTCGCCGGCCTGGCCGCGCGCGACGCCGTCGAGCGCGTGGCGGCGCGCGCGGTGCTCGCCGAACTGACGCTGGCCGAGCTGCGCGCGCATCCGGTCGTGCCCTACGAGGAGGACGCGCTCACGCGTCTCGTCGAGGACGCGCTCGACGAAAACGCCTTCCGCGCCGTCGCGCACCTGAGCGTCGGCCAGTTCCGCGAGTGGCTGCTCGACACGGCGACGGACGGCGCGACGATCCGCTCGGTCGCCGCCGGCCTCACGCCCGAGATGGCGGCCGCCGTCGCCAAGCTCATGTCGAACATGGACCTCGCCGTCGCCGGCGCCAAGTGCGAGGTCGTCGTGCGCGCCAACAACACGCTCGGCCTGCCGGGGCGACTGTCCTCGCGCGTGCAGCCCAACCACCCCGCCGACGACGTGACCGGCATCCTGCTCTCGGCGCGCGAGGGCCTCGCCTACGGCTGCGGCGACGCCGTGCTCGGCGTGAACCCGGCCACCGACAGCGCCACCTCGACCGCCGCGATCCTGCGCGCGCTGCACGCGCTGCGCGAGCGCCTCGCCCTCCCCACCCAGCACTGCGTGCTGTCCCACGTCACGACGCAGATGGAGGCGCTCGGCGCGGGCTGCCCGATGGACCTGATGTTCCAGTCGCTGGCCGGCACCGAGGCGGCCAACGCCGCCTTCGGCATCTCGGTCGGGCTCATGGACGAGGCCTTTGCGCAGATGGCCGAGCAGCGCACGAGCGCGGGGCCGAACTTCATGTACTTCGAGACCGGCCAAGGCAGCGAACTGTCGAGCGCCGCCCACCACGGCGCCGACCAGGTCACGCTCGAGGCCCGCTGCTACGGCTTCGCGCGGCGCTACCGGCCCTTCCTCGTGAACACCGTGGTCGGGTTCATCGGGCCCGAGTATCTCGAGAACGGCCCGCAGATCACGCGCGCCGCGCTCGAGGACCACTTCATGGGCAAGCTGCTCGGCCTGCCGATGGGCGCCGACGCCTGCTTCACCTACCACGCCGACATGAGCCAGGACGAGCTGGAGTCGCTCAAGATCCTGCTCGGCGCGGCGGGTTGCGCGTATCTCATGGCGCTGCCCGTCGGCGACGACATCATGCTCAACTACCAGTCGACCTCGTATCACGACATCCCGTCGCTGCGCCGGCTGCTCGGCCGGCGGCCGGCGCCGGAGTTCGACGCCTGGCTCTCCGAACGCGGCATCCTGGACGGCGAGGCGCCCGGCCCGCACTTCGGCGACGCGGAGCGCCTCGCATGAGCACCACGCGCGCGCTCGTGGCCCGCCTGCGCCGGCAACTCGGCCTGGACGACCCGCTCGGCGCGCCGCCGCCCGCCACGCGGATCGAGGCGCCGCCGACACGCGTGTTCCCGACGGAGCGCTCCTCGGTGCCCGGCTTCGCGGCGCAGGCCGCGCGCCACACGACCGCGCTGCTCGGCATCGGCCACGTCGGCACGCGCTACGCCACCGACGTGCTGCTGCAGTTCCAGGCCGAGCTGGCCGTGGCGCACGACGCGGTGGCGGCCACGCTGCCCGAGGGCTGGCCCGAGGAGCACGGCCTGCTCGCGCTTTCCAGCCGCGTGGCCGACCACCGCGAGTTCCTGCTGCGGCCCGACCTGGGTCGGCGGCTCGACGAGGCCTCGCGGGATCGCCTGCGCACGGAGGCCCGGCACGACGTCGACGTGCAGCCGATCCTCGCCGACGGCCTCTCGGCCGTGGCCTGCATGGGTTCGGGCCCCGCGCTGCTCGAGCACTTCAGCGCGGCCTGCGCGGCGCGCGGCCTGTCGGTCGGCACGCCGCTCTGCGCCCGCTACGCCCGCGTCTGGCTGCAGGACGAGATCGGCGCGGCGGTCGGGGCGAAGGTCGCGGCCATCCTGCTCGGCGAACGTCCCGGGCTCGGCACCGGCGACGGGCTCTCGGCCTATCTCGTGCACGATCCGCGCGTCGGGCGCACCGACGGCGACCGCAACATGCTGTCGAACATCCACGCGCGCGGCACGCCGCCCGAGGCGGCCGCCGGCCAGCTGGCGCTGCTCGCGTCGGCCATGATCGAGCAGGGCACGTCCGGCGTCGCGCTCGACCTCTCGCGGCTGCGCGACCGGCTCGGCGACGCGGCGCGCCGCGGCTATCGCACGCCGCAGCCGCGCGCGCGCCTCGTGCAGGTGCCGCGCTGATGCTCGAGCCCATCGCGCCGAAGATCCTCTCGGTGCGCCGCATCCCGGGCGCGAGCCCCGCGCTGCTGGCCGCCTACGGCGCCGACCCGGCGCGCCACGCGTCGCTCGGCCTGATCACGGCCGACCAGGACGACCCGACCTGCGTCGCGCTCGACGAGGCCACCAAGCACGCGCCCGTCGACGTCGTGTACGCGAGGAGCTTCTGGGCCGGCGCGCGCCACGCCTCGGGCCCGCTCTCGGGCGAGATCCTCGGCGTGCTGGCCGCCGCCGGCCCCGACGAGATCGACGAGGGCCTCGAGGCCGCGCTGCGCTGCCTGCAGCACGACGCCTGCTTCTACGCGGCCGACGAGGCCGGCCGCACGGCGGTCTTCCCGCACGTGGTCAGCGCGCTCGGTCAGTACCTCTCGCGGCAGGCCGGCCTCGCGCCCGGCGACCCGATGGCCTATCTCGTCGCGCCGCCGATGGAGGGCACGCTCGGCCTCGACGCCGCGCTCAAGGCCGCGCGCGTGCGCCCGGCCGCCATCGCGCCGCCGCCGAGCGCGACCAACTTCATGTCGGCCTTCCTCTCCGGGCCGCTCGAGGAGTGCGAGGCCGCCGCGCAGGCCTTCGCGCAGGCCGTCGTCGACGTCGCGCGGCGGCCGCACGCGCGCTAGCCGCGCGCGGGAGCGGCACCGCGCGACGGGCCGCTGCGGGTTAGGATGGCCACGCCGATCCCCGGCCTCGTTCCCCCGCCCGGGCCGCCGACGCCCGGGCGACTCTCCGGAGAACGCCATGCGCGTGCCGAACGCCCTCGCCCTCTCGTTGCCGGTGCTGGCCGGCTGGCTGCTCGGCGCAGGCCTCGCCGCGCCGCTCGCCGCGCAGGTCGACGCGCCGCCCACGGCCTCGGTCGACTACGCCTGGGACAGCGGCTGGGTGTCCAACCTGACCGACCGGCAGCAGGTCGTGATCGCCTTCCCGGTGCGCTGGACCTCCGCGCGCTGGCTGCGGCTGTACTTCGACGAAGTCGCGCTCGCCGGAGACGTCCGCGACGGGAGCGGGTCGTTCCTGCGCATCCATTCGATCGAGGACGGCGCGCAACAGACCCTGAACGCCGAGCACGTCGCGCAGTGGAGCCGCTCGACGGCCTACTTCAACGGCGAACTGGTCTTCGTCGAGGTCGTCGCCCAGCCGGGCACCGGGCCCAACCGCGTCGTGTTGCGCTCGCTCGACGCGGGCCTCGCGACGGCGAAGAGCCAGTGCGGCGCCACCGACGACCGCGTGCCGAGCAACGATCCGCGCGTGGGCCGCCTCATGCCGGTGGTCTGCACGGCGTGGATGATCGACGATTGCAACCACTGCTTCCTCTCGGCCGGGCACTGCGTCGGCTCGATCAACACGGTGCAGTTCAACGTGCCGCTGAGCAGTTCGAGCGGCGCGCTCAACCACCCGCCGCCCGAGCACCAGTACGCCGTCGACCTCGCGTCGATCCAGAGCAACGGCGGGCTGGGGACCGGCAACGACTGGGCGTATTTCGGCTGCTTCCCCAACAGCAACACGGGGCTGCCGGCATACGTCGCGCAGGGCAGCTTCTTCACGCTCGCGCCGCCGCCGCCCGTCGCGGGCAACAGCATCCGCATCACGGGCTACGGCGCCGACACCGGGGTCTTCGACAACACCCAGCAGACGCACGTGGGGCCCTTCGTGAGCGACAGCGGCACGACGCTCGGCTACCAGACCGACACGCAGGGCGGCAACAGCGGCTCGCCCGTGATCTGGGAGCAGGGCAACGTCGCCATCGGCATCCACACGCACGGCGGCTGCTCCTCGGGACAGAACAGCGGCACGGACCTGGCTTCGCACGCGGCCTTCCAGGCGGCGCTCGCCAACCCCAAGGGCATCTGCGGCGCCTGCGGTCCGCCGACGATCGGCGCGATCGCGCCGACCACGCTGAGCACCTTCCAGCCGGACACGCTGGTCATCACGGGCGCCAACCTCGTCGGCGCGCAGACCGTCGCGCTCGGCCCCGACGTGTACGGGCCGGGCGAGTTCGCCGTCATCGACGCCGGCCGCATCGAACTCGATGCCGCGCCGCCCGCCGCGCCGGGCAGCGCGGCGGTCGTCGTGACGACCTCGCAGGGCGCGAGCAACGCCCTCACGCTGACCTGGGCCGCGGCCGACCCGCCGCAACTGCTCGTCCCGCCCTTCGTGAGCGGCGGCACGAGCATGAGCTGGGAGTACGGCGGCGCGCCCGGTCACGACGCGTACCTGATCATCGCGTTCTCCGGCGCGACCTTCCCCTTCGCGGGCCACGAAATCCTCGCGGCGCCCACGATCCTGCAGGTCGCCCCGCTCGATGCGGCGGGACTGGGCGGCCTGACGCTGCAACTGCCGTCCACGAACCTGATCATCACGTTCTTCAGCCAGGTCGTGACGCTGAACGGCGGCGTCACCGGCGCGAGCAACCGGCCGCAGACGATCCTGTTCCCCGGAGGTTGAGCGCGTCCTGCGCGCTCAGTCCGTCGGCAGGGCCAGCCGCCGCGCGAGGCGCAGGCCGAGCTGCCCGACGCGCTGTTCGCCGTGCGTGCGGATGCGGAAGGCCGAGGAGCACTGCGCCGGCACGGTGCTCCAGGCACCTCCGACGGAGGTGTAGAACGGCCCCGATCCCCCTGGCTGTCCGCCGTCGCCCGGATCGGCGTCCCGCGGCGCGTCGGCATGCGGGTCCCGCGTCCACTCGGCGACGTTTCCGATCGTGTCGTACAGCCCGAACGCGTTGGGCCGGAAGCTGCCGACGGGCGCATGGCTGGCGAATCCGTCGTCGAGGAGCGCCTCGTGCGGCCAGGCGATGTCGGCCTGCCGCGCGAGGCTGGCGTCCGAGACGTTGCCGGCGCCCTGCAGGCTGCCGACGTCGCCGCCGGTCCACCACGCCTGCGTCGAGCCGGCGCGAGCGGCGTACTCCCACTGCGCCTGCGTGGGCAGGACGTGTCCGAAGCGCGCCGCCAGTTCGCGCGCCTCGCCCCAGGTCACGCTCTCGACGGGATGATCGGGACCGTACCGCTCCGTGGCCTGCCGGGCCTCGGCCTCCGACGACGCGTAGGCGCTCGGGTTGCTCCCCATGCCGCGTTCCCACTGCGCCTGCGTCACCTCGTACGCGGCGATGAAGAACGGGTCGAGCCGCACGCTCTGCACGCGCCACGTGTCCGGCGTCGCCGAGGGGTCGTAGTTGGGGGCCTCGGGGTCGCTGCCCTGCCCGCCGAACAGGAACGTCCCGCCGGGCAGCAGCACGAACAGCGGGCCGCTCGCCTCGCTCATCGCGTAGCGGCCGTCGGCCGTCGCCACGGGGCGCTCGCCCAGTTGCACGTCCCAGAACTCCCAGAGCCCCGTGGCCGCGTTGCGCCCCAGCGGCACGAGGCCGAGCTGCGGCACGATGCGCAGTCCGCCATAGGCCGGGCAGGCGTCGGGATCGGCGATCGACGCGATGGCCTGCTCCCAGAGCGCCGCGGGTTCGATGAGCGAAACGCGCTGCAGGTCGCGCGCGCGCGCCAGCCGCCGCTCGACGCCGGGGACGGTCTGCGCCGAGAACCTGTCCAGGCCGTCGATCAGCGCGCTCAGCGTCGCGTGCCACCAGGAGTCTTCCTGCGACGCGAAGCGCGGACTCGCGGGATCGCCGCCCGGCTCGGCGCGCGCCGCCAGGGCCGCGAGCGTCGCGCGGTGGGCGTCGTTCCGCCCGAGCAGCGCGCGCGCCGCGTCGAGCCAGGCGGCCAGCGCCGGAACGTGCTCGGGGTCGGCGGGCCACAGCAGCGCCTCCTCGCGCTGCAACTGTTCGAGGCGCTGCACGTCCGAGAGGCGCAGCACGTCGGCGAGGTTGCGATCGGCCTCGCCCTGCGCGGCCTGCGCGATCGCCCGCCCCCGCGCCTCGACGTGCGACGAGTAGAGCAGGCCCCCGTACACTGCCGCGAGCACGGCCGCAGCGGCGCCTGCCAAGAGGCGGTTGCGGCGCACCCACTTGCGCGCCTCGGCCCACGCCCCCGTCTCGTAGGCACGCACGACGCGGCTCTCGAGGAACGCGCGCAGGTCCTCCGCCAGCTCGGCCATGCTCGCGTAGCGCGCCGGAGCCTCCCGCGCCATGGCCTTCTCGCAGATCGCCGCGAGTTCGGGGGGCACGGCAGGCACGAGCCGCTGCAGCGGAACGGGCGGCCCGCGCCGGACCAGGGCCAGCACGTCGAGCGGCGACGACCGCCCCGCGTCCGTGAACGGCGCCCTCCCCGCGAGCACGTGGTAGAGGATCGCTCCGAGCGCGTAGACGTCGGCCGCCGGGCCGAGCAGCGCCACCTGCCCCGAGGCCTGCTCGGGCGCCATGTACGAAGGCGTTCCGACGACGTCGCCCTCGAGCGTGAGCAGCGAGGAGCCGGGGGCCGCGTCGCGGCGCTCGCTGCGCAACCCGGACTCCGCGGGCTCGTGCTCGGCTGCGGCCAGCACCCGCGCGAGTCCCCAGTCCATCACGTACACCTCGCCGTACTCGCCGAGCATGATGTTGGCCGGCTTCAGGTCGCGGTGCACGACGCCGCGATCGTGCGCGAAGGACATGGCCTCCGCGACGCGCACCAGGCTGCCGACGAGGCGCGTCGTGTTCCAGGGGGACGGCGCCGCGCCGGCCGACGCGGCGCGCGCTTCGAGCACCTCGTGCAGCGAGCGCCCCTTCACGAGCTTCATCGTGAAGTAGACCGCGCCCTGCGCGTCGAGCCCGAGGTCGTGCACCGGCACGATCGCGGGATGGTCGAGCTGCGCCGTCACCTGCGCCTCCTCGACGAAGCGCCCGAGGCGGCGCGTGCTGCCCGGCGCCGGCCGCCCGGGACCGGCCGCGGCCGCGCCGTCGCGCAGCACCTTCATCGCGACGTGACGCTGAAGCGTGGCGTCGAAGGCGCGTCGGACGACGCCCTGCGCGCCGCGCGCGATCTCGCCGCCGTCGACGTAGCGGTGCGCCGGGCCGGCCGCGTCCGCCAGCTTCGCGATGACGTCCGCGAGCTGCGCCACGCGCGGTTCGCGCCCGCCGGCGCCCGGCGACCCCGGCTCCGACGAGCCGCCGCGCCACCCGCTCAACGACGCGGGGGGCGGCAGCGGTTCCTGCAGCAGGGCCGACGCGCGCTGCCGGTTCGCCAGCTCCCAGCAGGCGCCCAGCTCGCGCAGTTCTCCGGCGAGCGCGGGATGCGCGCGACACAGCGCCTCGACATCGAGCCGCTCGTCGCGCGCGAGCCCCTCGAGGAGCACCCGCTCGGCCGTCTCCGACGCACGTGCGTCCTGCGGATCAAGAGGCGAGCCCACGTCAGGCCTGCAGACGCGTTCGCAGCAGGCCGCCGAGCTTGAGCTGCGCGCGGCGGTACAGCTCCTGCGTCGCGTGCACGTTGGGTCGACCGAGCTGCTCGCAGACCTCGGTCCACTCGAGCATCGCGTAGTCCCGGAGCAGGATCACGTCCCTGTGAACGGGATCGAGCCGCGCGACACACGCGTCGTAGTTCGCGCGCAACTCGCGCCGCGAGGCGTCCTCGCTGGGCGTCGGACCCGGCGCGGCGGGGAAGACGGCGGGCGCCGCGTCGGACGGGGAATCGGCCCGCGATCCCGGGTCGGCCTCGCTCCCCGCGCGCTCGCGCCGGACGTCGCGCCGCGCGGCGTGCAGCCGGTCGGCCGCGTCGAGCACCTGGTTCTCGGCGATGCGCGCGAGCCAGCGGATGATGCTGCCGTGGCCGCGCGGCTCGAAATCCGGCAGTCCGCGGAGGGCGGCGGCCCAGGTGTCCTGCGCGAGGTCGAGCGAATCGAGCACGCCGCGCAGACGGGATCCGATGCGGATGCTCACGATCCGCCGCACGCGATCCTGGTAGCGCAGCACGAGGTCGTTCAGGGCCGCCCGGTCGCCCTGCCGGCCGCGGCGCACGAGTTCGAGCGACTCGGCCAGTTCGGGCGGCGGGTGCAGGACGGACGCATCCGGGCCGGAGTCGGTCATGCGGGCCGCGATCCTAGCACGGGGCGCCGGGCGCCCGGGGGGCGGCGCCGGCGGCGCGTGGGACGCGCGCCCCGATTCCGTTGAGGGGATCGACGCCCACCGGCCGGCCCGCGTCGGGCCGGCGGCTCGCGGCGCACCCGCGTTTCCGGAATCCCGCCCATGCACGCCGCCCGCCCGTCCCTGCGCCTCGTCGCCCTGCTCTCGGCGCTCTCGCTGGCACCGACCGCGCACGCCGACGACCTGCAGGTCTTCACCGATCAGGCCGCCTTTCTCGCCGCCACCGGCGCGACGAACGCCACCGGGCCGCTGCCGGACCTCGGGCTCGTGAGTTCCGCCACCGTCGGCAGCATCACGTTCAGCGTCGCGCCCGGCGGCGACTACCTGGCCATCGGCGCGTCGGGCACGCCCGCCGAGCCCGACTGGACCGCGCTGCTCGACGGGCACGACATCGCGCTCGGCTACGAGAACCTGCAGCTCGATGCCGACACGCCGGTGTACGCGCTGGGCATCGAGTTCGCGCAGCCCGACGCGACGATGCCGAGCTGGGGCGGCACGCCGGTCGATTCGACCTTCGAGATCTCGCTCTGGGACGGCGCCACGCTCGTCGGGCAGGTGCAGCTGGCGTCGCTGCCCGTCGATGTCGCGAGCTTCCTCGGGGTGTGGAGCGCGGCGGCCTTCACGACGGTCACGATCATCGACGTCACGGAGACCAGCTTCATCGACGACAACGAGTACTTCGGCCAGGCCTGGACGGGCGACGTGCCGGCGCCGCCGCGCATCTCGCTCGCGCCCTGCACCGACAAGGAGCTGTTCCTGCTCGAGACGGGGGCGGTCAGCGTCACGGGGCCCCTGCCCGACCTGGGCCTGGTCGATTCCGTGCGGCTCGGCAGCGTCACCTTCGGCATCGGCCCGGGCGGCGACGACCTGATCGTCGGCGCCTTCGGCACGCCGGCCGCGCCCGACTGGTGCCCGCAGATCCCCGGCCACGACTTCGCGCAGGGTTACGAGAACCTGCAGGTCGACTTCGACGGCTACGTCACGGCCTTCGGCTGCGACTTCGTGCAGCCCGACGCGACCATGCCGCCCTTCGGCGGCACGCCGGTCGACTCGACCTACGAGGTCTCGCTCTACGACGGCGACACGCTCCTCGGCACGGTGACGTTCTCCTCGATCCCGGTCGACGTGCTGACCTTCCTCGGCGTGTGCAGCGACACGCCCTTCAACCGCGCGATCCTCGTCGACGTGACGCCGAGCTCCTACGTCGACGACGACGAGTTCTACGGCGAGTTCTATGCGGCGCCGAGCCCCGGCCCCTGGAGCAACCTCGGGCACGGCCTGACCGGCGTGTTCGGCGACCCGCTGCTGTCCGGCACGGGCACGCTGCTGGCCGGCGAGCCCGGCACGCTCGTGCTGCAGCGCGCGACGCCCTCCGCGCCGGCCTATCTGTTCGTCGCGCTCGGCAGCGCGCCGACGCCCTTCAAGTGCGGCACGCTGGTGACGGTGCCGGTGCTCGCGACGATGGTCTTCGCGACCGACACGCTCGGCGAGGTTCCGCTGGCCTGGCCGGCCTGGCCGGCGGGCCTCTCGGGACTGAGCCTGTCCTTCCAGTACGCGCTGCCCGACGCGGCGGCCGTCTGCGGCGTCGCGCTCAGCAACGGACTGCGCGCCGACCTGCCCTGAGTCGACGTCGGGCGAGCGGCCGTCGGAACTCGTGCGCGGCGCCCCCGGGCGCGCGGCGAACTCCGGCGGCCGCTCGTCGAGCGTTGCGCCGCTTCGCGCCGGTGCGCTAGAAGGATGCGCCGGCCGCGCGCCCCGGGGGCGCCGCGCCGTTCCGCTCAGGGAGGGTCCGACCGGTGAAGCACGTCGTTCGCGCCCTCCTCGCGGCGGGCCTGCCGGCCCTCGGCGCGACGTTGCCGGGCTGCGGCCCGCCGGCGCCGCCCGCCGCGCCGCAGCCGCCCGAAGTGCGGGTCGTCGCCGTCGAGGAGCGCGACGTCCCGCTGGACTTCGAACTCGTCGGCCAGACGAAGGGCTCGCGGAACATCGAGATCCGCGCGCGCGTCTCGGGCTACCTGCTGAGCGCGGACTTCGCCGAGGGCGAGCCGGTCGCCCTCGACCAGCAGCTCTACGTGATCGATCGGCGCCCCTTCGAGGCCGCGCTCGCGCGCGCCGAGGGCGACGTCGCGCTGGCCCGCGCCGACGTGGGTCGCGCCGAGCAGGACGTCGCGCGCCTGCAGCCGCTGGTCGCGGAGAACGCCGTGCCGCGGCAGGACTACGAGACGGCCGTCTCGCTGCTGCGCGCCGCCGAGGCCCGGCTGGTCTCGGCGCAGGCCCTCGAGCAGAGCGCGCGGATCGATCTGGGCTTCACCGTCATCCGCTCCCCGGTGGCCGGGCTGGTCGGCGAGAACAAGGTGTCGGCGGGCAACCTGGTCACGGCCGGCGAGAGCCTGCTGACGACCGTCTCGGTGATCGACCCGATCCATGCGCGCTTCAGCCTCAGCGAGCAGGAGTACCTGCGGCTGATGCGCGCGCGGCTGGCGGGCGAGCTGCCCGAGCGCGACGAGGACGCGCGGCCCTTCGAGATCATCCTGGCCGACGGCAGCCTGCACCCCGAGCGCGGCCGCGTCGCCTTCCTCGACCGCAGCGTCGACGCCCGCACCGGCACGCTCAACGTCGAGGCCAGCTTCCCCAATCCCGACGGGCTGCTGCGCCCGGGGCAGTTCGCGCGCGTCCGCGTCCAGCTCGAGCTGCGGGCCGGCGCCCGGCTCGTCCCGCAGCGCGCGGTCCGGGAGCTGCAGGCCACGTTCCAGGTGGCGGTCGTGCACGCCGACGGCCGCGTCGAGCTGCGCACCGTCGCGCCCGGGCCGCGCGTCGGGACCGCGTGGATCATCGAGGAGGGCCTGCAGCCCGGCGAGCGGGTGATCGTGGACGGACTGCAGAAGGTGCGCGACGGCATGGTCGTGCGCGCCTCGCCCCTGCCGCCGGAGCCGGCCGCCGCTCCGGCCGGCGGCTGAGCCCGTGGCCGAGTTCTTCCTCAACCGGCCGGTGCTGGCCGTCGTCCTGTCGATCCTGACGGTGATCGTCGGGGCCATCGCCGCGCTCTCGCTGCCCGTCGAGCAGTACCCCGCCCTGGCGCCGCCGACGATCCGCGTCGAGGCGAGCTATCCGGGCGCCGCGGCCGAGGTCGTCGAGCAGTCCCTCGCCACGCCGATCGAGCAGCAGCTCAACGGCGTGGAGGACATGCTCTACATGAAGTCGCTCAACACGAGTGACGGGCGCATGCTGCTCGACGTGAGCTTCGAGGTCGGCAAGGACCTCGACATCGCGAACGTGCTCGCGCAGAACCGCGTGAGCCAGGCCAGCGCCCGACTGCCCTCCGAGGCGCTGCAGCAGGGCGTCACGGTCAAGAAGCTCAACCCGAGCATCCTGCTCGTGGCCTCGATCTACTCGCCGAACGGCACCTGGTCGGACCGCTTTCTGGCCAACTACGCCACGATCAACGTGCGCGACGCGCTGCTGCGCGTGCCCGGCGTGGCGCAGGTCGACCTGTTCGGTACCTCCGAGTACGGCATGCGCGTGTGGCTGCGGCCCGACCGCCTGGCCCAGCTCGGCCTCACGCCCGCCGACGTGGTCGCGGCGATCCGCGAGCAGAACATCCAGGCGCCCGCGGGGCAGGTCGGCGCGGCGCCCTCGCCGCCCGGCCAGGAGTTCACCTACACCGTGCGGGCGCCGGGCAAGTTCGTGACGCCGGAGGAGTTCTCCGCGATCATCGTGCGCCAGACGGAGGACGGCGCGGTCGTGCGCCTGGGCGACGTGGGCCGCGTCGAACTGGGCAGCGAGCACTACAAGTCCTTCTCGCGCATGAACGGCAGGCCCGCCGGCGTGCTCGCCGTGTACCTGCTGCCGGGCGCCAACCAGCTGCAGGCGGCGCAGGGCCTGTACGCGGCCTTCGAGCAGCTCGCGGAGTTCTTCCCCGACGACGTGGCCCATCGGATCGTCTACGACACGACGCCCGCCGTGCAGGCCTCGGTCGAGGAGATCCTCGTCACGCTGCTCGAGGCGATCGTGCTCGTGATCCTCGTCACCTGGATCTTCCTGCAGAGCGCGCGCGCCACGCTCATCCCGCTGGTGGCGATCCCGGTCTCGCTCATCGGCACCTTCATCTTCTTCCCGCTGCTGGGCTTCTCGGTCAACACGCTCTCGATGTTCGGGCTGGTGCTGGCCATCGGCACGGTCGTGGACGACGCGATCGTCGTCACCGAGGCGGCGATGCAGTACATCGCGCAGGGCCTGTCACCGCGCGAAGCCACGAGCCGCGCCATGAAGGAGGTCTCGGGCGCGCTCGTGGGCACCTCGCTGATCATGGTGGCGGTGTTCGTGCCGGTGGCCTTCCTCGGCGGGCTGGTGGGCAGCATGTACCAGCAGTTCGCGCTCACGATCGCGATCTCGGTGCTGCTCTCGACCTTCAACGCGCTGACGCTCTCGCCGGTGCTGGCGAGCCGGCTGCTGCGCCCGCACGCGCCGGGCGGGCGCGGGCCGCTGGCGGCGCTGTTCTCCGGCTTCAACCGCCTGCTCGAGCGCACGACCTCCGGCTACGTGGCGGGCACGCGCTTCTTCGTGCGCCGCGCGCTGCTCAGCCTGCTGGCCGTCGGCGCCGCCGGCGCCGGCGCGGGCCTGCTCGGCGGCGTCGTGCCGCGCGGCTTCGTGCCGAACGAGGACCAGGGCATCTTCCTGGTCAACGTGCAGCTGCCCAACGCGGCGTCGCTCGAGCGCACCGACGCGGTCGTGCGGCAAGTCGAGGCGATCCTCGACCGCACGCCGGGCGTCACGTCCTACAGCGCGATCGGCGGCCTGGGGATGCTGACCAATTCCTTCGCCTCCAACTACGCCAGCTTCTTCTGCCGGCTGGCCCCGTGGGAGGAGCGGGCCGCGCCCGAACTGCAGCTCGACGCCATCCTCGCCGGCCTGCAGCGCGAGCTGTCGGCGATCCCCGAGGCGATCGCCTTTCCCTTCGCGCCCCCCACGATCTCGGGCTTCGGCGCGGCCGGCGGCTTCAACTTCCTGCTGCAGGATCGCAGCGGCACGCTGAGCGTCGACGAACTCGGCGCCGAGACGCGCACCTTCCTCGCGGCCGCGCGGCAGCGTCCCGAGCTGGCCAACCTGTTCACGTCCTTCGACCCGACCGTGCCGCAGGTCGAGGTCCGGCTCGACCGCGAGAAGGCGCGCACGCTCGGCGTGCCGATCAACGACGTGTTCACGACGCTGCAGACCGCGCTGGGCGGCGCCTACGTCAACGACTTCAACCGCTTCGGGCGCCTGTACCGCGTGTTCGTGCAGGCCGAACCCGAGTTCCGGCAGCAGCCCGCCGACATCGCGGACTTCTTCGTGCGCAGCCGCACGACCGGCGAGATGATCCCGCTCTCGACGATGGTCGACGTGCGCGGCACGACCGGCACCGAGCTGACGACGCGCTTCAACCTGTTCCGCTCGGTCGAGGTCTCGGGCGTGCCGGCGCCGGGCTTCTCGTCGGGGCAGGCCATGGCCGCGCTGCAGGACGTGGCGCGGGAGGTGCTGCGGCCCGAGCTGGGCCACGCGTACGCCGGCTTCTCGTACCAGGAGCGGACGGCGCCGCCGGCCGGCCCCACCTTCGCGATGGCGATCGTGTTCGTGTTCCTGCTGCTGGCCGCGCTGTACGAGAGCTGGAGCCTGCCGTGGAGCGTGCTGCTGGGCACGCCGCTGGCGGCGCTGGGCGCCTTCTTCGGCGTGTGGTTGGGCGGCCACGACAACGACGTCTTCGTGCAGATCGGCCTCGTCATGCTCATCGGGCTGGCGGCCAAGAACTCGATCCTGATCGTGGAGTTCGCCAAGCTGCGGCGCGAGCAGGGTTTGTCCTCGGCGGACGCGGCCATCGACTCGGCGCGCTCGCGCTTCCGGCCGATCCTGATGACGGCGCTGTCCTTCGTGCTCGGCGTGGTGCCGCTGCTCACGGCCTCGGGCTCGGGCGCCGCCTCGCGGCAGGTCATGGGAGCGGCCGTGTTCTGGGGCATGCTGATCGCCGCCGCCGCCGGCCTGTTCTTGTGGCCGGCGCTGTTCGCCTTCGTCGACGGGCTCACCTCGCGCCGGCGCGCACCGCTCGCGCCGACGCCCGCGGAGGGCGCCTGAGATGGCCGTCCGGCCGCCCGCGCGCCCCCTCGCCCTGCTGCTGCTCGCCGGCTGCGTCGTCGGCCCCGAGTACGCGCGCCCCGAGCTGCCGGTGCCGGAGGCCTGGCGTGACGGCTCGGCCGAGGCCGCGACGCTCGCCGACACCGCCTGGTGGGAGCTGCTCGGCGACCCGGCGCTGCGGGAGCTGATCGACGAGGCGCTGCGCAACAACCTCGACGCGCGCACGGCCCTCGAGCGCGTCGTCGAGGCGCGCGCGCTCGTGGCCTTCACGCGTGCCGATCAGGGCCCCTTCGCGGATCTGTTCGCCGGCGCCGACAAGGGCGCCGCCAGCCGCGACGGCCGCCCGCCCGTGCCGACGGGCAGCAACGGCACCGAGCTGTACGGCGCCGGCCTCGACCTCTCCTGGGAACTCGACCTGTTCGGACGCCTGCAGCGCGCGACCCAGGCCGAGGAGTTGCGCCTGCTCGCGAGCGAGGAGCTGCGCCGCGACGTGCAGATCACGCTCATCAGCGAGGTCGCGCGCGCGTGGTTCGACCTGCGGCAGCTGCAGCTCTCGCTCGACATCTCGCGCCGGACCGTGCTGGCCAACCTGCGCACCGAAGAACTCACCCGCGTGCGTTTCGAGGGCGGCGTGGCCTCCGAACTCGACTGGCGGCAGGCGCAGAGCGAACGCTACCGCACCGAGGCGGTCGTCGCGAACCTGCAGCGCCTGCACGCGCGCACCGAGAACGAGCTGTCGGTGCTGCTCGGCCGCCCGCCGCACGTGGTGCGGCGCGGCCTCGGCCTGGCCGACCAGCCTGTGCCGCCGGCGGTGCCGGCGGGCCTGCCCTCGGCGCTGCTCGAGCGCCGCCCCGACCTGCGCGCCGCCGAGCTGCGGCTTGCGGCGGCCACCGCGCGCATCGGCGAAGCCCAGGCGATCCTGTTCCCGCGCGTGGCCCTCACCGGGTCGGGCGGCTGGGCCAGCACCGAACTCTCCGACCTCACCGACTCGGACGCCGACTTCTGGGGCCTGGCCCTCGACCTGACCTGGCCGCTGTTCAACGGCGGCAAACTGCAGGCCGGCGTCGAGGTCGCGCAGGCGCAGCAGCGCCAGGCGGCGCTGGCCTACGAGCAGGCGGTCCTGCGCGCGCTGCAGGAGGTCGAGGACGCGCTGGCCGACCTGCGCTCCTTCGGCGAGCAGCGCGTGCTGCAGGACGCGCGCGCCGAGGCCGAGCGCGAGCTGCTGCGGCTCTCGGTGCTGCGCTACGAGGGCGGCGTGGCCAGCTACCTCGAGGTGCTCGTCGCGCAGCGCAGTCAACTGACCGCCGAACTCGAGCGCGCGCAGGCCTGGCGCGACCAGCTCGTGGCGCTGGTGCGCCTGTACAAGGCGCTCGGCGGCGGCTGGGACCTGCAAGAACCGGGCGCCGCGCACCGCCGTTGAGCGGTGCGCGACGCCCGGGTTGTCAGACGACTTGATCGTTCCCCAGAGTCAGGGCCCGCATCAGGGCGTGGTGCCCTGCACGGCGTTGCTCAAGGCGACCCCTGCCGGTCCGCCGGCATCCTGGATGCCGATCTGGATGTACAGCTCCGTGCCCGACGGAACGCCCGCCGGCCACGCGAACGGCAAGTGGATCGTGCCGCTCGGCGACGTCGCCATGTTCAGCGCGAGCGCCACCGGCGTCGGGACGAGCGTGCCGCCCTTGAACGGCAAGGGATTCCCGACGAGCGAGGCGAACAGCACCGCCGCCGCCGAGGGCTTGCCGTTGCTGAGGTCCAGCGCGCAGGCGCTGTGCGGCTGCAGCGTGCCGCTGCCCACGAGCGCCGGAGCGCCGCCCGTGCCGGCCAGGGCATGGCCCAGGTCGCACCACGTGCCGTTCCAGTACTCGCTCGCCTTGGCGAGGGCCTCGGTGCCGATCTTCTGGCCGTTGATGCGGCCATTGATGTCGTCCTGCGGCGGGTGGATGCCGCCCCAGATGCGCGAGAGCGAGCACTGGTCGGAGGCGTCGTAGTACGTCGCCCACTGCATCTTGACCGTCACGCTCGGGCCTTCCTCGAACACCAGGTACTCGTTCTGGGGGCACTCGAACTCGCCCAGGCCGCCCGGGAACCACTTGGTGCCCGTGAAGTTGTGCATCACCACCGCGCCGGCGCGGCTGTAGGTGCTGTGACCCGACAGATACCCGGCGAAGGGCGGCGACACGAAGGTCGGCCGCTGGTAGGGCCACCAGTCGGTCGCGAGGATCCATCCCACGCCCGCGGTGTCGACGAGCGGGTCGGCGATGGCCGTCGGCCCGCGCCAGGCGCGCGCCGCGATCTTGCCTTCCTTGCCGGCCAGGTGCTCCATCGGACCGCCCGGAGCCGTGTCGGCCGCCGTGATCGTCTGGACGTAACCCGGGACGAGCGGCAGGCCGTGCGGATGGTAGTTGGCCGCTTCGGTGTCCGTGCTCTGCCCGAGCCCCGCCATGTAGCGGATGGCGCTGACGGGCCGCACGTAGTCGTAGTAGCCCTTGACGCCCCAGGTCGAGACGGCGCTGTCGTGCATCGCGCCGCCCAGAGCGAGGTAGCCCTTGACGTCCCACTCGAGGTCGTCGACCACGGGCCCGACGCCGCCGATCTTCTTGACCAGGCGCGGATCGTCCGCGACGTGGTTGAAGATCGAGAACCAGTGTCCGGGCGGGGTCTCGGAGGCCGGACCGTCGGCCCAGAACTCGGCCAGGCAGCGGGTGTAGTCGCCGCGCGGCACCATCTGCACCTCGTACGGCTCGTCCGTGACCGGGTTGCGCTCGTAGCCGATGCTCGAGTCGCCGCCCTGCAGGAAGTCGTAGAAGTCGTCGTAGTCCTCGAAATCGGTCGGCAGCGGAGGGTTGTTGCCGATCGAGTTGGGCGACGCGTCGATCATCACGCCGTCGTTCGGATCGAGGTGCGAGGACCACAGCAGCGTCATCTCGAACATCGACTTGTAGAGATGCTCGTCGGCCTCGCCCAGCATCGGCGGCGGACCCGGATCGTGGTAGACCCACCAGTCGTAGCCGTCCTTGTTGTAGATGTCCAGGTCATCCACCGTGAGCGAGAAGGGCTTGACGCGGCCCCACTCCGGCGAAAGGAAGGGCGGGAACCCGCCCGGGATCGGGTTGCCCGCCTGGTCGATGAAGAAGGACAGCGCGAGCGGCTGCCACAGGTTCGGGAAGTAGAGGTTGGGGTTGCCGTTGTCGAGCAGCACGACGATGAGCGCGTCGTTCTTGGGGAAGTAGAACTGGTTGGCGTACCCGTTGGCCTCGTTGGAACCGTCCGAGAGGCCGTAGGCGATCACGGTCGCGGCGATGCGGTTGCCGATCGCGGCGGCGCTGTCGCCGACGGTCGTCGTGATGCCGATGTCGTAGCCGTGATCGGCCATGTAGGCGTCGTACTGCGGGAACAGCGTCGGCATGGCCGGCGAGGACGCGAAGCGGTGCTTCAGGATGCGCAGCATCGCGTAGGAGATCGTCTCGTGCCGCTTGGCGTCGAGCTCGAGTTCGTCGACGACGTGCTTCTCGGTGAACAGCACGCCGCGCGCGTTCTCGTCGTACGTGGCCCAGGCGTCCCACATCGCGGCGGACGTGTGGTAGAGGTTGCGCGCGTGCACGGTCGGCCGCGCGAAGTCCTTGCGGATCGTGGCGAGCAGCAGCTCGTTCCATTCGCGCGCGACGGATTCCTCCGCTTGCGCGCGCGGCGCGGCCGCGCCGAGCAGCACGACGGCCAGCGCCGTCGCCGTCCAAGGCAGGCTGCGCACCCTGCCGAGGAGGAAGTTGGAGATCGAGTTCATCGGGTGTTCCTCAGGTGTGGAGATGCGACTGCTGCACGCGCCCTGCGTGCACACTTCGTCGTGCGAAGCGACGGAGTCTAGCACCGCTTCACGCAACGCGGGGAATTCTCGGCACGATCCACGCGCCGACTGTCGGTGCGCGGCGCGACGGCGGCGCGCAATCCATAAGACCTATGCCCATAAGGAATCCGACTGTGTCGTTCTCCGCGGGGAAACACAGTCGCCCGGGCCGTCGAGGCCGGGCTTGAAGCACGGCTGGCGGAGCCTATCGTCGAGTGGTCGCGGCCTTCCGGCCGTCGCCCGAGACTCCACGCGAGAGCCGCCGATGGCCAAGTCGAGAACGCCCAGCCCCAAGCCCCTGCCGCGCAAGACCGTCACCGACGCGACCGACAAGGCGACCATCGCCTGCCTCGAGAGCGAGGCGCGCGCGGTCTACCAGGCCGGCGTGAAAAGCGGCCGGCCCGAGCTGGCCTCGCCGGTGCGCAGCCTGGGCAACGTGAAGTACGACAGCAAGGTCGGCTACCTCGAGATCGGCAAGCAGAAGAAGGTGCGCACGCTCACCGTGAACACGGTCAAGAGCTTCGCGCAGACCCTGCGCGTCATGTCGCTGTCCAAGGAGATGATCGAGGGCGACACCTTCGCGACCAAGCGCGAAGCCTACTACGTCTCCAAGAACTGGGGCGAGGCCAAGTTCAACGAGCAGCCCGAGTCGGATGCCGTGATGGACGACATCGAGGCGATGTTCGCGATGCAGGGCGTGAGCCGCGAGCAGCTGCGCTTCTACCCCGAGGAGCACGGCGGCGCCGTCGCCGGGCGCCTGACGGTCATCGACCGCGACCCGGCCTCCGGCCAGCCGCTGCGCATCGACTGCACCAAGTTCGGCACGGGCGCCTACTCCATCCCGCACAGCGTCGAGCACCTCGAGTTCGAGACGAAGGCGAAGTTCGTGCTCGCGATCGAGACCGGCGGCATGTTCCAGCGCCTGCAGGCCCACGGCTTCTGGGACAGCGCCAACTGCATCCTCGTGAGCATGAGCGGCGTCCCCACGCGCGCCACGCGGCGCTTCATCCGGCGCCTCGCCGAAGGGCAGAAGATCCCCGTCTACGCCTTCGTGGACTGCGACCCCTACGGCATCAGCAACATCTACCGCACGCTCAAGGTCGGCTCGGGCAACACCGCGCACCTCAACCGCTTCTTCTGCGTGCCGCACGCCAGCTACCTGGGCGTCACGCCGCAGGACATCCTCGATTACGAGCTGCCCACCCACCCGCTGCTCGACGTCGACGTCAAGCGCGCCAAGGACGCGCTCAAGAACGACCCGTTCTTCCACCACCACAAGCCCTGGCGCAAGGCGCTCGAGATGCTGGTCGAGATGGGCGTGCGCGCCGAGCAGCAGGCGCTCGCCAAGTGGGGCCTCAACTACGTCATCGACGAGTACCTGCCCGCCAAGCTCAAGGACAGCAAGGCCTTCCTGCCGTAGGGCGCCTCAGCCGTCGCCGGATGCGCCCGGCGCGCGCAGCGGCACGACCACGTCGACCTCGCCGCCCCAGTAGGAGTCGATGCCCGGCTCGGCCAGCGCCGCGGCGCGCGAGGGCCGCATCACGAGCCGCACCTCGCTCAGCGCCCCCGCCTGCAGCGCGAGCAGGGCGCGCTGCTCGGCCTCCGTGGGCGGCTCGGCCAGGTCGAACTCGAGCGTGCCGGTCCAGGTCTCGTGCCCGGGCTCGACGTTCTGCGGGCGCGCTTCGGTGACGAGGCTCGCGCGCCCGAGGGGCGCCTCGCCGCCGTCGACGTGCAGCGCCACCTCCATGGCGAGCGCCACCGGGCCGCGCGGCGCCGGCGCGCAGTGCAGCGCCAGGCGCAGCCGTCGCGCGCCGACCGTCCCGCTGCCCTGCAGATACTGCGCGAAGCGCGGTTGCAGGCGCGCGGCCATGAGCGCGTCGAGTTCCGGGTCGCGGCGCGCCTGCGGATAGTCCGCGGGATACTCGTCGTAGACGAACACGGTGCGCTCGGGGCCGTTCCAGACGTAGGTCGTCGCCGGCGCGTCGATGTAGGTCACGCCGCCCGCCCCGCGCGTCCCGACGCGCACGGTGATCACCGGACGCACGTGGAACGCGTCGCGGCCGAGGGCCTCGCCCAGCACGCTCGCGAGCGGGAAGTCGCGCCGCAGGACGCGGCCGCCCGAGCCGTGCGCCGGCAGCGGGACGGGACCGTCGGTCGCCGGCAGCGCCAGCAGCTCGCCGTCGACGAGCAGCGCGCAGCTCCAGTCGAGCACGTGACGGTCGTCGTCGGCGCGCGGCTCGGCCAGCGCGAGCTCGAAGCGGCACACGCCCGGATCGCTGCGGGCGACGACGCCGCGCAGCGCGAAGTCGGGAGCGAGCCAGGCCTGCAGCACGCGCGTCCCGTCGGCGAGCGTGCCGTCCGCCAGCGCCGCGAGCTGCAGGGCCGTCGGCGGCCGCGAGTCGACGTCGCGCTCGCCGAGTTGCACCGGCACGGCGTCCGTGGCGCGTTCGATCGTGACGCCCGCCAGCAGGTACCACGACGAGAGCACCGCCAGGATCACCAGCGCGATGAGCAGCAGCACGCCGCAGCCCACGAGCGGGTGTCCGAGCGTCGGATGCCGCTCGCGGAAGGTGCCCTTGGGCGGCGAGGCGCGACGCAGCGCGAGAGCCTCGATCCCCCACAAGGCCAGGCCCCCGCCCAGAAACCACCAGGCGATCGGCGGCGGCGGCGGCTTGCCCAGCAGCAGGACCGCGAGCCCCCCGCCGGCGAGCAGCAGGCCCATCATCCGCCCCAGCCGGTCGACGGACAGGTCGGCGTAGATGCCGCGGAACTCGCGCGGCGGCGGGCCGGTGAGCGGATCCCAGTCCTCGGCGTCGTCGGCGTCGGCCCGGGCGACGGCCGCCACCTGTTCGGGCGCCTGCAGCGCCGCGCGCAGGTCGGCGGCGAAGGCCGCCGCCGTCGCGTAGCGATCGCTCGGCCGGCTGCGCAGCGCCTGGCAGAGCACGCGCGAAAGCGGCTCGGGCATCGACGGGTCGGCCTGCCGCGGGTCGACGATGCGCCCCGTGCTCAGCGCCGACATGAGTTCGGCGTGGCTCGTGCCGTGGTAGGGCAGCCGCAGCGTGAGCGCCTCGTAGAGCGTGACCGCGAGCGAGTAGACGTCGGTGCGCGCATCGACGGGCTGGTCGCGCCGGAAGGCCTGCTCGGGGCTCATGTAGAGCGGCGAGCCGAAGACCTCGCCCGAGAGCGTCAGCTCGCTGGCGTCGAGATCGAGCGCCAGGCCGAAGTCGGTCAGGCGCGGCGTGCCGTCGGCCTCGAGCAGGATGTTGCCGGGCTTGACGTCGCGATGCAGGATGCCGCGACCGTGCGCGTAGTCGAGCGCGTCGGCGATCCGCGCGCCGACCGAGACGCACCAGGCGCGCCACGCCCCGGGTTCGGTCGGCAGCCCGGCGCTCCCGCCGTCGCGCCGTGCGCGCACGACCTCCGCCAGACTGCGGCCCTCGACGAGTTCCATCGCGAAGAAGGGCGCGCCGGCCGACTCGCCGATGCTGTAGACCGGCACGATCCCCGGATGGCGCAGCCGCGCCGCCGCCTCCGCCTCGCGCTGGAAGCGCGCCAGCAGGCGGCGGTCGCGGCGCAGCGCGGGCGGCAGCACCTTGAGCGCCACCTTGCGGTTGAGGCTCGCCTGCCGCGCCTCGTACACGACGCCCATGCCGCCGCGTCCGATCTCGCGCAGGATCTCGAACTCGCCCAGCCGTCCGGGCGGGGCCGCGGCCGGGTCGGCCGGCACCTCGATCACGTCGAGCAGCGCGAAGAAGCGCCGCAACGCCGGGGCGTGCGCCGGGTGGCGGTCGAGCACCGCCTGCCGGTCGATGGGCTCGCCGGCGTGCAGGCGGTCGAGCAGTTCGTCCTGGATGTCCTCCAGGGCCGTGCGGTCGGCGGGCAACTCGCTCATGGTTCGTCCTCCGGCGCCCTGATGGCGGCGGGCGCGGGAAAGGTCGCGCGAAAAATCCGCCGCGGCGCGTTCAGGCCAGCCGGCCCGCCAGATCGGCCAGGCCGCGGGCCACGAGCGCCTTCACGGCGGCCTCGCTGCAGGCGAGCCGCTCGGCCGTCTCGGCCAGCGAACAGCCCTCCAGGTAGCGCAGCCGCACGGCCAGCCCCTGCCGCTCGGGCAGCGCGTCGAGCGCCGCCCCCAGGCGCGCGGCCCCTTCGGCGCGCGCCGCACCGAGGCTCGGGCTGGTCTGGCTGGCGGCGAGATCGACTGCGAGCGGCTCCTCGAGCGCGCGCTTCCTCGCCCGCGCCGCGCGCAGCGCCTCGGAGATCTTGTAGCGCGCGATGCCGACCAGCCAGCGGTAGAAGGACGAGGGCCCCTGCGGCGCGAAGTCGCCCAGCTTGCGCGCACCCTCGAGCAGCGTCTCCTGCAGCAGGTCTTCGGGCGCGACGCGCCGCTGCAGCGCGAGCGGCATCTGCGCGCGGATGCAGGCCAGCAGTCGGCCCGAGTGCCGCTGATACAGATCGGCCAGCGCGTCGCGATCGCCGTCGCGCGCGCGTTCGACCAGAGCCGTCGTGTCGATCATGGCGGGCGTCCGCCGCGCGCGCCGGCCCGCGCGCCGGCCGCGGACGGCTCAGCCGACCTTGATCAGCTCGACGTGGAAGACGAGCGTCGCGTCGGGCCCGATGATCGGGGGCGCGCCGCGCGAGCCGTAGCCGAGCTTGGCCGGGATCACGAAGGTCGTCGCGCCGCCTTCCTTCATGAGTTGCAGGCCCTCGGTCCAGCCGGAGATGACGCGGTTGAGCGGGAAGCTCGCCGGTTGCCCGCGCTTGTAGCTGCTGTCGAAGGGCGTGCCGTTCGTGAGCCAGCCGGCGTAGTGCACCGTGACCGTGTCGGTGGCCTTCGGCGACTTGCCGGCCCCCGCCTTGGCGACCTTGTACTGCAGGCCGCTGGCCGTCGAGACGAGTTCGTTGGCGGCGGGCAGCGTGAAGGGCGGGACGTTCATCGCGGAGGCTCCGAAAAGGGACAGCAGGCGGCGCAGCACGGTGGCGCAGGGTAGCCGCCCGGGGCGCGGCGAAAAAGCGTTCAGCGCGCGCGCTCGATGTAGCCGAGTTCCTCGAGCTGGCGCAGGGTCTCGGGGTCGGTGATCTCGATCTCGCCGTGCTCGCCCGGCGGGCGCGACTCGAACTCGACGATCTTCTCGAAGGCGGCCAGCGCCGCCTGCAGGGCGGCCAGCGCGCGCTCGTGGCGCCCCGTCGCGCCGTCGGCCAGGTCGAGCTGCTGGCCCGGGTCGGTCGTCAGGTCGTGCAGGGCGCGCAGTTGGCGCACGCTGCCGTCGGCCAGCCGCTCGCCGCGCACCTTGTCGTAAAGCAGGGTCATGTCGTTGGCGTGCAGCGAGATCACGTGGTCGAAGTTGCCGCCGCGCGTCGCGACGTGCTCGGAGATGATCGGCCGCGGCGTCGGGTCGCGCCCGCCGAGCAGCGTCGCCGCGAAGGACTTGCCGTGCGCGCGTGGCGGACCGGGCAGCTGCAGCGCGCCGGCGTCGATGCCCAGCAGTTCGAGCACCGTCGGCATCACGTCCATGAGCGCGACGGGCACGTCGACGCGCCGTCCCCCGCCGAAGCCGCCGGGCAGACGCACGACGAGCGGCACGCGCACGCACTCCTCGAACACCTGGTCGTGCTGCCACTGGCCGTGCTCGAAGAACTCCTCGCCGTGGTCGGAGAGCAGCACCACGATGCTGCGGTCGAGCAGGCCGCCGGTGCGCAGCGCGTCGAGGAAGGGGCCGATCGTGTCGTCGGTGAAGCGCACGCCGCCCGCATAGAGCCCGCGGAAGTAGTCGGCCTCGGCCGGGCCGAAGCGTTCCTTGTCCTTCCAGAACACGGTGCGCATCGCGCCGAAGCGCTCCTTGAAACCCATCGACCCCAGCGTCGCGATGCGCTCGCGCATCAGGCCGTCGTAGCCGGCCGGCGCCCAGCGCTCGATGTAGGGCGCGGGCGGCACGTAGGGCGCGTGGATCTGGTAGGTGTGCCAGAACAGGAAAAAGCGGCCCGCGTCGGGCGCGGCCAGGGCGGGCAGTTGCGCCAGCCCCTCCTGCACCTGCGCCTCGGCCCCGCGCAGGTCGTAGGTGTAGTGATCGAAGCCGCGCGCGAAGCCGTGCGGCGGGTTGAGGTTGCCCCCGTCGGTGAGGCCGATGGTCGTGAAGCCCGCGGCCTTCAGCACCTCGGCCAGCGTCGGGATGTCGGGTCGCAGCGGCACGATGACGGCCTGCGAGCGGCCGTCCTCGCCGGTCTTGTGGGCCACGTTCTGCACGCCGTGCACCGAAGGCCAGGTGGCGGTGAACAGCGACATGTGGCTGGGCGCCGTGTGCGGCGCCTGGCTGCGCGCCGCGGTGAACACCACGCCCTCCTCGGCGAAGCGCGCCAGCGCCGGCGAGAGTTCGGGCGCGCCCCCGCCGAACGAGGTGAAGTCGGCGCGCAACGTGTCGAGCGAGAGGATGATCAGGCTGGCCGAGGAGAGATCGGGCGGCGACCCGCCCGACGGCGAGCCTCCGTCGCCGGGGCCGCCGCAGGCCGCCAGCGAGAGGGCCAGCCCCAGCGCGACGCCTCTCACGGCTCGCCCTGCTCGGCGTCGAACTGCTCCACGAACCCGAGCAGCCGATCCTGCAGGAAGTCGTAGGTCGCCTGCAGGCGCTGCACGATGTTGCCCACGCCGTCGGCCGCGACCGGCTGCGCGAAGGTGCCGACCGTCTCGAGGAACAGGCTGCGGTTGTCGGCCGCGTAGCTCTCGACGCGCACGTTGTAGATCGCGCCGCTGCCCTCCGCCGGCGGGAAGGCCAGGCGCAGGCCGGCCAGCGTGGGCGGCGCGGCGAAACCCGCCATGAGCGCCTCGTCGAAGCCGAACAGCGTGCGCAGCACGAACTCGCGGCCGTCGTCGCCCCCGCGCGGGTTGATCACCGAGCGCACGGCGAACTGCTGGGCCAGCAGCACCGCCACCGGCAGCTGCTCGAGCACGGCGCTCGCCAGCCGCTCGACGCGGACTTCGAACTCCTCGCGCGAGATGCCGGTCTGCTCCTCGCGCACCTGCACCCGGTCGGCGAGCAGGTTCACGCAGCTCACGGGCGCTCCCGGCAGGCCACCGACCGAGTTGGAGAACTGCGCGCCCCCGGCCACGAGCCGGAAGTCGCGGTAGCTGCACTCCGTGCTGCCGAAGAAGTTGCCGTGCAGGCGCTGCAGCAGGCGCGGATCGTGCTGCACGGGCGGGTGGATCAGCTCGGCCACGAAGGCGATGCTGCGCAGTCCGTAACTCATGGCCGCCAGCCTACCGCATCGCGGCCGCGGCCGTCTCGTCAGCGGCCGCCCGCGCGCGGCGCGGCGACCCCGAGCAGCAGGGCGGCCGCCGCCGGCAGCAGGGCCAGCGCCGCGAGCAGCAGGCACAGCAACGCGGTGAGCGCGTCGCTGCTGATGTGCACGAGCGCGTAGATCTGGTGCAGCAGCGTGGCGTTGCCCGCCGGGAGCAGCGTCACCAGGTCGAGGTCGCGCAGCGACAGCAGGTAGCCGAGCGCGAAGGACAGCCCCAGCGCGGGCGCGAGCAGCGGCAGGTCGACGGCCGCCCAGCGCAGCGGCGCGGCGCGCCCCGAGAGACGGCCGGCTTCGAAGGGCGAGGGGTCGGCGCGCGCGAGCAGCGCCCGGGCCGCGAGCACGCCGAGGCTCAGCGAGCGGCCGGCGAGCGCCGCCATCAGCAGCGCGGGCGAGCGGTACAGCGTCTCGTCGAAGGGGTTGCCCGGCAGGTGCCACAGCCGCAGCACTCCCACCGCGTACAGCACGCCCGGCGCGGCCAGCGGCAGCAGCGCCAGCGCCAGCAGCAGCGCCTCGGCGCGCGGCCCGAGCCGCAGCGAAAGGCGCGCGAGGGCCGTCCCCAGCAGGGCGATCGCCAGCCCCGCGCCGGCCGCCGCGCCCGCCGAGGCCAGCGCCTCGTCGGCCGAGCCCGACAGCACGTCGAGGGCCGCCGGCGCGCGCGCGGCCCACATGGCGAGCACGACGAGCGGCGCGAGCATCACCGCCAGCAGCAGCGCCAGCGACAGGCGCCCCGCCGGCCCGGGAGCCCGCGCGGCCGGCACGCGCACCGGATTGCCGCGCGCCAGGCCCGCATGGCGGCGCTCGGCCCACAGCAGCGCGGCGAGTGCCGCCAGCCCGAGCGCGAGGGCCGGCAGCGAGACGGCCGCCGCGTCGACGGCCGAACCCATCCGCTGCCACTTGGCGAAGATCTCGCTGCTCAGCACCGTGAAGGGCTCGGGCACGTTGAAGGACAGAAAGTCGACCACGCCGAAATCGGTGACCGCGAAGATGAACACGAGCGCCAGGCCGGCGGCGGTGCTCGGCAGCGCCAGCGGCCACTCGACGCTCCGGCGCGCGGCGCGCGCGCCGGCCAGCAGGCGCGCCGACTCGCCCGCCGCCGCGGCGGCCGAGAGCCCGCGCAGCGCGAACAGCGTCACGATCGGCCACAGCGCCGCGCCGAGCAGCGCCACCGCACCGCCCCAGCCCGACAGGCGCACCGAGCCGGCCAGCGCCAGGCCCGCCATCCACGGCGGCAGGATGAGCGGCAGCGGCAGCAGGCTCGACGTCAGCCGCGCGAGCAGGTCGCGGCGGCGATGCAGCGCGAACGCGACGGGCAGGCCGACGAGCGCGGCCGCCGCCGCCGTCCCGAGGCCGAGCCCCGCCGTCGCGAGCGTCAGGCGGCCGACGCGCGCGCTGAACAGCAACTCCCAGGTGCCGGCCGGAGCATCGAACAGGCTCGCCCCGATCGCGAGCACCGGCGCCACGGCCAGGAGCAGCACCGCGACGAGCAGCCCTGTGCGCATGGCGGCACCCTATACTGGGCACCCTCTCCGGTCACGCGCGCTCTGCGCGCGCCGAGCGACCGGCGCACGGTCCCCGCGCGGAGCCCTTCGTCATGTCGACCCTGCTCGCCCTGCTGTGCGCGATGCAGCTCGCCGCCGCGCAGGACGCCGTGCCGCAGGACGCCGCGCCGCGCGGCGCGCCCGCCCCCCCGGCGCAGGCTCCGGCCGAGCGCACCTGGCCACCCGCCGAAGACCCCGAGGCGCCGAGCGCGGCCACGGCCGCCAAGCTCGAGCGCGCCCTGCCCAAGCTGCGCAACGAGAACGACGGCTGGCGCGCCAAGGCCGAGGCCGAAGTCATCGCCTTCGGACGGCCGGCGATCTACGCGCTCGAGGCGGCCGCGCACACCGACAAGGCCTGGCACCAGGCCGCGCTGGTGAACTGCCTGGCGGCGCTCGTCGACGCGCGCGACCGGCTGCGCGTCGCGGCCGCCCTGCAGAGCGAGCAGGTGGTGCTGCGCCGCTACGCCGCGCGGGCCGCCGGCCGCATCGCCCACCCCGATCTGCTGGCGGCCCTGCCCGCGCGCCTGGCCGACGCCGACGAACTCGTGGCCGCCGAAGCGGCCCTGTCGCTCGTCGCCAACGGCCGCCCCGAGGGCGAGGCGCGCGTCGTCAAGGCCTACATGGCGGGCGACAAGGAGCGCGCGCTGGCGGCCCTCGCCGGCGTCGTCGGCGTCGGCAACCACGAACCGATCGCGGCGCTGCTGGCGATCGACCCCCAGCTCGAGAAGCGCGACCCGACCGCCGCGAGCGCGCTGCGCCTCGCGGCCGTCGAGATCCTGCACGCGGTCGGCGACGGCCCGGCGCGCGCGCTGCTCGTGCGGACGCTCGGCGACCCGCACAACCTCGTGCAGCGCGCCGCCATCGACGCGCTGCGCGACCTGCTCGAAGGCAGCGGCCCGCTGCAGACGATCTCGACCTTCGACCAGATCAAGGAGGTCGAGCGCCTGCGCGCGCTGGCGGCCGCCGCGCCCTAGGCCTTGCGGATCTCGTCGAGCGACTCGACGATTTTGCTCGACAGGCCGTACTCGACCGACTCCTTCGCGGTGAGCCAGAAGTCGCGGTTGGCGTCGTTCAGGATGCTCTTGGCCGTGCGACCCGTCTCGCGCGAGAGGATCTCGTTGTACAGGTCGCGCAGCTTGATGATCTCGGCGGCCGTGATCTCGATGTCGCTGGCCTGCCCCTGGCTCTGCGTCGAGGGCTGGTGGATCAGGAAGCGGCTGTTGGGCAGCGTGAAGCGCCGGCCCTTCTTGCCGCCGACGAAGATGATCACCGCGGCCGAAGCCGCCAGTCCGAAGCAGACGGTCGTGATCGGCGCGCGCACCATGCGCATCGCGTCGTAGATGCCGAAGCCCGAGTCGGCGTCGCCGCCGGGGCTGTTCACCCAGACGGTGATGGGCGCCTTGGGATCCTTGGCGTCGAGCAGCAGCAGCTGCGCGACGACGCCGGCCGCCATCTGCCGATCGACGGGCTTGGCGATGATGATGACGCGCTGCTCGAGCAACCCCTTGCCCACGAAGTCGGCCACGCCCCCGCCCTCCTTGGCCTTGGGGTGCTCGTCGCAGTCGCCGTCCTCGTCGTCGTCGTCGTCATCGAGACGGGGCTGGCCGCCGTGCAGGAACTTCATCGCTGCTCTCCTCAGGATCCTCGCCCCGCCGCGGCAGCGACGGGCGGGCAGAAACTAGCCGATGGGCCACATCGAATAAAGGGCGCACGCCGTCGGATGGCGCCGTGGCGACGGAGACGGGACAAGGCCTTGCCGCGACGACGCATCGGCAATTCCGGCCCGCACGAGCGCGTCGCCGGGCCGGCGCTGCGCCGGGCGACACGAGCGACATCACGCCGATTCGCGCGGGGCATCGCGACCGGGGAACACACGCTCGCGTGCCGCGGGGCGGGGCGTGCGGGGGCCTTCGAGCGGCAGCCTTTCGGGGGGCGGAGCGAGAAGGC
>CAYOJP010000002.1:0-9310 GCA_964404305.1 uncultured Gammaproteobacteria bacterium
TGAGTCAAGCCGCCTTGGCCGACTCGCCGTCCTGGCGATAGTACGCCAGCTCCTTCTCCGCCGGCGGGATGTCCCCGATCGGTTGCAGCAGCCGGCGGTGGTTGTACCAGTCCACCCATTCCAGCGTCGCGTACTCCACCGGGTCGCTGCCGCGCCAAGGTCCACGCCGGTAGATGACCTCGGTCTTGTACAGCCCGATGATCGTCTCGGCCAGCGCGTTGTCGTAGGAATCGCCAACGCTGCCCACCGAGGGTCGCACGCCGATCTCCTCCAGACGTTCGGTATAGCGGAACGACAGGTACTGGCTGCCACGATCGCTGTGATGTACCAGCCCGGCCGGCGCTTGGCGCGACCACAGCGCCTGCTCCAGTGCATCCAGCACCAGATCCGTCGTCATCGACCGCGCCACGCGCCAGCCGACGATGCGTCGGGCAAACACGTCGATCACGAACGCCACATAGACAAATCCTGCCCACGTCGCCACGTAGGTGAAATCCGCCACCCACAGCTCGTTCGGCCGCGTCGCCGTGAATTGTCGCTGGACCAGGTCCAGCGGGCGCTCCGCGGCAACGTCCGTAATCGTCGTTCGGCAACGCTTGCCGCGCCGCACGCCCTGCAATTGCAGCACCTGCATCAATCGCTCCACCGTGCAGCGCGGCACCTCGAAGTCTTCCCGGTTCAACTGCAGCCAGACTTTGCGCGCGCCGTAGACGTGAAAGTTCGCCTCGTACACCCGCCGAATTTCGGTGGACAACATCGCATCACGTCGCCCCCGCGCCGGCACCCGCTCGGGTTGCACCGCCCGCCGCTTGTGCTCGTAGTACACCGCCGGGGCGATCGGCAGTTGCCTGCAGATCGACTCGACCCCGTAGACGGCCCGGTGTGCGTCGATGAAGGAACACATCACTTCGGTCGGCGGTCGAGCTCCGCCTGGGCGAAAAACGCCGATGCCTTGCGCAGGATCTCGTTGGCCCGCTTCAGCTCGCGGTTCTCGCGCTCGAGTTCCTTGAGCCGCTCCCGCTCGCCGCTGCTCAGCCCCGCCCGCTTGCCTTGGTCGCGCTCGGCCTGGCGCACCCAGCCGCGCAGGGTCTCGGCCGTGCAGCCAACCTTGGCAGCAATCGACCCGATGGCCGCCCACTGCGAGCCGTACTCACCCTGCTGCTCCAACACCAACCGCACCGCCCGTTCCCGGACTTCCGGGGAATACCGCGTCTGCTTGTTCATGACTCCATCCTCTCAAGATTTGGAGTCTCCGGGAAACCCGGGGCGATTCAGATTGAGAAGACCGCCCCGATTTCATGGGTGTCCCCGATTGAGCGCCCGATTGAGCGATTCATGCGATTGAGCGCCGCGACTTCATGGGTGTCCCCGATTGAGCGACACTGTGCGCCCATGAACGCGCCCGGCCCGACCTCCACCGACTGGACCACGCCTGCGCGCCTGGGCTACCGCATGCCGGCGGAGTGGGAGCCGCACGCGGGCACCTGGCTGTCCTGGCCGCACAACCGCGACACCTGGCCCGGGAAGTTCGAGCCGGTGGAGCCGGCCTACGCGCGGATGGTGGCGGCGCTGGCGGCGTGCGAGCCGGTGCATATCAACGTGCTCGATGGCGGCCACGCCCGGCACGTGACGCGCCTGCTGGCATCCGCGGGCGTCACCGCCAACGTCCGCCTGCACGAATTCCCGACCAACGACGCCTGGTGCCGCGATCACGGCGCGACCTTCGTCGTGCGGGACCCGGCGCTCGGTGCGCCAGTCGCCGCCATCGACTGCGAGCACAACGCCTGGGGCGGCAAGTACCCGCCGTACGATCTCGACAACCGGATCCCCGGCCGCATGGCCGCGTTCCTGGGCGTGCCCCGCTACGTCGGCGGCCTGGTGCTGGAAGGCGGGTCGATCGACGTCAACGGCGCCGGCGCGATGCTCACCACCGAGCAGTGCTTGCTCAACCCGAACCGCAACCCCGCGCTCAGCCGCGCCGACATCGAGGCCCGCCTGCGCGGCCTGTTCGGCGTCGGGCAGATCCTCTGGCTCGGCGAGGGCATCGTCGGCGACGACACCGACGGGCACGTGGACGATCTCACCCGCTTCGTCGCCCGCGACACCGTGGTCACCGTGGTCGAGTCCGACCCGGCCGACGCCAACCACGCCCCGCTGCGCGAGAACCGCGCGCGGCTCGCGGACATGCGGCTCGCCGACGGCACGCCCCTGACCGTGGTCGAACTGCCGATGCCGGGGGCGAAGTACCAGGGCGAGCAACGGCTGCCGGCCAGCTACGCGAACTTCTACATCGCCAACGGCGCGGTGCTGCTGCCGGTGTTCGGGGACCCGCAGGACCGCGAGGCGCAGGCGATCCTGGCGCGCTGCTTCCCGGGCCGGCACATCGTCCCGGTCGACTGCCTGGACATCGTCTGGGGCCTGGGCACGGTCCACTGCCTGACCCAGCAGATCCCGGCCGCGCCGGGCTGAGCGGCGGGCGGCCGCCGGGGCGTTCGGCTTGACCCCCCGCCGCACCGCCCGATAATGCGGCAGGTGTCCACGCTTCCCCGCCCGGCCCGGGATATCGCGCCGCAGCATCGTCGCTGCCGGAGCGGGTCATGAGCGGACCATGACCCGCCGCATCCTCGTCGTCGAGGACGACCCGGTCACCGCCTCCTACATCGTCAAAGGCCTGGAGGAATCCGGCTTCTGCCCGGAACTGGCGCGCGACGGCCGCGAGGGCCTGTACCTCGCCACCGAATCGCAGCCCGACGCCATCGTCCTCGACCGCATGCTGCCGGGCCTGGACGGCCTGGCGATGCTGCGGGCGCTGCGCGCCGCCGACAACACCGCCCCCGTGCTCGTGCTGTCGGCCCTGAGCACCGTCGACGACCGGGTGAAGGGCCTGCGCGACGGCGGCGACGACTACCTGGTCAAGCCGTTCGCGTTCACCGAGCTGCTGGCCCGGCTGGAAGCGCTGCTGCGGCGCCGCTCGGGCGCCTCCTCCTCGGCCACCCGCCTCGTCTGCGGCGACCTGGAGGTCGACCTGCTGGGCCGCAAGGTGCGCCGCGGCGGCCAGCCGATCGAGCTGCAACCGCGCGAATTCCAGTTGCTCGAGTTCCTCGCCCGGCACAAGGAGCAGCTCGTCACCCGCACGATGCTGCTCGAGGGCGTGTGGGGCCTGCGCTTCGACCCGAACACCAACGTCATCGACGTGCACATCAGCCGCCTGCGTCAGAAGGTCGACCGCGGCTACGAGGTGCACCTGATCCACACCGTGCGCAACGCCGGGTACATGCTCTCGGCCGAGCGCTGAAGGCCCGCCCGTGGTCACCGCCCACAGCCCCACGGCGCGGTTCCTACCGGCCTACTTCATCGCCACGCTGCTCGGCGTGGTGGTCGCCTACGGGTTCCTGAAGTATTCGCTGGTGCCGGTTCTCGACGCGCAGACCTCGGCGCGGGTTTCCGAGGAGATCAGCGACATGCGCACCTACTATCGCGCCGCCGGCACCGAGGGCGTGCGCATGGCGATCGAGCAGCGCCTGGCCGAGCGCGAGGTGCACGACGCCATCTACCTGCTGGTGGACCGGGAGCGGGTGCCGATCTCCGGCAACCTCTCGGCGTGGCCGGAGGGCTTCGCGCTCGGTACGCCGGCGGACGGCGTCCGGGTCATCCGCCGCAGCCGTGGCGACGACATGCCGATCGGCGCGCGCGGCGTGGAACTCCCGGACGGGCACCGGCTCCTGGTCGGCTACGAGATGCCGGCGCGGGTGGCGCTCATCGACGAGCTGCCCAAGGCGCTGGTCGCGAGCGTGGTGCTGGTATTCGTGGTGGGCCTGGTCGGCGCGTTCACGACCGCGCGCTACTACGCCGACCGCACCGAGCGCATCGTCGGCACCGTGCAGGCGGTGATCCAGGGCGACCTGTCGCGGCGCTGCGAGGTGCTCGGCCGCGACGACGACATCGACCGGCTCGCGCAGTCGCTCAACTCGCTCGTCGCGCGGGTTGAGGAGCTGACCTCGGCGATGCGCGTCGTCACCGACGGCGTCGCGCACGACTTCCGCAGTCCGCTCACGCGGCTGCGCGCACGTCTCGACACCGTGCTGCAGTCCGGCGGCACCGCCTCCGGCGAGGCGATCACCGAGGCGCTCGCCGACGCCGACGCGCTGCTGCGCAGCCTGAACGGCATCATCGAAATCGCGCGCGCCGAGGCCGGGCTCGGGCGGGGGCAGATGAGCCCGGTCGACCTGTGCGGCATCGCGCGCAACGTCTGCGAGCTCTACCAGCCGCTCGCCGAGGAGCAGGCGCTCGTCGTGCGCCTCGACACGCTCGGCGAGATCACCGTCGACGGGCATTCGGAGCTGATCGCGCAGGCGGTGTCGAACCTCATCGAGAATGCGATCAAGTACTCCGCCGACGGCGGAGAAATCGTGGTCTCGGTCGGGCGCGGCCTGAGCGGACCGTTCCTGTCGGTGGCGGATCGCGGCCCCGGCATCGCGGCGGACCAGCGCGACCGCGTGCTCGAGCGCTTCACCCGCGCGGTGCCGGAGAATGCCGCGCCGGGCATGGGCCTGGGCCTGAGCATCGTCGCCGCGATCGCCAAGCTGCACGATGCGACCTTCAGTCTGCGCGACAACGAGCCGGGGGTGCGCGCGGTGCTGCAGTTCCGGCCGCAGGGCTGGAAGTGACACCGCCGAACCTTACGAAACCGTAATGTCCGGGTCATACCGGCGTCACCCGCCCGGCCGTACTGTCCCCGCACCTGATCACGACGACGGGACCGCTGCAGGCGGAACCAGGGGGATTCGTGAGCCTCACGGACGCACGCAGCCAGGCAACGGCCAGCGGCCGCGCACCCACGGGCCGTCCGGCACCGCCGCTCCGCCCCGACCGGGCGACCGCCCCGGGCGTCGGCCGTTCCGGTTCCCCGGTCCGTCCGCCCCCCGCGTCCCGCGGGCGCCTCGCCTGATCTCCGGCCCACCCAGCACGCGACCCCAGCGATGGCACACGTACAGGAAAGCGTTCTCGAGAAGCTGACGAGCTTCCTGCTCGTCGTCGGACTGCACATCGTCATCGTGTACGTGCTGGTCAGCGGCCTGGGCAAGACCGTGGTCGAAGTCATCCGCGGTCCGCTCGACACCAAGCTGATCGAGGAGATCAAGCAGGAGGAGGAGGAGGAACCGCCCCCGCCGCCGCCCGAGTTCGAGGAGCCGCCGCCGCCCTACGTGCCGCCGCCGGACATCATCATCGACGTGCCGGTCGAGGCTGCCCAGACCACCGCGATCACGCAGGTGCAGTCGACCATCCCGGTGCCGAAGCCGCCGCCCCCCCCGCCGCCGCCACCGAAGAAACAGGCCACGGCGCCGAAGTCCGATCCGAAGAAGCCGATCACCCAGCCACCGTACCCGCCGACGTCCCGCCGGCTGGGCGAGGAAGGCAGCGTGATCCTGGCGCTGTACGTGCTCGTCGACGGCAAGGTCGGCGAGGTGAAGGTGCACCAGACGAGCGGCTTCCCGCGCCTCGACGAAGCGGCGATGAAGGAAGCCAAGCGGCGCTGGAAGTTCATCCCCGGGACGGAGGATGGCAAGCCCGTCGCGGCCTGGCACCAGGTGAAAGTGACGTTCAAGCTCACCAACTGAGCGGGCGGGCAACGAGACACGATGAGGCGACCCGGCACGACCCGGCCAGCGCCGGGCGCGGCAGGCGCCTGTTGACGAGACTACTGGCTCAACCAAACGACAGTCTGAAGAGGTCCACACCGATGCGCGCGTCCATCCTCGTAGCTGTGCTGCTCCAGCTCTTCGCGATCGCAGCCCATGGCCAGGCACAGCCGGCCGCCCCCGCGGCGACCGACCCCGCCGCGGCGATGGCCGCCGGCGCCGATGCCGCCGCGACGGCAACCGGTGACGCGGCCGCAGCCGCCGCTGGCGCGACAACCGGCGTCATGCCGGCCACCGACCCGGCGACGGGCCTGCCGGTGGCGCCGGCCATGGACCCGCTGACGGGACAGCCGATCGCGCCGGCCATCGACCCGCTCACCGGCCAACCGGTCGCGCCGGTTGCCGACCCGATGGCGGCGCAACCCGCCATCGACCCGGTGACGGGCCTGCCTATCGACCCGACCGCCGCGCCCACCGCCACGGTGGCCCCGCCCGCCCCGCCGGCGCCGGAGCACGCCGTGGTCGACAACCCCTACGGCCTGGCGGCGCTGTGGGCGCAGGGCGACTTCGTCGCCAAGGGCACGCTGATCATCCTGGTCATCATGTCCTTCGCCACCTGGTACATCATGCTGACCAAGCTCGTATACCAGCAGCGCATCTTCATGCAGGCGACCGCGGCCCGGTCGATCTGGAACGCCCCGAGCCTCGAGGAGGGCGCGGCCGCGCTGAAGACCACGAACGTGTTCCGCGAGGTCATCGAGGACGGCCTGCGCGCCGCCTCCCACCACGACGGCAAGCTCACCGATCGCATCGACCTGCACGAGTGGGTCACGATGTCGCTGCAGCGCTCGGTCGATTCCGTCGGCAGCCGCCTCGGCACCGGCCTGTCCTTCCTGGCCTCGGTCGGCTCGACGGCGCCGTTCGTCGGCCTGTTCGGCACGGTGTGGGGCATCTACCATGCGCTCATCGCCATCGGCATCGCCGGCCAGGCCAGCATCGACAAGGTCGCGGGCCCCGTCGGCGAGGCGCTCATCATGACCGCCATCGGCCTGGCCGTCGCCGTCCCGGCGGTGCTCGGCTACAACTGGCTGGTCCGCCGCAACAAGTCCGCGATGGAGTTGCTGCGCAATTTCTCCGCCGACGTGCACGCCCTGCTGCTCACGGGCGGCCGTCCCAAGAAGGCGGCCTGAGCCGTCCCGGCAACGGCACCCGGCCAGAAGGAGGAACCGGTCCATGGCGATGTCCCTGCCCCAGGGCGACGGCGATGACGACGAGGTGATGTCCGCCATCAACACCACGCCCCTCGTGGACGTGATGCTGGTGCTGCTCATCATCTTCCTCATCACCATTCCGGTGGTGGTGCAGACGGTGCCGGTGGACCTGCCCACCATCACCAACCAGGCGCTGGTGACCAAGCCCGAGAACATCACCATCGCCGTGGACAGGGAAGGCCGGATCTTCTGGAACGAGCGGCAGGTACCGGACATGGTATCGCTCGTGGAGAAGGTGAAGTCGGTCGCCGTCCTCGAACCGCAGCCCGAGATCCACGTGCGCGGCGACATCGAGACGCGCTACGAGTACGTCGGCCGCGTCATCGTCGCCGTGCAGAAGGGCGGCATCGTCAAGGTCGGCTTCATCACGCAGCCGGAACTCGGCGGCGGCTGACGCGCCCCCGGGGAGGAAGACGCCATGGGAATGCAGGTCGGACCGAGCAGCGGCGAAGACGACGTGATGGTCGAGATGAACACCACGCCGCTCATCGACGTGATGCTCGTCCTCATCATCATGCTGATCGTGACGATCCCGGTGCAGACGCACGCGATCAAGCTGGACATGCCGCGGCCCAACAACCCGCCGCCGCCGCAACTGGTCGAGCCCGAGGTCATCAACCTGGAGATCGACTTCGACGGCACGATCCTGTGGAACGGCAACACCGTGGCCAGCGCCGGCCAGCTCCAGCACTACCTCAATCAGGTCGCGCGCAAGGATCCGCAACCGGAAATGCACGTGCGCCCGCACCGGCTGGTGAAGTACGACCACGTCGCCCGGGTACTGGGCATGGCGCAGCGCACCGGCGTGAAGAAGATGGGCTTCGTCGGCAACGAACAGTACCTGCAGTGGTAATGACCAGACTTTCCTTCCGGAGGGACCGCACGTGATTTCCGCCAAGCCCCGCTTCCGCCTCGCCCCCCTGGTCCTCGCGCTCGCCGCCGGCGTCGCCGGCCCGGTGTTGCTGACTGCACCGCAGAGCGTGCAGGCGGCCGGGCAGAAGGAGCAGAAGGTCAGCCAGAAGGTCGGCAAGCCGCTGCAGGCGGCGCAGGACCTGGCCAAGAAGGGCAAGATGAAGGAGGCCCTGGCGAAGGTGAAGGAAGCCGAGGCCGTTTCCGGCAAGACGCCGTTCGAGACCTTCAAGGTGCAGGAATTCCTGCTCTACATCTACGTCACCACGAAGGACTACGCGAACGCGTCCAAGGCGATGGAGGCCACCCTCGACTCGGAGTTCCTGGACCCGGGCGAGAAGACCAAGCGGCTGAAGAACATCGCCCAGATCAACTACCAGAGCAAGAACTATCCGAAGGCCGTCGAGGTCGGATCCCGCTACCTGAAGGCGGCGCCGGGCGATGCCGAGATGCACCTGATGGTCGGCCAGGCCCATTACCTGCAGCAGGACTTTGCGAACGCCGCCGCCGCGGTCGGCGCGGCCGTCGCGGCGGTGGAAAAGGCCGGCGGCAAGCCGAAGGAAGAGTGGCTCAAGCTCATCATGAGCGCGGAGTACGAGCGCAAGAACGACGCCGGCGTGACGGCCGCCCTCGAGAAGCTCATCCTTACCTACCCGAGCACGAAATACTGGGGCGATCGGATCTCGACCCTGCAGCGCGCGCCGGGCCTGAACGATCGCCTCAACCTGGAGATCTACCGCCTCGCGCTCGCCACCGGCGGCATGGAAGGCCCGGACGAATACGTGGAGATGGCCGAACTCGCGCTGCAGGCCGGCCTGCCCGGCGAGGCGCGCTCGGTGCTGGAGAAGGGCTTCGCCGCCCAGGTGCTCGGCGGCCAGGACAAGGATCGGCAGACGCGCCTGCTGGGCATGGCCAAGGAGCAGTCCGCAACCGATGAGAAGTCTCTCGGCGCGGTCGAAGCGGAGGCCGCCAAGGCACCGACCGGTGAAGCGCTGCTCAAGACCGGCGAGGCCTGGCTCAGCTACGGCCAGAACGACAAGGCGGTCGCCGCCATCGAGGCCGGCATCGCCAAGGGCGGCCTGAAGAACCCCGACAGCGCGGGCATCCAGCACGGCCTGGCGCTGCTGCGCGCCGGCAGGGCCGACGACGCGAAGAAGGCCTTCACCGCGGTCACGACCGATCCGGTGCTGGCCCAGGTGGCCAGACTGTGGGTGCTCTACATGGACGCCCCGCCGCCGGCCGCCACGGCGTCTGCCGCCCCCTGAGCGAGCGCGTTTCCCCGGGCGTCCGGCCGCGCTGGCGCAACCCCCGTTATGCAGCGTCTGCGGAAGCGGGCTCGGCCGCGATAGCCCTCCCCGAGGCTCGGCGCAGAACCCTATCGCGGCTGAAGCCGCTCCTACAGGAGCCTTGCGTCGACGTTGGTGCGGAGTTCCTGTAGGAGCGGGCTTGCCCGCGATAGCTCTCCCCGGGGTTGGCACCAACCCCTATCGC
>CAYOJP010000002.1:9410-39766 GCA_964404305.1 uncultured Gammaproteobacteria bacterium
AGGAGCGGGCTTGCCCGCGATAGCTCTCCCCGGGGTTGGCACCAACCCCTATCGCAGCTCAAGCCGCTCCTACACCATCCCTGGCTCCGGCGTTGGTGCCAGCCGGGACCCCACCCCGGCGTCACGCGGCCGCAGGCACCGGGGAGCGGTTGAAGCCGCGCCCTTCCCCGAAGATGAACGCCGGACGGGTGGTGTAGGCCAGCGCGGGCATCACGTACAGCGCGCTGAAGGCCGAAACACCCAGCCATACCGCGATGAGCAGGCCCATCTCGGCCTGGAATCGCAGGGAGGACGCCCACCACAGGCCGATGCCCGCCACCAGCACCACGGCCGTCACCAGCACGCCGTGGCCGGCAGAGTGCAGGGCAACGCGGATCGCGTCCTCGGGCGTCGCCTGGAGATTGTTCTCCAGCTCGTGCTTGATGCGATCGCAGACATAGAATGCGTAGTCGACGCCCAGGCCGATGCCCAGCGCCGCGACCGGTACCGTGTTGATGTTCATCCCGATGTCCATCAGCGCCATGACGCTGAAGGTGACGGTATTGGACAGGATGACGGGCAGCATGAAGAACATGCCCGCGGTGGCCGATCGGTACGTCACCGCGCAGATGATGAGCAGGATGAGCAGGGCGAATGCGATCGACTTTATCTGGTCGCCGAGGATGACTTCGTTGACCGCGGCGAGCACGCCGATGAGACCGCCCGCCAGCTCGTAGTGCACGCCCTCGACCGGGTGCTCCTGCATGAACTCCTTGACCCGCGCGACCGCCGTGCGGATGGTCGCGCCTTCGCGGTCGCGGAAGAACAGCGTTACCGAGCCGTTCTGCGACAGGCGATCCATGTAGCGCTCCAGGTCGTCCGGATCGGAGACCGACTGCAGCATGTACAGCAGCTCGCCGTTCATCGCCTGGTCGGTGCCCAGTTCGCGGTAGCGCGGATTGTTCTCGCGCAGCAGCTCGTGGATGACGGGGACCGCGTCGGCGAGCGACACGGTTCCGCCGATCTCGGGCTGGACTTCCATGAACCGCTGGAACTGGTTCATGTTCTCGAGGACCAGGCGATCCTTGATGATGTCCGGCTCGTTGCCGGCGACGACGACGAACATGCGGTCCGCGCCGGGGAATTGCGAATTGATGGCGGCGGAATCGACGTTGTAGATCGAATCCGGCCACAGGATCGGCGATCCCGGATTGGCGTCGCCGATCTTGATGTGGGTCGCGTACCAGCCCGACAAGACCAGCGCCAGCGCCGTTCCGGCCAGCACCGCGTACCGCCCCCGGCCGACCGCCACGCGATAGCACGCATCGAGGAACGGGGTCAGGGTGTACCTGCAGAGGTCGAACTTCAGGTTGAAGTGCTTCGGGTGGTTGACCCACGAGAGCAGGATCGGAGTGTAGATGCTGGCGCTCACCGCGATCGTGAGGATCCAGATGACCGCCAGGAGCGTCAGCTTCTCGAGTATCGGGATCGGGCTGATGGCCACCACCGCCACGCAGGCCGCGTCGACCACCACGCCGAGGACGCCTGGACGGAACAGCTCGGCCAGTGTCGTGCGGGCGGCCATCGCCGCGGTCTCCTGGTGCGATTCGATGTTGTCCGCTTCCTCGTGGAAGCGGGTGATGACCTGGACGGAGTGGGAGATGGTCCGCGCCGTGATGAGCAGCGCCACCACGACCACCAGCGGGTCGAAGTGGATGCCGAGCAGGTGGCATATGCCCAGGGCCCAGCAGGCGCTGACGGTGCCGGAGATGAACGGCATGAGCACGCCGCGCCAGGAACGGATCAGCAGGAACAGCAGCACCGCCATGACCGCGAGGGTCATCATGACCAGGTGCAGGGTCTCCGGCAGGTAGTAATTGACCCACCCGAACAGGATCGGATCACCCACCACCGCGATGTCGACGGTCGCGTCGCGCTGCGAATCGACGATGCGGCTGATGTTGTCGAAGACCGTGCCGTACTCGACCTTGTGGTCGAGGAAGTCCACCGTGATGAGCGTCGAGCGCAGGTCGCGGGACACGTACAGACCGAGGACGAAATCGTTGCGGAGCACGCGCTCCCGCAGGGAATCGATTTCCGCCTCGTCCGCTGGCAGGTCCGGCCACATCATCGGCTTGGCGTCGACACTCTCGGTCGAGGAGGTGTATTCCTTGAGCTTGCGGGATGCCAGCGAGATGATCTGGAAGTTGTTGACGGCCGGGACGGTCGCCAGCTCGCGGGTGATGGTCTGGACCTTGCGCAGGATCGGCAGCTGGAAGATGTCGCCCTCCTTCGCCGTCACCATGATCGTGACGATGTTGGAGCCGCCGAAGGTGTCCTTGAACTGATTGTGGATCTTCACGTACGCGTGCCGGGTCGGCAGCAGATCGGCGAAGACCGTCTTCACTTCCATGTGCACGGCCGACCAGGCCAGCGCCAGGGTCGACAGGAACATCGCCAGCACCAGGGGCAGGCGCTGGCGGATGCAGAAATGCGACAGTTTGTCGATCATCGCGGGCAGATGTCCTTGGTCAGTGGCTGGAACGGCGGCCCCCGCTCCCGACTGGCGGGGCCCGGCAGGCTGCGTGATGCTACGCCGTGACCCGGCCAGCGACAATCCGCCCGCGACCTGGCCTCACGGGCCTGCCGGCGGGGGGCCGGCTTGCCGCCGGAACAGGACGCTGAGGTTGTTCGCCGGCATCGCGACGAGCGCCGGCGGTCCGAAGCCGGACTGTCCCGCCAGCGCCGCGACGACCTCCAGGTCGCGCACCCCCCAGGCCGGATCGCGTGCGCGCAGGTTCGCGTCGAACGCCGCGTTGCCGGGCGCCGTATGCCGGCCATCCCGCCGGAACGGCCCGTAGAGGTAGAGCAGTCCGCCCGGGTCCAGGATCCGGGCCGCCCCCTCCACCAGGGCGCACGCGGACTCCCACGGCGCGATGTGGATCATGTTGATGCAGACCACGGCGTCCGCATGGGCGAGCGGCCAGGCGCGGTCGCGCACGTCGAGGCGGGCCGGCGGCGCGAGGTTCGCCAGCGCCGCGGTCGCCGTCCACGCGGCGATGGATCGCAGCGCCGCCGGATCCGCATCGGTCGGGTGCCATTGCCAGCCGGGCAGTCCGGCGGCCAGGTGGACGGCGTGCTGACCGCTGCCGGCCGCGACCTCCAGGGCCACCCCGGCGCCCGGCAGGGCCTCGCGCAGCACGGCGAGTATGGCGTCCCGGTTGCGCTCGGCGGCCGGGCTGCAGGCCCGGTCCGCCGGCGTGGCCGCCGCGGGACCGGTCATGCGGCCGTGAGCAGCGCGCGCGCGGCGGCGAGCGCCGCCTCGGTCACGACGTGCTCCATGCCCGGGAAGATCTGCAGCGTCACCGTCGCTCCCGCCTGCGCGAACACCCGGGCCGTGTCGATCGTCCGGGTCATGGGCACCCAGGCGTCCGCGTCCGCGTTGCTCAGGTACACGGGCATGCCGGCGTAGCGGCCGGCCGGAGTCCAGTCGCAGCCCGCCGGCCCGGGCAGGCCTCCGGTCCAGGCGACAATGCCGGCGTAACGCGCCGGATGCGTCAGCACATACTGCAGCGCGAGGCAGGCACCCTGCGAGAAGCCCAGCACCGCGATCCGGTCGCGTGCGAGGCCCTGCGCCACGAGCTGCGCGACGGTCGCCTCCACCGCCGCGAGCGCCTGCGTCAGCCACGGCTCGTTGCCCGCGAGGGGCTGCATGAATCCCAGCGGATACCACGTGTGCTCCGCCGCGACCGGAATCACGCACGCCAGGTCGGGCAGCGCAAGCCGGGCGGCGACTTCCACCATCGTCTGCGGCGGCTGCGCCCGACCGTGCAGCAGCACGCAGCCCAGCCGCGCGGCGGCGGGCGCCGGCCCCAGCCGCAGGGCCGGCGTGGCGAGATGCGGGTTGGCGGGGCTCGTCATTGCGGGCGTACTCCGGTCGGGGCGCGCGCTGCGCGCAGGGCGGCGCGCAACGAGCCGAAGCGGCGGCGGTACTGCGCCGGCGTCAGGCCCACGTTGCGCTTGAACAGCCGGCCGAAGAAGCTTGCGTCCTCGTAGCCGACCTCGTTGGCGATCGCGTCGATGGCGAGCGGTCCCGCCTCCAGCATCTGCTTGGCCTCCTCCAGCCGCAGCGTGTGCACGTACTCGAGCGGCGACATGCCGGTCGCCCGGCGGAAACGGCGCTTGAACGAGCGCTCCGGCAGGCCGCTCAGGGCGACCATCGCCGCCACCGGCGCCGGCTCGTCGTAGTGTCCGGCGACCCACGCCTGGCAGCGCGCGACGAGCGCATCGTCCGCCTGCCGCGTGCGCGACAGGACCGCATAGGGCTGCTGTCCGTCGGCGTGCCAGTCGAGCAGGTAGCAACGCGCCACGCGCATCGCTTCCTCGACGTCGACGAAGCGCGCGATCAGGTACAGCGCGAGGTCCTGCCAGGTCGTGCCGCCGCCGGCCATGATCAGCCGGTTGCCCTCGCCGCTGACGACCAGCGCGCGGTTGCGATGCACACGCACGCCGGGAAAGGCCGCGGCCAGCGCATCGCAGTAGCCCCAGTGCACGGTCGCGTCCTGGCCTTCGAGCAGCCCCGCGTACGCCGGCAACAGGACGCCCGCGCACGCGGTGGCGACGGTCGCGCCGCGCGCATGGCAGTCCCGCAGCCACCGGACCTCCGGATCGTAGCGCCCGGCGAGATCGTCGCCGGGCGCCACGAACATGTCGGACACGCACACGACGTCGGGGACCGGGCAGTCCGCCAGCCCGTGATGCGGCTGCAGCCAGACGTCGTTGGCGGCGCGGAAGCGCTCCGCCGTGCGTCCGACGATCAGCGGTCGCAGGCGCGGCTCGCCCGGTACGCCTGCCACGATCAGGCCCCAGTCCCGGCCAACGGCCGAGAACAGGTCGTGCATGCCCAGCACTGTCGATGCCGTCACATCGGCGACGGCGAGCAGCGCCACCGTCAGCGGCGGGGTCGCGGAATTCATGGCCGGATCGTCCGTTTCGTTGCCGGAACGGCTGCGGGTGCGGGCCTGCGACGGGCGTACCGTGCAGCTGTCGCCGGCACCGCCGGTCCGCCGGGGCGGACCGCGACCGGCCCGGCAGCCACGGAGACACTCGCCATGCACGCCTTCATCGCAGCCCTCCTCCACCCGCTCCGCACCGTCCTGCCCGGCGCCCGCGCCGGCCTCGCGCTGTGGAGCGCTGCCACGACCCTGACGGGGCCCAGCCGTTCCCCGGCGTGGGTCCCGCTCGCCGGGGCGGTCGGCGCGATGGCGCTCGGCCTGGCGACGTTCCTGCCGTTCATGCACGGCCCGCTCGCCGCCATCGCCCCGGCCGTCGCCGGCGCGACCGGCGCCGCGTGAGCCCTGCCGTCCAGCCACTGCCCGAGGAGACTGCCATGCCCACCTACCGCCATGCCCTGCCGCAGCTCGAACGCGGCCTGTACCTGACCGACGCCGGCCTGGAGACCACGCTGGTCTTCATCGACGGCATCGAGCTGCCGCATTTCGCCGCGTTTCCGCTGCTCGGCGACGCGGACGGCACCGCCCGACTCGACCGCTACTACCGCGACTGCATCGCGCACGCCCGTCGCTATGGCACCGGGTTCGTGCTCGAGAGCGTCACCTGGCGCGCAAGCCGCGACTGGGCGGAGCGTCTCGGCATCGATCGCGAGCGCCTCGCCTGGTTCAACCGCCGCGCCATCGAGCAGCTCGTGCGGCTGCGCGACGAGGCCGCCGGCCTCCCGCTGCCGATGCCCGTGAGCGGCTGCATCGGGCCACGCGGCGACGGCTACAGCGCCGCCACCCGCATGGACGCGGCTGCCGCCGAGGCATACCACGCCGAGCAGGCGGGGTGGCTGGCGGCCACCGAGGCCGATCTGATCTCGGCGATCACGATGCCGTACGCCGAGGAGGCGATCGGCATCGCCCGGGCCGCGAGCGCGGCCGGCATGCCCGTGGTCATCTCCTTCACCGTGGAGACCGACGGGCGCCTGCCGAGCGGCGAGCCGCTGGGCGCGGCGATCGAGCGCGTTGATGCGGCCACCGGCGGCGAGGTCGCCTACTACATGGTGAACTGCGCCCACCCGACGCACTTCCTGGACGTGCTCACGCCCGGCGCCGCGTGGCTCGCGCGGCTGCGCGGGGTGCGCGCCAATGCCTCGACCCGCAGCCACGCCGAGCTCGACAGCAGCACCACGCTGGACGCGGGCGACCCGCAGGACCTGGCCCGCTGGTACCGGCAGCTGCAGGCGCGCCTGCCCGGTCTGGCCGTGGTCGGGGGTTGCTGCGGCACGGATCACCGGCACGTCGGCGCGATCGGTGCCGCCTGCACCGGGCGCCAGGCCGCCTGAAGGTTCCGGCGCGGCGGCACGCGGCAGCCGGTAGAATCCGGGCGCCCGTCCCTGTCCCGCGAGCAAGCCACCATGCCCCGTTTCGACAACGTCAGCGTCGTGAAGAAGGCCAACGTGTACTTCGACGGCAAGTGCGTCAGCCACACCGTCCTGTTTCCGGACGGCTCGCGCAAGTCCGTCGGCGTCATCCTGCCCGCCCGGCTGAGCTTCGACACGATCGGCCCCGAGACGATGGAGATCCTCGCCGGCCGCTGTCGCGTGCGCCTGGCCGGCCGCGAACACTGGCAGGACTGCGCCGGCGGCACGCAGTTCAGCGTGCCGGCCAACAGCAGTTTCGAGATCGAGGCGCTCGAGCCGGTCGACTACGTCTGCCACTTCGGCTGACGCGGCGCCGGCCGGACAGCGGTCAGTACCTGACCCGCCCGACCACGGCCAGGATCTCCTCGCGCTGCAGCTCGAACTGCGGCGAGATCATGAGTTTCGCGCCGATGGAATCCGCCGGTTCGTCGATCGCGAACCCTTCCGGCTTGGAGATCGTCACCTCGAACAGCGGCCCGCCGGGGGTGCGCACGTACACCGAATCGAAGTAGCCGCGGTCCTTGACGTCGGAGCAGTCGGTGAAGCCCATGCCCTCCAGGTGCAGCTTGCGCTCCATCTGGTCGTCGAGCCCGCTGCCGCCGAAGGCGCAATGGTGGATCGTGCCTTCCGCGAAGGTCCAGCTGCCCTGCGGCAGATCCGGCGCCTCCTCCACGTCGATGATCGTGCCGCTGCCGCCCGCGCCCAGCTCGTAGCGTGTCGCGCGCGTCGCGTCGAGCGCCTGGCGCGCGCTCCAGCCGGCGGTGACGAACTCGTCCATCGCCGCGGTCTCGCGCACCGTGCACGCGATCCCGTGCGTGCCGCGGATGGCGACGTCGGCGCCGACCTCGGGATGGACGTGCGGCGGGCGCCGATCGCCGGCCGCCTCGACCAGCGCGTAGCCGATGCCGCAGGGGTGGGCGAAGTCCAGGCGTCGCTCGCCGAACTGCTCGGACTCGATCGCGTCGAAGCCCAGCGCCTCCAGGCGGCGCTTCCAGAAGCCGAGCGACCCGGGCGGCACGGCCAGCATCAGGGTCGAGATCTGGCCCGATCCCTTGCGGCCCTTCAGGCCCGTATGCCGCATCGGGAAGGTCGTGACCAGCGTGCCCGGCTCGCCGGCGTCGTTGCCGTAGTAGAAGTGGTAGATGGGGACCTTGCCGTCGTACAGGAGCGTCTTCTTCACGCTCTTCAGGCCCAGCACCCTGGTGTGGAAGTCGAAGTCCTCCTGCGCGTCGCCGACACAGAGGGTGATGTGGTGATGCCCGACCAGCGGCTGCATGGCGCGTTCTCCCCGACGGGCGCGCCGGGGTCGGCACGCCGAATGAGTGTCCCGAGTCTGTGCGCCATGCGCACAGGAATGCGCTGGGCGTCCGTCGAGGCTAGGGCCGGCCGCCACGGACTGTCAAGCCGCGCATCCGCCCGCTGCGCAGCCGGCGCGCCCCGTGCGCCGGCTGCGTTCGCCGTGCCCGGCACCGCCTGTCATGCTTGCGCCGCGGATCCGTCCGGCGATTGCTTCCGGGTCAGCGGTGCACGGTGGGCATCGCGGCCTCCGGGTAGCGCGTTCCGGCGGCCGCGCCGATCGGCGCGATCGCATCGATGTCCGCGAGTTCCGCGGGCGACAGGTGCACGTCGAGCGCGCCGAGGTTCTCCTCCAGCCGCGCGATCTTCGTGGTGCCCGGGATCGGCACGACGTCGTCGCCGCGCGAGAGCACCCAGGCGAGCGCGAGCTGCGTCGTGGTGCAGCCCTTGCCCCGCGCGAGCGCCTCGAGGCGCTCGACCAGCGCGCGGTTGCGCCGGAAGTTCTCGCCCTGGAAGCGCGGATTGTGCCGCCGCCAGTCGTCCTGCGGGATGTCCTCCGGCGTGCGCCAGCGGCCGGTGAGGAAGCCGCGCCCGAGCGGGCTGTAGGGGACGAAGCCTATGCCAAGTTCGCGCGTCACGCCGTAGACGCCGCCGGGGACCTCCGGATCGCGGCTCCACAACGACCACTCGGTCTGCAGCGCGGTGATCGGGTGCACGGCATGCGCGCGGCGGATGGTGGCCGGCGCCGCCTCGCTCAGCCCGAGGTAGCGGACCTTGCCCGCCCGCACGAGATCGGCCATGGCGCCGACCGTGTCCTCGATCGGCACCGAATCGTCGACACGGTGCTGGTAGTACAGATCGATGACGTCCACGCCGAGCCGCGCGAGCGATGCGTCGCAGCACGCGCGCACGTACTCGGGACGGCCGTTGATCCCGAGCCAGCCGCCGTCGGTGCTGCGCTGGTTGCCGAACTTGGTCGCGACGACCACCGTGTCGCGGCGATCGCGGATGGCGCGCCCGACCAGTTCCTCGTTGGTGAACGGCCCGTACATGTCGGCGGTGTCGATGAACGTGCAGCCGAGGGCGATCGCGCGGTGCAGTACCGCGATCGACTCGGCATCCGTGCCCCGCCCGGCATAGAACTCGGACATGCCCATGCACCCCAGGCCCAGGGCCGAGACCCGGAGCCCCTGCCTGCCCAGCGCGCGCGTCTGCATCATCAGCGTCCCCCGTCCGTCGGTTCCCAGGAGCCCGGAAGCCTAGCAGAAGCACGCGCCACGATGGGAAGATGCACCGTCCCCGGAATCGCCCATGCATCCCGTCAGCCCCCGGAGCCGAGCCGCACGCATGGCCTGGAGCCTGCTCACCTCCGCCGCCATCGCATACGCGGTCGTGCTGATCCTGATGACGCTGTTCCAGGAACGGCTGGTCTTCCTTCCCGGGGTCGGCCGCGCCCTCGTGGCGACGCCGTCCGCTCGCGGGCTGCCGTGGGCGCCGGCGCCCATCCGCACCGCCGACGGCGAGACCCTCGGCGCCTGGTGGATCCCTGCCCCCGCGCCCGCCGGCGCGGTGCTCGTGTTCCACGGCAATGCCGGCAACATCTCGCACCGGCTCGACTACGCGGTCATGTTCCGGGCGCTGGGGTATTCCACGCTGCTCGTCGACTACCGCGGCTACGGCGAGAGCAGCGGGACCCCGGACGAGGCCGGCACCTACCGCGACGCGGAAGCCGCGTTGCGCTGGCTCGCGGACGCGCAGGGACTCGCCGCGAACGATGTCGTCATGTTCGGCGAGTCGCTGGGCGGCGCGGTCGCGGCCTGGCTCGCGGCCCGCCACCCGCCCCGGGCGCTGATCCTCGCCTCGGCCTTCACCTCGGCGCCCGACCTGGGCGCCGACCTGTATCCATGGCTGCCGGTACGGCTGCTCGCGCGCATCCGCTACGACACCCGCGCCGAACTGCGGCGGGTGCGGGCCCCGGTACTGGTCGCCCACAGCCCGGAGGACGACATCGTGCCCTGGACGCACGGCCAGGCCCTGTACGCGGAGGCGGCGGAGCCGAAGGCGTTCCTCGCCCTGGGCGGCGGGCACAATGACGGCTTCGTGTTCATGCGCGCGGAGTGGCGCGCGGCGGTCGGCGACTTCCTTGCCCGCCACGCGCCGCCGCCCTGACGGCACGTCAAGCGCCGGGCGGCACGGCTCCGATTGCCGGGGACGGCGATCCCGGCACGAAGCGCAACGAGGCGCTGGTGCCGGCGTCGCCGCGGAACTCGACCGTGCCGCCGAGCTGAGCCGCCAGCGCGTGCACGAGCCGCAGGCCGAGCGAGTTCGTGCGCGCCGGATCGAGCCCGGGCGGCAGCCCGATGCCGTCGTCGCGCACGCTCAGGTGCAGGCGCCCGTCGGGTTCGCGGGCGAGACCGACCCGCACGCGGCCGCCGCTGCCCGGCGGGTACGCGTGCTTCAGGCAGTTGGTGAGCAGCTCGTTCACGATCAGGCCCAGCGGTATCGCGATCTCGATGCCGAAGCTGACCGGCTCGATCGCGAGGTCGAAGCGCAGCGCGTGCGCCGGGTCGTCGCTCGCCTGCAGCAGGTTCGCGGCCAGCGTGCGGACGTAGGGCTCGAACTCGACCCCGCCGAGCCGGTCCGAGCGGTACAGCAGCTCGTGCGCGGTCGCCATCGTCCGCACGCGCGTCGCGCTCTCGCGGAGCGCCGCCGCCGCCGGCCCCGGCCCGAGCGCGGTCGCCTGCATGCCGAGCAGGCTGCCGAGCACCTGCAGGTTGTTCTTCACCCGGTGGTAGACCTCCTGCAGCAGCAGCTCCTTCTCCCGCAGCGAGGCGTGGATGATCTCCTCGGCGTGCTTGCGGGCGGTGATGTCCACCACCACCGCGAGCACCAGCGGACCCTCCTCGGTCGCGAGCGGATTGAGCCCGATCTCGACCGGGATCTCGCTGCCGTCACGGCGCCGGGCGTACAGATCGCGCCCGGCGCCCATCGGCCGGCTGTCGGGGCGCGCGAAGAACGCCGCCCGGTAGCCGGGGTGGGCCTCGCGCAGGCGGTCGGGCACGAGCGCCTCGATCGACTGGCCGGCGAGCTCGCCGGTCGCATAGCCGAGCATGCGTTCCATCTGCGTGTTGGCGAGTGCGATGCGGCCGCCGGCGTCCACGATCACGATGCCGCTCGGCGCGGCTTCGACGGCGAGCCGGAAGCGTTCCTCCAGGCGCCAGCGCACGCTGACGTCGACGATGGCCGCGAGCACCATCCGCCCCTCCGGCGTCTCGATCGGGCTCAGCCCGATCTCGACCGGGAACTCGCTGCCGTCGCGGCGCCGCGCATGCAGGTCGCGTCCCGCGCCCATCGGCCGGGCGTGCGCCGCCGCCAGGAAGCCGTTGCGATAGCCGGCGTGCGCGGTGCGGTAGCGCTCGGGCACGAGTTCGTCGACCGGCACGCCGAGCAGGGCTTCGCCGGCGGCGCCGAACATGCGCTCGGCCTCGGCATTGGCGAACACGATGCACCCACCGGCGTCCGCGACGATGAAGGCGCTCGGCGCAGACTCGACGATCTGCCGGAACCACGCCTCGCGCTGCGGCCCGCCGGTCACGCGCCGGGAGCCGGCGGCAACCGCGAAGCCGCCAGTGCCGGGATCGCCTCGGCCGGCATCGGCCGGGCGAGCAGGAATCCCTGCACCGCGTCGCAGCCTTCGCCGCGGAGGAACTCGAGCTGCGGAGCCGTCTCCACGCCCTCGGCGACCACGCGTATGCCGAGCCGGTGCGCCATCGCGATCGTGGCGCTGACGATGGCCGCGTCGGTGTCATCGGTCGCGACGTCGACGATGAAGGAACGGTCGATCTTCAGGCTGCGCGGCTTGAAGTGCTTGAGGTAGCTGAGCGAGGAATAGCCCACGCCGAAGTCGTCGATGGCGATCGTCACGCCGAGATTGCGCAGGCCCTCCAGCGTCGCGAGTTCGACCTGGCCGATGTCCGACAGCAACGTCTCGGTGATCTCCAGGCACAACCGCTGCGCCGGCAGGCGCGCGGCGGCGAGCGCCGCGGTCACGCACAGGTCCAGCGCCGGATCGCGGAGCTGGCGCGCGGAGATGTTGACCGCGATGTTCAGCGGCGGCACACCGGCATCGCGCCAGACCCGGGCCTGCCGGCAGGCCTCCTGCAGCACCCAGGCACCGACGGCCAGTATCAGCCCGGACTCCTCCAGCGCCGGGACGAACGTCGCCGGCGACTCGAGGCGGTCGCCGCGCTGCCAGCGCAGCAGCGCCTCCACGCCGATCACCTCCCCGGTCGCCAGTTCGACCACCGGCTGGTAGTGCAGAGCGAACTCCCGCGCCTCCAGGGCGCGATGCAATGCTTGCTCGATGCGCAGGCGCTCGCCGGTACGCGCGGTGAACTCCTCGCGGTAGAACGCGACCGTGTCGCGCCCCTGGCTCTTGGCGTGGTACAGCGCGCTGTCGGCGTTGCGCAGCAGCGCGCCGATGTCGTCGCCGTCGCCGGGAAACAGGCACACGCCGACGCTCGCGGTGAGCTTGAGCTCCTGCCCGTCGAGCCGAACTGGCCGGGCCACGGACTCGCGCAGCTTGTCGGCGACCGTGAGCGCCGCCTCGGGACGCCGGACCTCCGCCATCAGCGCCACGAACTCATCGCCGCCGAGCCGTGCGACGATGTCGCTGGTGCGCATCGCCGCCAGCAGCCGGTCGCCGACCTCGCGCAACAGCCGATCGCCGGCGTCGTGGCCGAGCGTGTCGTTGATGCGCTTGAAATGATCGAGATCGAGGAACAGCAGCGCCACCTGAGTGCCGCTGCGCCGCGCGGCGGCGAGCGTACGCTCGGCCTCGAACTGCAGCCGCGCCCGGTTCGCCAGCCCGGTGAGCGGGTCGAAGTGCGCGAGCCACTCCAGGCGCGCCTCCGCACGCTTGCGCTCGTCGATGTCGTGCACGTGGTAGACGAAGGCCTGCGGCCGGCCGGCGGCGTCGTGGACCGCGGCACCGCTCACCAGCACCCATGGCGTCGCTCCTTCCACGCGCCGGATGCAGACCTCGAGCTGGCTGTCGCGGGCCGCGCCGGCCGCGAGTGCGTCGCGGAGCTTGCGTCCGGCGGCGCGGAACTCCGGATGCAGCACGGCGTCCCACTCGCCGCCGACGGTCTCGCCGTCGGCGCGCCCGAGCAGGTGATCGAGCGCTGGATTCGCGAGCACGATGCGGCCCTCCAGGTCGACCACCGCGATGCCAGTCGCCGCCTGCATGAACGCGCTCTGGAAGTGGCGCTCGCTCGCGCGCAGGCTCTCCTCCAGCCGCAGCCGCTCGCTCACGTCGCGGAACACCATGACCGCGCCGGCGAGCGAACCGTCGGGCCGGCGGATCGGCGCCACGCTGTCGTCGATCGCGACCGCCCCGCCGTCGGCGTGCAGCAGGCGGGTACCGAAAGGGATGCCGGTGCACTCGTCGCGCGCCAGCGCCCGCAGCACCGGGTGCTCCCCGTCCGTCGTGTCCTCCGGCAATTCGAGGCGCAGCACCTCGGCGACGTCGCGACCGGCGGCAGCCGCCTCGTCGATGCCGGCGAGGAAAGCGGCCACGGGATTCAGCAGCCGGACGCGCCCGTCGACGTCGGTGGCGACGACGCCGTCGCCGACCGAGTGCAGCGTCGCCGCGAGCCACTGTCGCGATTCGAGGAGTTCGCGCTCCAGCTCGGCCTTGGCGAGCGCGATCTCCACCGCCGCGCGCACCTGGCGCGGTTCGAAGGGCTTGGTGAGATAGCCGTACGGGCCGGTCTGCGCGGCCCGCGCCACCGTCGCGCCGTCGCTGTAGGCCGTGAGGTAGATGATCGGGATCCGCAGGTCGGCGCCGATGCGGTGCGCGGCGGTGATGCCGTCCTCCCCGCCACGCAGGACGATGTCCATCAGCACCAGATCGGGACTGACGTGATGCGCCTGCGCGACCGCGTCCGCCGCCGAGTGCGCGACGCCGGCGACGGCGTAGCCGAACCCCTCGAGCTGCTGGGCGAGGTCCATGGCGATGATCGCCTCGTCCTCGACCACCAGGATCTTGCAGGCCGCCCCCATGTTCGTAGCCCCGGATCGGACGGACTGCGTCATTTAGTACGCCTGCAGCAGGAAGCGGTCAAGACGCGCCCGCAAGCATGTGATGGATGTCTCCGGAATACCGTACCGGCCTGCGGAAATCCCCTATTCCGCGTGCACTCGTCTGAGGGCTTCCCCGATGGACAAGAGGGTCGGGAGCCGGACCGCGCCGGCGGCCGCATCCGCCGGTACCGCCCGATCGCGCGCGGTTCAGCGCAGGCCGCGCACCGTGAACGCGATGCGATCGACCGCGCGGCCGGCGCCATCGGTGAGCACGAGGCGATGGCGCCCCGGAACCGGCTGCCAGCGCTGCGGGGCCGCGGCGCTGCCGAGCGGACGGCCATCGAGTTCCAGCCGCAACCCCGCCGTGGCGCCGCGCACTGCGATCGCCACCTGCTGGTGCGCGCGCGGAATGTCGGGATCGAGCGCGATCACCACGCCGTTCGGCGGCGCGGCGATACGCGGGGCGCCGCCGCCGACCAGTTCGACGAGCGGCCGCGCGGTGCCGGCGAGCCACGTCTCCACGCGCGGCGCCTCGATCGGCGGCACGAACGCGACCGTGCGCCGTTCCAGGTCCGCCGGCGGCGGCGGCTGGTGCGACGGCACGCCGGCGTGCAGCGCGTTCATGATCTGCAGCCAGGCCGGCGCCGCGCCGCTGACGCCGCTGACGTCGCGCATGGCGTCGCCCTCGAAGTTGCCGACCCACACCCCGACGGTGTAGCGATCCGTCCAGCCGATGCACCAGTTGTCGCGCATGTCCTTGCTGGTACCGGTCTTGACCGCGCTCCAGTAACGCGTGGACAGCGCCGAATCCAGTCCGAAAGTCGTCGCCCGCGCGGCCCGGTCGGCGAGGATGTCGCCGACGATCCAGGCGGCGCCGGCGCCCATGACCGGGCGCCCGGGACGGGCCGGCGCCGACTGCACGCGCAGCGGCGACCAGCGCCCGCCGCGCGCGAGCGCGCTATACGCCGCGACCTGTTCGGCGAGGCTGACCTCCGCCGAGCCCAATGCGAGCGAGTATCCGTAGTAGTCGCCGTCCCGGGTGATGCCCGCGTAGCCGAACGCCTGCAGCCGCTCGCGAAACGGCTCGACGCCGGTCAGCACCAGCGCGCGCACGGCCGGCACGTTGAGCGACGAGGCGAGCGCGGTCCGCACGCTCACCGGTCCCTTGAAGTCGCGGTCGTAATTCTGCGGGATGTAGAGGCCGGTCGCGGTTTCCAGGTTGATCGGCGTGTCCTCGAGCACCGAGGCCGCGGTCAGGTAGCGGCGCTCGATCGCCAGCCCGTACAGGAACGGCTTGAGCGTCGAACCGGCCTGGCGACGCGCGAGCACGCCATCGACATGCCCGGCACGGGTGGTCGGACCGGCGGACGCGACCCAGGCCAGCACCTCCCCGCTCGCATTGTCGACGACGAGCGCGGCGCCGTCCCGGACGTTGCTGCGCGCCAGGCCCGCGAGCCGGCTCGCGAGCGCATCGCGCGCGAGCCGCTGGATGCGCGCGTCGAGCGTCGTGGGCACCCGCGCGCCCGGCGCGTGCAGGAGCCGGCGCGCGAGGTGGGGCGCCAGATCGGGCACGGCCGGCGGTCGATGTGCCCTCGCGAAGGCCGCCTCCGCCCGCGCCGCGAGGGCCGTGCAGTCGGGTGCCGGCGCAGCCGGCAGGCGCCGGCAGGCACGTCGCGCGACGGCCGTCGCCGACGCTGTCGGCGCCGGCAGCAGTGCGGCCAGGATGGCCGCCTCGGCGGCATCGAGACCGTCCGGATGCTTGCCGAACAGCGCGGCGCTGGCGGCACCGATGCCCCGCAGTTCCCCGCGCCAGGTCACGAGGTTCAGGTAGGCCTCTAGGATCGCGTCCTTGCGCCAGGCGCGCTCCAGTGCGCGCGCGGCGCGCGCCTGGGCGAATTTCTGCACCAGCGTGCGCCGTCCGGCCCGCGGCTGCAGCCGCGGGTCGAGCAGCGCGGCGAGTTGCATGCTGAGGGTGCTTGCGCCGCGTGCCCGGGCGCCGGTCACCCGCGCCCGCAGCGCCGCGGCGGCCGCGAGCCAGTCGATGCCGGCGTGCGTGGCGAAGCGCCGATCCTCGCCGCGCACCACCGCGTCGCGCAGCCCCGGCGAGACGGCCGCGAGCGGCACCCAGGCGCCCCGGCGCGCGGTGAAGTCGACCCGCAGTTCGTGCAACGGCTCGCCGCGGCGATCCACCAGGGTGGCGGTCGCGGGGGTCCAGGCTGCACGGACGGCGGTGAAGGCCGGCGGCGCCGGCGTGGCGGCATCGAGCGCCGCCAGCGCCAGCGGCAAGGCGATCACCACGACGAGCAGCGCGCGATAGCGGCGCCTCACGGCCGGGCCTGCACCTGCCACGCCGGCACGGGCAGTTCCGCATGCATCTCCGGCGCATACATCGCCTCCACCCGCGTCGGCGGCAGGCCGAAGGTGCCCGAGGCGTTGAGCCGCAGGGTGTACTCGACGGCGAAGCTGCCCTTCGGCACGTATCGGTAATAGGTGCGGAACGCGTCGAAGCGGCGTTCCTCGTAGGCTGGCCAGGCCGCGCCCGCGTCCGTCCCGGCCTGCGCGAGGAGCACCGAGTCGCCACCGAGGCCGCTGCCGATGATGGTCGCGCCGCCCGGCACCGCATCGTCGACGACCACCCAGGCCATGTCGGACTGCGCCTCGATATCGAGGCGCACGCGGACCACGTCGCCGACGGTCCACGCGTCCGGGGCTGCGCGCTCGATCGGGGTCAGCGTGCGCGTCACCCGGTAGCCGGCCTGCAGCGGTTCGCGCAGCGGCAGCGCCGCGCGCGTCTGCACGAGCGCCCATGGCCGCCCCCGGCCCGCATGCTCGATGACGAGCGTGCCCGCGCCGTCCGGCGGCCAGGGCAGGTCCGTCGCCGGCACCGCCGTCTCCGACGACCACGCCTGGTGCGCCGTCGCCGCGCCCAGCGCGAGGGTGGTATGGCCGTCCACCGGCGCGGATTCGTAGGCCTGTGCGAACTTCGCGAGCGCGAGCACGCCCCAGGCATTCGCGACGGTCGTGTCCCAGCGTCCTCGCTGCTGGCGTCCGAGCACGCCGCGGATCATCCGCGGCAGGTCCTCGCGCCACTCCGTCTCGCCGAGCGTCGCGAGCACGGCGCGCGCGGCGTTGGCGTCCGTCGAGGCCATGAGCCACCACAGCGCATCGTCCCGCGCCGTGGAAAAGTCGAGGGTGCTGCCGTGAAGATCCATGCGGGCGCGCAGGAGTCGCAGGGCCTGCGCCCGGCGCGCGTCGCGGTCCGGCACGCCGTCGACGCGTTGCAGGACGCCGATCCAGTCGAGCAGCGCCGAGGTCGGCCACCGCTCCGGCTCCACCGGGAACGTCGCGACGTCCTCGGGGCGCGCCGCGCCGTGGCGGGCCAGCGCGTCGAGTGCCGCGACCTTGCGGATGGCGAGATCCGCGGTCGGCAGCGGCGAATCGCGCGCGATGCGCCCCTCGACGAAGGCGCGCAGCCCCTGCTTCATCCGCTCGAGGGCCGCGGGCGGGATCGGCCGGCCGGCGGCGTCGGCGACGGCGAGCACGTAGGCGGTGAGCGTGTCGCTTCCGGAGAGCCGATCCGTCGCCCAGTAGCGCAGCAGTCCGTCGCCGTCCAGGTGGGCCGGCACGAGATCCATCGCCTGCCGCCAGTGCGCGTCGTCGGCGAGGGCCACGGCCCTGGAGACCCGCTGCTCCATGCAGGTGTAGGGGTAACGGGCCATCCAGTCACGGACGCCGCCGGCGGCGCCCGCCAGCGAGGCCCGCAGGTCCACGCGTATGCCGCCGCGCCCGGCAAGCGCGTCGGCGGGTCGCGTCGCGGGCACGCTCCAGCGTCCGTCGACCTGCGCGAGCGTCGCCTGCTGGACGCGCACCGGCACCGCCTCCTGCACCGTCTGGCGGGCGCGCAGGCGGTCGAGCAGTTCGCCGGCCGGCGTCACCGCCTCGACCTCCCAGGCGAGGTCGCCGGCGCCGGCCGGCGCCGCGGTGTTCCAGGCGAGCACGTGCGTCTCCCCCGGCGCGAGCGTCAGCGACTGCGCTGGCAGCGTCGCGACCGTGCCGTCCACGCCCGTCGTGCGGGCCCGCGCCTCCAGCGTGCGCGGCGCCTCGCCGGCGTTGCGCACGGTGAAGGTCGCGGCGTAGCGATCGCCCTCGCGTACGACCGGCGGCAGTCCGGCATACAGCGCCACCGGCTGCTGCGAACGGATCGTCGTCCGCCCGGTGCCGAACCACTGGCTCCCGGCGCTGGCGATCGCGACGATGCGGAAGGCGGTCAGCGAATCGTTGAGCGGCACCTCGACCTGCGCGCGTCCCTGCGCGTCGAGCGCCACGCGACCCTGCCACGCGAGCAGCGTATCGAACAGCTCGCGCGCCGGCTCGCGGCCGCCCCCGCCGCCGTGCGGCACGGCCTTGCGGCCGTAATGCCGCTTGCCGACGACCTGCATCTGCGCCGTCGCGGTCAGCACCTCCAGCCCCCGCTCGCCCATCATCGCGTCGAGCAGGTTCCACGAGCCGTTGGGCATGAGTTCGAGCAGGCCCTCGTCCACTGCCGCCAGTGCGACCTCCGCCCCGGCCGGCAGGGCACCGCCATCGGCGCGCCGCACCTGCACCGCGACCTTCGCCGTGCCGCGCACCGGATAGCTCGGTGCATCCGGCGTCACGTCGACCTCCAGCCGGTGGGGTCGCCAGCCGATCTCCAGCCGGGCGACACCGAGCTTCCAGGCCGGCTTGCTCAGGTCCACCAGCGCCGTCGGCAGCCCGCCTTCGATCGGCCACGGCAGGTCGAGGCGCCGGACGATCTCGGCCAGCCACGTGCCCCACCAGCCGACGCGGCCGCGGACCGCGAGCACGGAGACGAAGGCGTTGGGCGCATAGCCGGGCGCGATCGGCACCTCGATCACCGGCTCGCGGCCGGACAGCCCGACGACGAACGCATCGATGACGCCCTCGCGCTCGACGGTCACGAGCGCCGTTGCCGAGCGGAACGGCATCCGCACCTGCAACCGTGCCGTCTCCCCCGCCTCGTACGACCGGCGCTCGGGCAGGACGTCCATGCGATCGCCGGCCGTGCCGCCGAACCACCAGTCCTCCTCTCCCGCCAGCCACAGGCTGCGCGTCGCCGCCACCTCGCGGCCGTCCGCATCGATGGCGACGGCCCGCAGCACCGCCTGGCCGCTCACGCCGGGGGCCACGTCGCAGGCGAGCAGGCCGCCGGCGTCGGTGCGACCGGTGCAGAGCTCGCCGGCGCGGCGCGTCTGCGTGGTGCTCTCGTAGGCGTAGAACCCGCCGATGAGCCGCTTGCGGTACGAGTAGGTCGCACGCGTGTACAGCTCCACGGCCACCTTCCGGCCGGCGAGCGGCCGGCCGTCCAGGTCCAGCACCACGACCCGGAAACGCAGTTGTTCCGCCGTCCCCGACCAGCCCTCCGTGCGCAGCCCGACGCGCAGGCGCGCGGGCCACAGGGGCAGTCGGCGGGCCACGGACAGCAGTTCGCCGTTCGGATCCGGGTACTCGAGCTCGGCGACGAGGACGTGGGGCGTCGCGATTGCCGGCAGGTCGGGCACCGTGATCCGCGCACCTCCCGCGGCGTCCAGGGTGACCGGGGTGACGCGCGTCGGCGTGCTGACCGTCGACGCCGGCGCGCGCGGGCCGAACCAGTCGTAGCCGTCGGGCCCCTGCTCGACGCCCTCGACGACCGTCTCGGCCGAGAACGTGTAGTCGCTCCAGCCCGGCGGTGCCTCGTCGACCGGCTCCACCTGCGTGCGCAGCCTGGCCGCGAGCCCGGCGGCCGGACCGCCGGCCAGATAGCCCACCTGCACGTCGATCGCCGCCGCCCCCGCGCCGATGAGCGGTGCCTGCGGCCCCTGCACGGCGGCGCGCATGAGCGGCACGCGGTACTGCTCGACCCGGAACGCGCCGGAGGTCCAGGTCCGCTCCCCGATCCGGAGGCTGGCGTCGTAGTCGCCGAGCTTCGCGTCGGCCGGGATTGTCCACGTGCCGGTCGCGATGCCAGCCGCATCGAAGTCGGTCTCGAACTCGTAGCGCTGGTCGGAACCGCGGTGCGCGAGCACGAGCGTCCCGCTGCGCGCCTGTGCCGGCACGGCGAAGCCGGCCATCGTGCGCGAGCGCAGGTAGTGCTTCATGGACACGGTTTCGCCCGCCCGGAACAGCGCGCGATCGAAGATCGTGTGCGCGGCCGTCGCCTGCCACTGCGAACCCTGCGCCAGGCCGAAATCGGACGGCTGGATGCCACGCTGCCAGTGCGAGAGCGCGAAGCTGAAGTCGCCGGCGAGCCGCGCGGTGACGATCAGGGGCTGGGGGTGCCAGTCGGCGCACTCCCCGAAGCCGTGCGGTGAGGGCAGTGTCGCGTCGATGCGCGCCAGCCCGTCGGCGCCGGTCTCGCCCTCCCACAGCCGCGCACCGTCGCAGGTGCCGGTCACGGCGATGCGCGCGCCCGGCACCGGGGTCGCGTCATCGAGGCGGGTGACCCAGACGCGGGACGACTCGCGGCCCCACTTGAAGTGCACGGCAAGGTTGGTGACGAGCGCCGTCGTCGCGACGTAGCGCGTCGCTTCGCGCCCGAGCAGCGCCGCACCCAGCTTCGGGCTCGCCAGTTCGACGACGTGGAAGCCCGGATCGCGCAGCGGAATGCCGACCACTTCGAACTCGCGCGCGCCCGCGACGCGCGGGATGGCGAACGACTCGGCCCCGCTGCCCGGTCCCAGCAGCGCCGTGTCGCCGGTGTGCTCCTGCCACCGGTACTCGTCCTCGCCGGTCTGCAGCCACTCGCCGCGCGGCGCCATGCCCTCGCGCACGCGCTCGATCCAGCGTGCGATCGCGGCATCGTCCTCGATGCGCGCCATGCGCCCCGGAATCGCGACCGGTGCCGGCGCGAGCCGCCGGGCCTCGAGCCCGGCCTCGACGTTGCGCAGCGTGACCGGCAGGACGCCGCCCGTCGCGCGCTCCAGGATGCCGAACTCGCCGGCGAACTTCGCGAGCGGCGGCTGCTCGTCGGTGCGGACCTCGAGCGGAAAGCGGCCGGCGTTGGCCAGCCGTCGACCGGCATCGTCGACGAGATCGGGCGGCAGCACCACCGTGAACGTGCCGCGCTCCGGGAACGGCCCGGCGAACTCGATCGCGTCCACGGTGGCCGGCGCCGGTCCCTCCGGCGGCTTCGGCGCGCGCTCCGTGCCGACCGTGTCGCGCAACCGCGCCTTCGCCGCGAGCGCGGCCGGCACCGGCGCGGAGAAGTTCACGGTCATCGCCGGCTGCGGCAGGCACTGCGCGCGGGCATTGGCCCGCTCGCAAGAGAACGAGGCGGTGAAGGCCGGCCGCACGCGGAACGCCAGGCGTTGCTCCTGCGTGGAGGCCACCCCGCCGGGCGCGGCGACGCCAGGCCCCCACACCAGCTCCATCGCCGTGCCGGGCGGCACGATCTGGCGGCAGCGCAGTGCGATCAGGGCGGCCTCGGCGGCGTCGATCTCGGCCTGCGGCACCCCCTCGCCGGCGGAGCGCCACTGGCGCCACAGCAAGGACCAGTACCGGTAGCCGAGCATGCGCCGCTGGCCGAGCACCGCCTCGCGCGCGGCGCCCCCCAGGACCTCGACGGCGATCCGGTCGCCGATCCCCTCGACCTGGCAGCTCACCCGCCCGGCGAGGGTGGCCGGCTCGACCGGCCCGTCGAGCGCGAGCAGGAACACCTGGTCCTCGTCGACTTCCTCCGAGCCGGCTTCCGGGAGCGAGGCCCGGATCGCCGGTCCGCCGGTGTCGAACGCGAACTCCGCCGGGCCCTCGATGCGCTCGCCGGTCGCGTCGACCAGGCCCTCCGACAGGCGCCAGCGGCAAGCCACGCCGGACGGCAGGTCCGCGTCGAAGTCGAACACCCAGTGGCGCGGATCCACCCAGCGACCCCGTCCGGGTGCCGGGCAGTCGATCGCGAAGGGTGCGGCCGGCCGCGGGTCGCCGAGGCGCACCACCGGATCGGAGAAGCGCACCGCCACCTGGCGCACGGCCCGCGCCGTGCCCTGCGGCGAAAAACTCTCCACCGTCGTCGCCCACGCGAGCACCGGCAGCAGCAGCGCGGCCACGAGCGGCAGGGCGCGGGCGAGCGGCATCGGCAGTCCTCGTCGGCGCCGGACGGCGCGTTCCGCGAGGGACGATACCGGACCGGCGCGGACAGCAGCAATCGCCCGCCCGCGACCGCGGCCGGCGCGTGCGCGGCGGCACGCGAAATCGCGCGCCGCGACGCTGCGCCGCGCGGCGCGAGGTTCTTCTTGCGACGGGGTATCGATTACCCTAATCTTCGCGCCGTCCCGCAGTCCGCGGCGCGTCCGCGCCGGCACCGTCCACCACGTTCGTCAGGGAGGCGACGCGAGCCCATGACCGCACCCGTCAGCGACTTCATCCGCCACCACTTCCGGCACTTCAACAGCGCCGCGCTGGTGGACGCCGCGAACGGCTGGAACGACCTGCTCGCCGGCGGCGGCCGCATGTTCATGACGCTGGCCGGCGCGATGAGCACCGCGGAGCTGGGGCTGTCGCTCGCCGAGATGATCCGCCAGGACAAGGTGCACGCCATCTGCTGCACCGGGGCGAACCTGGAGGAGGACGTGTTCAACCTCGTCGCGCACGACTACTACGAGCGCATCCCGAACTGGCGCGACCTGACGCCGGCCGACGAGGAGGCCCTCCTCGCGCGCGGCATGAACCGGGTCACCGACACCTGCATCCCGGAGGAGGAGGCGTTCCGTCGCCTCGAGCACGCCGTGCTCGCCGAGTGGCAGGCGGCCGAGCGCGCGGGCGAGCGGCGCTTTCCGCACGAGTACATGTACCGGCTGCTCCTGAGCGGCGTGCTGGAGAAGCACTACCAGATCGATCCGCGGGACTCCTGGCTCGTGGCCGCGGCGCGCAAGAACCTGCCGATGATCGTGCCCGGCTGGGAGGACTCGACCATGGGCAACATCTTCGCGGCGCACTGCATCGAGGGCGACGTGAAGGACGTGCACACGGTGCGCAGCGGCATCGAGTACATGATGGAGCTGTCGGGCTGGTACCAGGAGGTGGCGGCGGAGCACCCGATCGGCTTCTTCCAGATCGGCGGCGGCATCGCCGGCGACTTCCCGATCTGCGTGGTGCCCATGCTGCACCAGGACCTGCGCCTGAACCACGTGCGGCGCTGGGCGTATTTCTGCCAGATCAGCGATTCGACCACCAGCTACGGCTCCTACTCCGGCGCGGTGCCGAACGAGAAGATCACCTGGGGCAAGCTCGGGCCGGAGACGCCCCGTCACGTGATCGAGTCCGACGCGACGATCGTCGCTCCGCTCATCTTCGCGCTGGTGCTCGGCCGTTGAGCGCGGCCGCACCCGGAGGGCAGGACATGGCCGACACCAAGGGCGCCCGCCGCCTGGAGCCCGTCGCCGGCGCGGCGCCCGCGGCCGACGGCTGGACGGTGGACCAGGCCGCGGACCTGTACCGGATCAAGGCCTGGGGCGATGACTTCTTCTTCGTCAACGCCGAGGGCAAGGTCGCGGTCCAGACCGCGCCCAACGAGCCGGCCATCGTGCTGGCCGACGTGGTCGCGGACCTGCGCCGGCGCAAGATCCCGTTCCCCGCCCTCATCCGGCTGCAGGACGTGCTGCGCGCCCGGGTGGTGCGCCTCAACGAGGCGTTCGGGGCGGCCATCGCCGAGTCCGGGTACGGCAACCGCTACCGCGGCGTCTACCCGATCAAGGTGAACCAGCTTCACGAGGTGGTGGAGGAGGTCCTCGCCGCCGGCAAGCCCTACGGGCTCGGCCTCGAATGCGGTTCCAAGCCCGAGCTGATCGCCGCCCTGCCCCACCTGGAGGACGACGAGGCGCTGCTCGTGTGCAACGGCGTGAAGGACTCGATGATGCTGCGCCTGATGCTCGCGGCGCAGTCGATCGGCAAGAACGTCGTGCCGGTCGTCGAGAAGTACAACGAGTTCGAGAAGATCACCCAGCTCGCCCGCGCGGCCAACCAGCCGCCGCGCTTCGGCGCGCGGATCCGCCTAGGCACGCGTGGCTCGGGCAAATGGGCCGAGTCCGGCGGCGACCTGTCCAAGTTCGGCATCTCGGTGCCCGAACTGATGAAACTCGTCGACGGCCTGAACGAGCTCGGGGTGCCCGGCGGGCTGGTGCTCCTGCACTTCCACCTCGGCAGCCAGATCTCCGACATCCAGATCGTCAAGCAGGCGGTCAAGGAGATCACCCACCTGTACGCGCAGCTCATCAAGCGCGGCATCGGCGTTAAGTACATCGACGTCGGTGGCGGCCTCGGCGTCAACTACGGCGCCGGTTACTACGCCGACGACGCCGGCATCAACTACACCCTGCAGGAGTACGCGAACGCGATCGTGTACACCGTCAAGGAGGTCTGCGACGAGGAGCAGGTCCCGCCGCCCACCATCGTCACCGAGAGCGGCCGCGCAATCACCGCGCACCACTCGGTGCTCGTCGTGCAGGTGCTGGGCGCCTACCGCAAGGACGTCATCGAGCCGGGCTTCAAGGCCGGCCGCAAGGATCACGCGGTCATCCGCGCCCTGTACAAGACGCTGGCGCAGGTCGAGGCGATGCCGGGGCCGAAGGCCCCGCGCATGTACGAGCTGCTGGAGGCCTATCACGACGCGGTCGAGAAGCGCGAGGAGGCGGACACGCTGTTCGGCTACGGCTACGTCACGATGGAGGACAAGGCGCTCGCCGAGCGCCTGTACTGGAGCATCTGCCTGCGCATCCGCGAACTGCTCGACCGGCTGAACCTGCCCGAGCCCGAACCCGCCGAGCTGCAGGCCCTGGACGAGCACCTGGTCGACCAGTACCTGTGCGACTTCTCCATCTTCCAGTCGGCGCTCGATCACTGGTCGATCGGGCAGGCCTTCCCGATCGCGCCGCTCGACCGCCTGAACGAGCCTCCCTCCGGCCAGGCCGTGCTCGTCGATCTCACCTGCGACTCCGACGGCAAGGTGGACCACTACGTCTCGTCGAGCCCGGACAAGCGCTTCCTGCACGTTCACCCGCTGCGCGAGAACGAGCCCTACATGCTCGGCTTCTTCCTGATGGGCGCCTACCAGGACATCATGGGCGATTCGCACAACCTGTTCGGGCGCGTGGCCGAGGCGCACGTGTACGCCGACGCCGCCGAGCCTGGCGGGTACTACATCGAGAAGATCATTCCCGGCACCACCGTGCAGGACATGCTCGCCACCGTGCAGTACTTTCCGAACGACCTGCACCGGCGCATGAACGAACTCATCCGGCAGAAGATCGACGCCGGCGTCATCCGCCCGCGGCAGGGCGTGGAGCTGCTGGAGCAGTACATGCAGGGCTTCGGCTCCACGACCTACTTCGACCCCAATGACTGAGCGCATCGTCTCGCGCAAGGTCGTCGTCGGCCTCGTGCAGATGCAGTGCGAGGCCGCGCCGGCGGCCAACGTGGACAAGGCGCTGGCGATGACGCGGCGCGCGGCGGCCGAGGGCGCACAGGTGATCCTGCTGCCCGAGCTGTTCCGCTCGCGCTATTTCTGCCAGTCCGAGGACCCGTCCCTGTACGCCCTCGCCGAGCCGCTGCCCGGCCCGACGACCGAGGCGTTCTGCGAACTGGCGAACGAACTGGGCGTCACCGTGCTCGTGAGCGTGTTCGAGCGCCGCGCGCCCGGCCTGTACCACAACAGCGTCGCGGTGATCGACGGCGCGCAGGGCATCCTCGGCATCTACCGCAAGATGCACATCCCGGACGACCCCCGCTATTACGAGAAGTACTACTTCACGCCGGGCGATCTGGGCTTCCGGACCTTCCGCACGTCCCGCGTCGCGATCGGCACGCTCATCTGCTGGGACCAGTGGTACCCGGAGGCCGCCCGGCTGACCGCGCTGCAGGGCGCCGAGATCCTGACCTACCCGACCGCCATCGGCTGGCACCCGGAGGAGCGCGAGCGCGTCGGCGAGCGCCAGCGCGACGCCTGGGAGACGGCCCAGCGCGCGCACGCGATTGCCAACGGCTGCTACGTGCTGACCGCCAACCGCACCGGCTTCGAACCGGATCCGTCGTCGCCGGACGGTCGCGGCGGCATCGAATTCTGGGGCTCGAGCTTCATCGCCGGTCCCGACGGCGCGATCATGTGCCGCGCGCCGGCCGACGAGGAGGCGGTGCTGGTCGCCGAGCTCGATCTCGGCGCGATTGCCCTGCAGCGCCACGGCTGGCCGTTCCTTCGCGACCGGCGCGTGGATGCCTTCGCCGGACTGACGTCGCGCTACCTCGACTGAGCATCCGCGCCGGGGCCCGGGGCCCGCGCCAGGTCACGAGGTCGGCCGCGCGTCGCCGCCCGCCACGAACCGCCGTCCGTCACGGCGTACCGCTCGCCTCGCGCCAGCCGCGACCGTCATAGTCGGCCCGCAGTCTGGGCTGGAAGCGCGTGAGCTCGATCCCGAGCTTGGGCAGCACCTTCTGCACCAGCAGCTCGTTGCTCTTCAGCAGGCCGTCGATCGGCCCGGGGCCGGCTGCGATCCAGGGCACGATCAGGTCGGTGTTCAGGCTCACGATCATCGCCTCGAGCTGGCGCGCGACCGAGTCGACCGAGCCGCTCAGTGAGAAGCCGCGCTCGCGCTGGGTCGCCGGCGTATTGGGGATGGGGCCGGTCTCGCCCGGGTAGCGCAGGGCCTCGTTGAAACCGAACCAGTCGTGCCAGCGGGTCCAGACGTAGCCCAGTCCGCGCTCCATGATCGCGTGGGCCTCCGCATCGGTGTCGGCGACGACTATTTCGCGGAAGTGCCCGATCCCGCGTCCCCACTCGAGCGACCGGCCGGCGGACCGCGCGGCGCCGTGATAGAGGTCCACCGAGCGCCGCGCCTGGGCCTCGATCGGGGTGAAGATGATCGGCGTGACCCCTTCCTTCCCCGACCATTCGATGGTCGCCGCGCTCATGGTGAAGGGAATGAAGACCTCGATAGACGAGGCCTCCTGCAGCGGCAGGGGCGCGATGCCGATCTGCGCGAGCTCGCCGTTCTCCGCGACCATGCCCGGCGCCATCGCGCGGCTCGCGGGGTGGTCCCAGCTGATGCCGCGCGGCGGCAGCTGCCAGTGCTTGCCCGCGTGGCGGAACAGCGGCTGCGACCAGGCCTTGCGGATGATCTCGTAGTGCTCGTTGAAGAGTTCGCGATTGAGGCGATCGTGCTCGGCGAAGTCGGGATCGTTGGCCGCCGTCCAGGCCGCGTTCATCTTCTGGCCGATGGTCATCACGTGTCGGGACTGGTACCCGCGCGCGAACCCGGCACACATGCGCCCCTGCGAGAAGTGATCGAGCATGGCGAGGTCTTCGGCGAGCAGGAGCGGATTGCGCGCCGGCAGCACGTTGCCCATCTGCCCGATGCGCAGGCGCCTGGTCTGCATGGCCGCCCAGGCGCCGAGCAGGACCGGGTTGTTGGAGACCTCGAGCCCCTCGACGTGGAAATGGTGCTCGGAGAAGGCGACGAAATCGAAGCCCAGTTCGTCGAGCTGGCGCAGCAGCCGCGCGCAGTCCGTCAGGCCGCGCTGGTAGTAGTTCGGATTCTGCCCGGCGAAACCGCGTTCGAACTCCTCGGGCGTCGCGCCAGCGCTCGGCAGTACGAACGCGCCCATGCGCATCTTCATGAAATTCACTCTCCCGCTGCGGGCCCGCGCGCCAGCGGGTCGCGCAAGGCCTTGGGTTGACCGATCAAGACTGAGGAACCTCTAAGGAACCTGTGAAAAAGTGGTCATTGCCAGGGGTGTGGCGACGAAGCGATCCAGCAAGCCATTGTTTCAGGCCGCGGCATGGATTGCTCCCCGCCGCGCTGCGCTCGCGGTCACGATGACGACCCCCGGGCCTTTTCAGGCCTGCCCTAATATATTAGCGATGTTAAGCGCGCCCCGGTGTGCACGACAAGAAGGACCGTGATCCCGGCAGCCCGCCCGAGCCGGGCCGCGGGTCGGCGGCGCCGGCTTCGCCGCCGCGCCGGGCGGATCCCGCGTCGGGATCCCGGCGTTCTTGTATCGTACGACCGAAGACGGAGACTCCCCGTGCAAGGACCCCGGAGCATTCTCGGCGGGCTGAGGATCGTCGAGCTGTCGGCCTTCGTCGCCGCGCCGCTCGGCGGATTGACGCTGGCCCAGCTCGGGGCCGACGTGATCCGCGTCGACCCGCCCGGCGGCAACATCGACTACGAGCGGTTGCCGGTCGACCATCGGGGTCACAGCCTGTACTGGGCCTGCCTCAACCGCGGCAAGCGGTCCGTCGAAATCGACGTTCGCAGCGCCGCCGGTGCGCGTCTGCTGCGGGACCTGATCACCGCGCCGGGCGACGGCGGCGGGTTCTTCGTGACCAACCTGCCCGTGGACGAAACGCTCGGCCACGAGGCGCTGGCGGTCCGCCGCCCGGACGTGGTGACGGTGCGGCTCACCGGCTCGCCGGACGGGACGAGCGCGGTCGACTACACCGTCAACAGCGCGGTCGGATTCCCCGCTATCACCGGCGACGGCCACGCCGGTCCGGTCAACCACGTGCTGCCCGCGTGGGACGCGGTCGCCGGGCTGACCATCGCGACCGCGGTGCTGGCCGCCGAACGGCATCGTCGCCTCACCGGCGCCGGGCAGTCCGTGCGTCTCGCTCTGTCGGACGTGGCCATGGCGATGGCGGGCAACCTGGCCTACCTCGCCGACGTCGAGGTCAACGGCACCGAGCGACGACCCGAAGGCAATCAGCTCTATGGCGCGTACGGCGACAGCTTCCGCACCGCCGACGGCCGGCACGCGATGGTCGTGGCGATCACGGACCGCCAGTGGCAAGTGCTCGCCGCCACCACCGGTGGCGGCCCTGCGCTGGAGGGCGCCGCCCGCGCGGCCGGCTATGACCTCGGCAACGCAGCGGGGCGCTATGCCGCCCGCGAGCTCATCTCCGCATTCCTGCGGCCCTGGTTCGCGCGGCGGGATCTCCCCGCGGTCGCGACGGCGCTCACGCAGGGCGGCGTGCTGTGGGGGCCCTACCGCAGCTTTCGGCAGATGCTCGCGGAGGACCCGCGCTGCTCGGAGGCCAATCCGATGTTCGAGCGCGTGCTCCATCCCGGCATCGGATCCCTGCTCACGGCGAAGACGCCACTCGACTTCTCCGCCGTGCCGCGGGTGCCCGCGGGGACGGCACCGCGCCTGGGCGAGCACACCGACGCCGTGCTGCAGTCCGTGCTCGGGCTCGATGCCGCAACCCTCGCCGGCCTGCGCGCGCAGGGCACGATCGGCGGCCCGCGGGCAGGTACGGCACCATGACCGGCGGCAGCCCCGGCGCAGGCGGCCGGGACCCCGTGCTCCCCGGCCTGCTCCCCGCGTGTGCCGCCGCGCTGGTCGCCACGGAGCGCCTGCTCGAGCACCAGCGCGGAGTGTTGCGGGGGCTCCTGGGCCCGACGCTCGATCCGGAGGCCCTGGCGAGGGAGCAGCACCGCGCGCATGGTCACGCCTGGGCGGCCACCTGCGCGTGCGCCCTGCGGGAGATGCTGGCGTGGGCCACGCGGCTGGCGGAGTCCGCCCGGCTGGCACCAATGGAAGCCCTGCTGCTGCAGATCGCGTTCGGCGAATACCTCGCGCAACTGGCCGGCGGACTGCCCATGAGCCAGGGCGAGATGTTCCGTCCCGACGCGCTCGATCCGTCCGGAACCGCGGTGGCGACCTTCGCGACGACCCCGGCCGTCGCCGCCCTGCGCCGCGCGAACCACGATCCGGCTGCCCGTCGGCAGCTGGTGGCCCTCCTCGCCGACGGCCACTCGGCCCGCCGTTACGGCGATCCGGCCCTCGGCGACGAGGCCCTCGCACTGGCGCGCGACCAGTTCGCGCGCTATGCCGACGACCACGCCGACGCCGCGCATCGCTGGCACCGGGAGAACGCCCTCATCCCCGACGCGACCATCACCGAACTGGGCGACCTGGGCGTCTTCGGGCTGACCGTCCCCGAGGCGTACGGCGGGCTGGGGCTCGGCAAGGACGCGATGTGCATCGTCACCGAGGAACTCTCGCGCGGCTGGATCGGGCTCGGCTCGCTGGGCACGCGCTCGGAGATTGCCGCCGACCTGATCCTGCACGGCGGGACCGAAGCGCAGCGGCAGCGCTGGCTGCCCGGGATTGCGACCGGCCGCATCCTGCCGACGGCTGCATTCACCGAGCCCGACGCCGGCTCCGACCTCGCCTCGCTGCACACGCGCGCCGAACGGGTGACGACCGCGGACGGCCGCGCGGCCTGGCGGATCACGGGCAACAAGACCTGGACCACCCACGGCGCCCGCAGTGATCTCATGACCCTGCTCGCCCGCACCGACTCCGGCGTGGCCGGGCACCGCGGGCTGTCGCTGTTCCTCGTCGCCAAGCCGCGCGGCACGGCGGCCGACCCGTTTCCGCTGCCGGGCATGCGCGGCAGCGAGATCCATGTCCTCGGCTATCGCGGCATGAAGGAATACGAGATCGCGTTCGACGGGGTCGAGGTGCCGGACGACGCCCTGCTCGGCGCGGCGCCGGGGCAGGGCTTCCGGCAGCTGATGCAGTCCTTCGAGACCGCGCGCATCCAGACCGC
>CAYOJP010000003.1:0-11077 GCA_964404305.1 uncultured Gammaproteobacteria bacterium
CGGGACCCTGTTCGTGTGACGATCGTGATCCGTGATCGGTGATCCGTGCTCAGTTTGATGCACGACGATCGGCAGGCCGACTCGGCATCGCACGGTTCACGGATCACGGATCACGGATCACGGATCACCAGTCACCGTCATCGCTCCTGCGCGAAACCCGTCACCACCCGGCAGAACGGCGCCGGGTGCTCGATCATGGCCCAGTGCCCGCAGTGCGGCAGGATGTAGCCCGACGAGTTCTCGATCAGTTCGAGGAACCGGTAGGCGCTCGCCAACGGCACGACCCGGTCGAGCTTGCCGTGCACGACCAGGGCCGGTTGTCGCAGCCGCGAGATGTAGTCCTCCGGGTAGTACAGCCCCCCCTGGCGGCCGATCCAGCCCATGATCGCGCCGTAGGCCGCGCGTGTGGCCGGCTCGGTGGAGAGGCGGAAACGGTAGTCGACCAGCGTGTCGTCGATGCGGAAGTCCGGATTGGTCAGTCCGCGCACGATCCTCAGCATGCCGGCGGTCGTGAAGTCGTAGTTCATGATCGCCTTCAGGTCATCGTTGATCGGCGCGCGGATGCCCGCGCTGCCCATCAGGACGACCTTGGCAACCAGGTCCGGCCGCTCGATCGCCACGCCGGTCGAGGTCATGCCGCCCATCGAGTTGCCGACCAGCGTCACGCCCTTCAGCCCGAGCGCATCCAGGACCGAGGCGACGTGCGTCACCCGCGTGGCCTGCGAATACTCGAACCCCGACGGGTCCGGCTTGTCGGTGTGCCCGAAGCCGACCATGTCGATGGCGAATACGTGCGCATCGCGGGCCAGCACGGGAAAGCACGCGCGCCAGTTCCCGGCGCTGTCGGCCCCGGCGCCGCCGCCGTGCAGCAGCACCAGCGGCGGACCGCTGCCTGCCTCCAGCACGCGCGTGCTGAGCCCGCCGGCGACGACGTCGCGGGTGACGTACGCAGGGGCGGTCATCGTGGCGCCTGCTGGATGCCGCGGGCGTGCTTCACGAACAGCCGCCGCCAGTGGACGATGAATTCGTCGAGGGAGAAAAGCTTCTCCTCCTCCCAGCCGCGGCCATTCGCGTAGAAGGCCTCCATCGCCTCGCGGGACCAGATGTCGTCGTCATTGAAGCCGCCCTTGAGCGCCAGGTCGCGCCAGGCGTGCTCGAAGCGGATCTGGAAGTCCTCGCGCTCGTCGTCGGTCCGGCACGTCTTGACGAGGACCTGCCAGTACTCGTGGTGGTGATCGTCGATGGGGACATACCACTCCATCTGCGCGTAGCCGTACATGGGCCAGTTCTCGACCAGCAGCACGCCGGGCAGGTACAGCGAGACGTGGACGCCGATCGGTGGCTTGGTGCCCCGGGCCTTGATGTTCAGCGCCTTGTTCTCCATGACGAAGTCCATGTTCTCGTAGAGTTTCGTCACGCCGACCGGGTAACCCTTGTCCTGTACCGTGATCGAGGTCGCGCCCGGGCGCTTCTTCTCGCCCAGGGCGAGGCCGATGTCCTGCGACAGGACCAGCGCGGAGTGGCGGTGAATCAGGATGTGCCCGGGGTCGCCGCCGCTCTCGGCGGCGAGGCGCCAGTCGCCCACGCACTTGCGGTGGATGCCCAGTGCCACGGTGTCCGGATCGAGCAGGTACGCGGTGCGGTGCTCGGTGCCCTCGGGGATACGGTGCGGCAGGTCGTGCGCAAGCGGCGGCGGCACGACGTCCGGGTCGCCCACGAACACGAAGACGATGTCGTTGGCCTCCTGCACCGGATACGTCTGCAGGCGTACCTTGCCGATGATCGGGTCGTCGGGCGCGGCGACGATCGACATGAGCCGGCCGTCGTCCAGGTTGTACGTGAAGCCGTGGTACCAGCAGGTGAGCGAGTCCTTGGTGAGGCACGTGGGCTTCAGCGAGAGGCGGACGCCGCGATGCACGCACTCGTCCTTGAGCGCGTAGACCTTGCCCTTGGCGCGCCGCAACACGATGTGCTCGCCGGCGATGCGCACCGGCTTGACCTCGTCCTCGCCGACTTCGCTGCTGAACAGGGCCGGCCACCAGTGGTTGCGAATGCCCCAGGCCGCGGCGAGGTACGGCGCCATCCACGCCGGCGTACCGTTCTTCTTCGCCGGCGGGGCGACTGTGCTCCGGGCGGCGACCCGCATTTTTGCGGCCGCCTGCGGACGGGTTGCGGGCTTCTTGCGCTTGCTGGCCATACGCTTGCTCTCCCTCGTGTGAGTCGGTCGCTGTCTGCCCCGCCCGGAGTGTATTGACGGACCACGGGGGCCGCAACGCCATGGATCGATAGTCCCCCGTGGCTATACTCGGGGCGGTCCGTGCGAAGGGGGGGCTGCATGCTGAAAGTCGACGGTGAGCGGCTGTGGAACCGGCTGCTGGAAATGGGCCGCCTGGGGGCCACGGCCGGTGGCGGCTGTAACCGGCCCGCGCTGGGCGAGGAAGACGGGGCCGCCCGCGCACTGTTCGCGCACTGGTGCACGGGCGCCGGCCTGGAGGTGCGCACCGACGCGATCGGCAATCTCTTCGCGCGTCGCGCCGGCCGCGTTCCGGACGCGCCGGCCGTGCTCGTGGGCAGCCATCTCGACACGCAGCCCACCGGCGGGCGCTTCGACGGCGTCTATGGCGTGCTAGCCGGCCTGGAGGTGCTGGAGACGCTCGCCGACCGGGGCATCGTTACCGAGGCGCCGGTCGAGGTCGTCAATTGGACGAACGAGGAAGGCGCGCGCTTCCCGGTGGCCATGATGGGCTCGGCGGTCTGGGCCGGCCGGCTCCCGCTCGAGATTGCGCTGTCGCTGCGCGACCACGCCGGACACACGGTCGCGGCGGAACTCGAGCGCCTGGGGGCCCGCGGGCCGCTCGAGGCGCGGCACGACGCCATCGGCGCCGCGTTCGAACTGCACATAGAGCAGGGTCCGATCCTGGAGGCCGAAGGGGCGACGATCGGCATCGTCACCGGCGTGCAGCACATGTGCCGCTACCAGATCGCCGTGCGCGGCCAGGCCGCGCATGCCGGCACCACGCCGCCCGCATTGCGCCGCGACCCGATGCGCGCGCTGTCCCGCTTCCTGCCGCGATTGTATGCCGCGGCGGCGCGCATGGGCGACGACCTGCGTCTGACCTTCGGCGTCATCCGGGCCGAGCCGGGCTCCCCGAACACCATCCCCGGCCGGCTCACTCTCAGCGCGGACATCCGCCATCCGGATGCCGCGCGCTATGCGGAATTCACGCGCGACTTCGTCGTCATCGTGGAGGCGGCCTGCCGGGAATGCGACCTCGAGTGCGAGGTGCGCCGGACCTGGGAATCGCCAGGAGTGGACTTCGATCCGGCCTGCATCGCGGCGGTGCGTGACGCGGCCGCGGCGTGCGGATACCACGCCCGCGAGATCGTCAGCGGCGCGGGCCACGATGCGTGCAACGTCGCGCAGGTCGTGCCGACCGCGATGATCTTCATTCCCTGCGCCGGCGGCCTGAGCCACAACGAGGCCGAGTCGGCGTCGCCCGCGGACGTTGCTGCCGGCGCGAACGTGCTGCTGCACGCGGTCCTGGCCCGCGCCGGGCGGCGGCACTGAGAGCGCCGCTGCGAGAGTCAGTCTTTATCGATGGGTAACGCGCGACGATCTTGGTAACATCGGGACCCTGTGTGCCGCCGGATCGCGGTGGCGGGGACGAATACGGGGGTACTCATCTTGAATCCTGATCCCGGACGCCGCCGCGACGGTGATCGCACTCCATTGCATGCGCGAACGAAACACCAGGTCCTCGCGCTGCTCGTCTTCGCGGTGGCATGGCTGCTGTGGTCGGGCCTGTACCAGCCCCTGATCCTGGCCCTGGGAGCGGTGTCCTGCGCGGTGGCGCTGCTGGTCGCGGGACGCACCGGCTTCTTCGATCGCGATACCTATTCGCTTCACGTCGCTCTGCGCCTGCCGGGCTACTGGCTATGGCTGCTGCGGGAGATAGTGCTCTCCAACCTGCGGGTCGCGCGCGTCGTGCTCGCTCCGCACCCGCAGCTCAGCCCGACCCTGGTGACCATCGATGCGAGCATGCTGGATCCGGTCGCGCAGGCAATCCTCGCCAATTCGATCACCCTGACGCCGGGAACCGTCACCATCGACGACGACCAGGGCCGGCTGCGCGTGCATTGCCTGACGCGCGCGGCCGCCGACGACCTGGCCGGCGGCGCCATGCAGCGCCGGCTGGCCGCCATCACCGGGGAGCGCTGACCGCGGCCGCGCCCGGGGCCGCACGCGAGGCAGAAGCGCCATGTACCACGTCGCAGTCATCGCCATCCTCGTCACGATGGCGCTCGCCGTCGCGCGGGCGCTGCTCGGGCCGAGCATCTACGACCGGGTGCTGGCGGCGAACATGCTCGGGACCAAGACGGTGCTGCTCGTGTCGGTGGTGGCCTTCCTGTATGGCCGTCCCGACTTCCTCGACCTGGCGCTCGCCTACGCGCTCATCAACTTCATCGGAGTGCTGGCCGTGCTCGAGTTCGTGCAGAGCGATGCGCTGCGGCGCTCGCGGGAAGGTCGTTGAGGTGGAGGCCGTCGGCAACCTGCTCGGCTGGGTGCTGCTGACGGCGGGTGGCCTGTTCGTGTTCATCGGCGGCGTGGGGCTGCTGCGGATGCCCGATCTGTTCTCGCGCATGCATGCGGCGGGCCTGACCGACACGCTCGGGTCGATCCTGGTGCTCGCGGGCCTCGTGCTGCAGTCAGGCCTCACCCTCGCCAGCGTCAAGCTCGTCGCCATCCTTGCGTTCCTGCTCCTGACCGGGCCCGCGGCCTCCTATGCGCTCGCCAACGCGGCCCTGCTGTCGGGCGCCGGGCCGGTCTGTCCGGAACGCGAGCCCGGCCCCGGGGTGGACTCCGGATGATCACCCTGCTCGGCATGTTCCTGCTGACGCTGCTGGTCGTCACGGCAGTCGCCATCGTCCGCACCCCGAACCTGTTCGTGGCCGTCATGCTGTCCGGGATCTTCAGCCTGCTGATGGCGGCCAATTTCTTCGTGCTCGATGCCGCGGATGTCGCCCTGACCGAGGCTGCGGTCGGCGCCGGCCTGTCCACCGTGCTGTTTCTGGGCGCGCTCGCGCTGACCGAGGACCGCGAGCAGCCCGCCCCGGCGCGCGCGTCGCGCCTGGCGCTGCCCGCCGTGGGGATGACGGCGCTCGCGGTCATCTACGCAACCTTCGACCAGCCGCGCCTGGGCGATCCGAACGCGCCCGTGCACCAGCACGTCGCGCCCTGGTATCTCGAGATGACGCCCGAACTCATCGACATCCCGAATGTCGTGACGGCGGTGCTCGGCAGTTTCCGCGGCTTCGACACGCTCGGCGAGGTCTTTGTCGTGTTCACGGCCGCGATCGGCGTGCTGTTCCTGCTGGGCACTGGCTGGCAGCGCGAGGCACCCGGTCCCACGCCGGCGGCGGGGCTGCGGCATCATCTCGTGCCGCAGGTCGTCGGCCGCCTGCTCGTACCGTTCATCGTGCTGTTCGGCCTGTACGTCCAGTTCCACGGCGAGTACGGGCCGGGCGGCGGCTTTCAGGCCGGCGCGATCGTCGCCGCCGCCTTCATCCTCTACGGACTGCTGGAGGGCCAGGCGGCGGCGCTGCAGGCATTGCCTCCCGCGGTCCTGAACGGTCTCATCGCCGGAGGTGCCCTGCTGTACGGTGGCGTGGGCGTGGCCGGGATCCTGCTCGGCGGCGGGTTTCTCGACTACTCGGTGCTCGCGAGCGATTCCGTGAAGGGCCAGCAGCTCGGATTGCTCCTGATCGAGCTGGGAGTCGGCCTGACCGTCACCGGCGTGATGCTCTCGATCTTCCATGCCTTCGCGGGCCGCGGGCGCCGACCCTGATGGCGGTGCTCGGCCTCTACAATTACTGGGTATTCGCCATCCTGCTGATGGTCGGGTTCCATGCCGTGGTGGCGAAGGGCAACTTCGTCAAGAAGCTGATCGGGCTGTCCATCTTCCAGTCGGCGGTGTTCCTGCTGTACATCACCATGGACAAGGTCGACGGCGGAACCGCCCCGATCCTGAAGGCCGGGGTCGAGGACGTGGTCTACTCGAACCCGCTGCCCCAGGTGCTGATCCTGACCGCCATCGTCGTCGGCATCTCGACCACCGCGCTCGGACTGGCGATCGTCGTCCGCATCCGCGAAGCGTATGGCACGATCGAGGAGCATGAGACGCAGGCGCTGGACCGGCAGGAACCGGAGCGCCGGTGACCTCGCTCGCGGCGCAACTACCGGTCCTGCAGATCGTGGTGCCGCTGCTGACGGCGCCGCTGGTGGTGCTGCTGCGGGCGCCCGGGTTGCCATGGCTCGCGGCGACGGCGGCGAGCCTGATGGGCTTCGCCATCGCCGTGGCGCTGGCGACGGCGACGCTCGGCGCGCCGGATGTCACCTACGAAGTGGGCGGCTGGCCGCCGCCCTGGGGCATCGAGCTGCGTATCGACGCCTTCGGCGCCCTGATGCTGCTGGTGGTCAACGGCGCCTCGAGCCTGGCCCTGCTGTCCGCGCGGCGCGGCATCGACGCCGCGGTGGAGGCGGAGCGCCAGCCGTACTTCTACGCCGCCTGGTTGCTGGTCGTCGCCGGCCTTTCGGGGATCTGCGCCACCGGCGATGCGTTCAACATCTTCGTGTTCATGGAAGTGTCCTCGCTCGCCAGCTACGTGCTGGTCGCGGCAGGCCCGGACCGGCGCGCGCTGACCGCGGTCATGAAGTACCTGCTCATGGGCACGATCGGCGCGACCTTCTACCTCATCGGAGTCGGCCTGCTCTACATGCTGACCGGAACGCTCAACCTGGCGGATCTGGAATCCCGCATCGGCGAGGTGTCCGACCTGCGCCCGGTGCTGGCGGCGGCGGGCTTCATCACGGTGGGCCTGGCGCTGAAGGCCGCGGTATTTCCGCTGCACGTCTGGCTGCCGAACGTCTACGCGCACTCGCCGCCGGTCGTGACGGCCTTCCTCGCCGCCTGCTCCACCAAGGTCGCGCTGTACGTGCTGCTGCGATTCGACTTCTTCGTGTTCCAGGGCAACCTGCCGAATCACGACCTGCAGTTCAGCGGCTTCCTGATGCCACTGGCGGTCGCCGGCATGCTGGTCGCCTCGATCGTGGCGCTGTACGAGCGCGATTTGCGGAAGCTGCTCGCCTACTCGTCAATCGCCCAGGTCGGCTACATCGTCCTCGGCGCGAGCTTCGTCACCGTGGCAGGGCTGTCGGCGGCGATCGTGCACATGTTCAACCACGCGCTCGCCAAGGGTGCGCTGTTCCTGGCCCTGTCGGCGCTCGCCCTGCGCCTGCGGTCCTTCGGGCTGGCCGATCTGGCGGGCATCGGCCGCCGCATGCCGCTGACGATGGCCGCGTTCGTGCTCGGCGCGCTCAGCCTCATCGGCATTCCCGGCACGGCCGGGTTCATCAGCAAGTGGTACCTGATTGAAGCCAGCCTGGCCCGGGGCGTGGCGGGGCTTGTCCCGCTCGTGGCGATCATCGCGAGTTCGCTGCTGGCGGTCGCCTACGTCTGGCGGGTGGTGGAGGTGGCCTATTTCCGGGATCCGCCGCCTGGCGCGCAGGACCGCTGCGAGGCACCGGCGATGGCGCTGGCGGCAGTGTGGGCCGCGGCGCTCGCCAACGTCTGGTTCGGATTCTCGCCGGGCCTGCCGACGACCCTCGCCCGCGAAGGCGCCACCGGTCTCCTGAGGCACCTGCTGTGACCGGCGCCTGGGACCTGCCCGCGTTCGTGCTCCTGCCGCTGGTCGGAGCACTACTCGTCGCCGCCGCCGGACGTCGGCCGAACCTGCGCGAAGCGGTGACGCTCGTCACCGCAGTGACGCTGGCGCTGCTGGTATGGGCACGCCTGCCCGATCTGCTGGCCGGGGCGCGTCCGGCGTTCCGGGTGGGCGAATTGCTGCCCGGGCTGGCGCTGGAATTCCGGCTCGAACCGCTCGGCATGCTGTTCGCGGCGCTGGCGTCACTGCTGTGGATCGTGAACTCGGTCTATTCCATCGGCTACATGCGCGGCAACGGCGAGCACCACCAGACGCGTTTCTACGCCTGTTTCGCAATCGCGATTGCGGCGACCATGGGCGTGGCCTGCGCAGCGAACCTCCTGACCCTGTTCCTGTTCTACGAGGCCCTGACGCTCTCGACCTATCCGCTCGTGGCGCACAAGGCAGATGCCGCAACGGTCGCCTCGGCGAGGGTGTACCTCGCGCTGCTTCTGGGCACCTCCATCGGCCTGTTCCTGCCGGCGATCATCTGGACCTGGCGCATCACCGGCACGCTCGACTTCGTCCCCGGCGGGATCCTGGCCGGACACGTCGCCGGGCCGGCCGTCGGGCTGCTCCTCGTCCTGTATGCCTTCGGGATCGGCAAGGCGGCGCTCATGCCGGTGCACCGCTGGCTGCCGGCGGCCATGGTGGCGCCGACGCCGGTCAGCGCGCTGCTGCACGCGGTCGCGGTCGTGAAGGCGGGCGTGTTCACCTTCACCAAGGTGGTGGTGTACGTGTTCGGGACCGAATTCCTGTTCGCCCAGCCGAGCGCCGGCTGGCTCATCTACGCGGCCTCGTTCACGGTCGTCGCCGCGAGCCTGGCCGCCATCCGCCAGCGCAACCTGAAGCGACTGCTTGCGTACTCGACCATCGGTCAGCTCGGCTACGTGCTGCTGGCCGTGGCGATACTCAAGCCGCTGGCCGCGGTCGGCGCGGCGGTGCACGTCATGGCCCACGCATTCGGGAAGATCACACTGTTCTTCGCCGCGGGCAGCATCTACACCGCCTCGAAGAAGACCGAGATCGCGGATCTGCGCGGCATCGGCCGTCGCATGCCGTGGACGATGGCGGCCTTCACGATCGGTGCAATCAGCATGATCGGCGTGCCGCCCACGGCCGGCTTCGTGTCGAAGTGGTACATCCTCGCCGGGGCGTTCCAGTCCGACAACTACCTGGCCATCTTCACCATCATCGCCAGCACCGTCCTCACGGCGGCCTATTTCCTGCCGATCGTCCACGCGGCGTGGTTCCAGTCCGAGGACGCGCCGCCCGCGAAGGACCACGGCGAGGCACCCTGGCCGATCGTGGTCGCGCTGGTGACCACGGCTGCGCTGACGCTGGCGTTCTTCCTGCTCAACCAGCCGGTAATCGATCTGGAGTCGCAGGTCGCGGGAGATGGAAAATGAGCGATTCATCCGGCGACCGGCACTGGCTGGTCAGGCCCGCCACGGTGCGCCGCCTGTGCGCCGCCTCTGCGGTGGTGCTCGCGCTGACGCTCGTGGCGCAGCTCGCCGTCGACGTTCCGGCGCGCTTCGGCGCGGACGGGTGGTTCGGCTTCGGCGCCGCCTACGGGTTCGGAGCCTGCGTGCTGATGGTGGTCCTGGCGCGGGCGCTCGGCCTGCTGCTGAAGCGCGCGGAGAACTACTACGATGATTGAGATGCCGCCCCCGGCGCTGGTCCTGCTCGCCGGAGCCGCGCTGCTCGGGCTCACTCGGGGAAACCTGCGCACCGCGGTCGTGCTGCTCGCGCCGCTCGCGACCCTGTGGGCGATCGCGCAGGTGCCCGACGGGGTCGTCACGACGGCGCGGTTCCTCGACTATCCGATCGAGCCCGTGGAGGGCGGGCCGGCTCGCCGGCTGTTCGCCGGCGTGTTCGCGGTCATGGCCTTCGCCGGCGGCCTGTTCGCCTTCCGCACCGCCGCCTGGTACGAACTGGCGTCCGCCTACGCCTACGCGGCCGGCGCGATCGGTGTGTGCTTCGCAGGCGATCTCATCTCCCTGTTCGTGTTCTGGGAACTGATGGCGATCTTCTCGACCGTGGTGGTCTGGTCCGGGGGCACCGATGCGGCGCGCCGCGCCGGCATCCGCTACGCTGTCATGCACCTGCTCGGCGGGGTCGTGCTGATGGTCGGCATCGAGGGCGTGATGGTCCACACCGGCTCGATCGACATCCGCCCGCTGGTCGCCGAGGGCTTTGCTGCGTGGATGATCCTCGCGGGCGTGCTGCTGAACGCCGCGGCGCCACCGGTATCGGCCTGGCTCGCCGACGCCTATCCGGAAGCGAGCCCGACCGGGGCGGTGTTCCTCTCGGCCTTCACCACGAAGACGGCGGTGCTGGTGCTGATGCTGCTGTTTCTGGGCCAGCCTGTGCTGCTCGGGATCGGCCTGTACATGATCTTCTACGGCATCGTCTACGCGCTGCTGGAGAACGACGCCCGCCGCATCCTCGCCTATTCCATCGTCAATCAGGTCGGGTTCATGGTCTGCGCCGTCGGAATCGGCACGCCGATGGCGCTGAACGGCGCTGCCGCGCACGCTGCCGCGCACATCGTCTACAAGGCGCTGCTGTTCATGAGCGCCGGGGTGGTGCTCTACCGCACGGGACGCAGCCGCTGCACGGATCTCGGCGGACTGTTCCGCACCATGCCGGTGACCACCGCATGCGGCATCGTCGGCGCCCTGGCGATCTCGAGCTTTCCGCTGACGTCTGGCTACACCACCAAGTCCCTCATCTCCGAAGCCGCGGCCGTGCAGGAGATGGCACTGGTGTACTACCTGCTCGCCGCGGCCTCGGCAGGCGTGTTCCTGCACGCGGGGATCAAGTTCCCTTGGTTCGTGTTCTTCCAGGCGGACTCCGGGCTGCGTCCGCGCGATGCACCCTGGAACATGTCCGCAGCCATGATCCTGTTCGCCGCGCTGTGCATCCTCGTCGGCGTGTATCCGCAGCCGCTCTACGACCTGCTGCCCTACCCGGTCGACTACGAGGCGTACAAGGCGGGCAAGGTGGTAGCGGCACTGCAGCTGCTGCTGTTCTCCGGCCTGGCGTTCTTCCTGCTGCTGCCATGGATGCGCAGGACCCGCACCATCGTGCTCGACATCGACTGGCTGTGGCGGCGCGGCGGCTACCGCCTGGCGGTCGGGAGCGTGCCCGTCGTTGCCGCGCTGCTGCCGCTGGCGGCCCGCGCCCTCGAGCGCGCCGGCGGGCGCCATGTCCGCTGGTTGCGCGGCCGCCTGTTCGAGAGCGAAGGCGTCTTCGCCCAGGCCTGGACGATCGGGGCTACCGCGACCTGGGTCGCAGCGCTCCTGAGCGGCTA
>CAYOJP010000003.1:11177-38738 GCA_964404305.1 uncultured Gammaproteobacteria bacterium
CCCCCGCGGCCGGGGCAGGGTACCGGCCGGGCTCGACAGTGAGTCAGGGAAAACGGATCATCCGGTGACCGGGATTCGATAACCGCGAACCGGAAGAGCGCCGTGCGTCACCTCAACTACAAGCACCTGTACTACTTCTGGGTCATCGCTTCCGAAGGCAGCATCGCGCGCGCCGCCGAGCGGCTGTTCCTCACGCCGCAGACCCTGAGCGGGCAGCTCGCGCGCCTGGAGGAGGCGGTGGGCGACAAGCTGTTCCGCCGGGCGGGTCGGCGCATGCAGCGCACCGAGCTGGGCGAGGTCGTGTTCCGCTACGCTGACGAGATGTTCCGCCTCGGCGCGGAGCTGACCGACGTGGTGCGCGGTCGCCTGCCGGAGGGCGGTCGCGTCCTGCGCGTGGCCATTGCCGACGTCGTGCCCAAGCGTATCGCGTTCCGCATCCTGCGGCCGGCGCTCGAGCTGGCGCCGCCGGTCCGGTTGCAGTGCTACGAGGGCAAGCTGGAGGAACTGCTGATGGAGCTCTCGCGCCATCGAGTCGACCTGGTGCTGTCCGACAGCCCCGCGCCGCCGAGCGCGGCGCTGCGCGTGTACAACCACGTGCTTGGCGCGAGCGCCACGGGGTTCTTCGCCGTGCCCTCGCTCGCCGCGAGGCTGCGGCGCGGCTTCCCGGCCTCGCTCGGCGGCGCGCCGGTGCTGCTGCCCACGCCCAACACCTCCCTGCGCCGCGCGCTCGAGCTGTGGTTCGATCGCGAGGGACTGCGGCCGGACGTCAAGGCCGAGGTGGAGGACGCTGCATTGCTGAAGGTGTTCGGCGCCTCCGGCCTGGGTGCGTTCCCGGCGCCGGCGCTGCTGGAGGCCGAACTCGGCGCGCAGTACGGGGTGAAGCTCGTGGGCCAGACCGACGCGGTGACCGAGCGGTTCTACGCGATCTCGGCAGAGCGCCGCATCCGCCATCCGGCCGTCGTCGCCATCACCGGCGAGGCGCGCAGGACGCTGTTCGGGGAGAACGCCTGAGTGGCGCCGTCAGACGGTCGTCGCGACCGCCGGCCGGGCATCCGGGCGGCGCAGGCGCGCGAGCAGCGCCGAGATCTCGTCCGCAGAGCTGCGGATGTGCTGCGCGGACTCGGCGCACGCCCCATCGACGTCGCGCGCGAGCGCCGCGGTCATGATGCGGTGATGCTCGGCGTGCAGATCCCGGGCGACCGGCTCCACGCCCATCAACAGCGCCCGGTAGCGCTTCTGTTGATCGTAAACGGTCGCGCGGTAGCGCAGGAGCAGCGGCGAGCGGCAGGCCGCGACCAGCGCCTCGTGGAAGTCGTGATTGCGCTCCTCGTAGCCGCGCGGATCGGCCGCCGGCACCGGCTGCTCGCGCGATAGGCGGTGGTACGCCGCCACGACGCCGGCCTCCCAGGCCCCGTCCCCGCGCGCGATGCTCTCCCGCAGCGCCTCGGTTTCGAGCAGGACGCGGACGCGCGTGAGATCGAGGAGCTCCTCGGTCGAGATCGGCGCCACGCGGAAGCCGCGCTGGCCGATCGCGATCACGAAACCCTCCGCCGCGAGGCGGTTGAGCGCCTCGCGCAGCGGGCTCGCGCCGACGTCGTAGCGCGCGCGCAGCTCCTCGATGCGGAGCTTGGAGTCCGGTGCGTGCCGACCGGCGACGATGTCGGCGCGGATCTGGCCGTGCACCCGCTCGGACAGCGTCTTGAATGGGGAACGGAGCATCATCGGCGTGGCGCACGGGTCCTTGACCGGACCTCACGGTAGCATACGGGCGCTCCCCGCGGCACCTGCCGCGGGCGGCCGGTCAGGCGGCCGGCGCCGGGAAAGGCGGCAACGTTTCCTGGAGCAGCACGGCCGTCAGATCCAGGCACAGCACCCGGATCCCCGCGGCCGTGCGCACGGCGCGGGAGAGCGTCGTGCACATGCGCGCATCGGGCAGCGAGAGGTACGGGCCGGTCACCTGCGTCTGGTCGGGCGCGATCATGGCCTTGCGGAAGTAGGCGCGGTGGCACCAGTTGGCGCCGGCGCTGTTCGACAGCGGCTGCAGGCGCGCGTCCGGGGGCTGCAGGTGCAGCACCGGGACGAAGTTGCGGCCGACTTGCGCGCCGTGCTCGTCGAGCAGGTAACAGCGCGTTGCACCGGGTAGCGCGAGGAGGCGGTCGACGATGGCGGTGAGTTCGGTACCGGCGGTCATTTCCGCGGCGCACGCGTCGACGGTCGCGCGATGGGGGCCGAGGCGTTCGTCGGTGCGGCGCTGCTCGTCCAGCCAGCGCTGCCGGAAGGCCCGCGTGACGCGTTCGCAAGCTCCAGGGTCGAGCGACGGCGGGTCCGAGATCGCGGTCGGCCGGCCGAACAGGTAGCCCTGCCCGAGGTCGACCCCGGCATCGAGAGCAATCATGGCCTCGGTGTCGGTCTCGATGCCTTCGGCGAGGACGATGCAGCCGGCCTCGTGCAGCAGGGCCACCAGCTTGGGTAGACTGCGCCGGACGCGAGTGTTCGCGGTCGCCTCGGTGAGCATCCGCCGGTCGAGCTTCACAATCTCGGGTTCCAGGCGCCAGATCCGGTCGAAGTTGGAATGTCCGGCCCCGAAATCGTCGACGGCGAGCATGCAGCCGAGTTCGCGGTAGTAGCCGACCATCTCGTCGAGGACTTCGTCGCGCGTGATGGCCGTTTCGATGACCTCGATCACGACCTGCCGCGCCGGCAGCCGGAAATGTTCGAGCAGGTCCAGGAAGAAGCTGCCATGCCGCCGACCGAGTTCGACCACTTTCGGGTTCACGTTCAGGAACAGCCAGGCCAGGCTGTCGAGGGCCTGGAAGTTCGCGACGTGCAGCGTCCGGCAGAGCCGATCGAGGAGCACGGCGTCGCGGGCCTTCTGGAACATGCCGAACAGCATCGGTGGCGGAACCGCCCTGCCGTGGTCGTCGGCGGCACGCACGAGTGCCTCGCAGCCCACCGGCCGCTGGTGGGAAAAGCTGAAGATCGGCTGCAGCGCGGTCGCGAGCCGGTAGCCGCGGAAGCTGCCGACCACCGCGCCGTGCCGGTAGCCGGTCGCCGGCAGGACTGCCGCCAGGCCTGCCTCGCCCGGCGCACGATCGTCGCCGCCCGGTGCGGCAGGCAACGGGAGCGTCACGGGAACGGGCATGCTCATGCACCGTGTTATCGGACACGGCGTGCCGATCTTTACCACGGGGGGCCTGCGTGAGCGGCGCCGCCGACCCGTCCAGCGCGCTGCGCGACCTCGTCGCCCGGCTCGCGCGCCCCGAGGTGCTCGGGCACCCGGTGGAGCGGGTGCAGGTGCTCGAGACCCACATTTCCTGCGTGCTGCTCACCGGCGCCTGGGCCTACAAGTTCAAGAAGCCGGTCGCGCTCGGGTTCCTCGATTTCTCCACGCTGGCCGCACGTCGCGACGCCTGTTTCGAGGAGTTGCGGCTGAACCGGCGGCTCGCCCCGGACCTGTACGTGGACGTCCTCCCCGTGACCGGAAGCCCGGAGCACCCCGAACTCTCCGGTGCCGGCGCGGCCTTCGAGTACGCCGTGCGGATGCGCGAGTTTCCGCAGGCGGCGCTGGGCACCTCGGTCCTGGCGGCCGGCGACCTCGCCGCCGGCATGGTCGAGGACCTGGGCAGCCGGCTCGGGGCGTTCCACGCCGCCATGCCCGCGGCGCCCCCGGACAGCGGGTGGGGATCACCGTCCGCCGTGGCGGAGGCCGTCACTGCGGCCTGCGAACAGGTGGAAGGCCCGGCCGTCACGGCGGCGGCTGCAGGGCTGCTCGCGACGCTGCGGCCGGCGCTGGACGCGGCGCTCACTCTGGCGGCACCCCGCGTAGCGGCCCGCCGCCTGGCGGGCCATGTGCGCGAGGGGCATGGCGACCTGCACCTCGGAAATCTCGTCCTGCTCGGCGACCGACTGGTGCCCTTCGACTGCATCGAGTTCAGCGCCGCCCTGCGCTGGGGGGACGTCGCCGCCGACATCGCCTTTCCCTGCATGGACCTGTCGGCCCGGGGCCGTCCGGATCTCTCGACCTGCCTGCTCGGCGCCTGGCTGGACGCCACCGGGGATGTCGACGCACTGGGCGTGCTCCCGCTCTATTGCGCCTACCGTGCACTCGTGCGCGCCAAGGTCGCCGCGCTGCGTGCCGCCGGCGGTGCCGACGCCCGGGACCCGGCCGGCGAGGTGGAGCGCTATCTGCGGGCGGCGCAGGCGGCGCTCGCCCCGCGCGAACCGCCGCTGCTGATCCTGATGCACGGCTTGTCCGGATCCGGTAAGAGCCGCGTTGCGCACGACCTTGCCGTGGCGCTCGATGCAGTGCGCCTGCGCGCGGACATCGAGCGCAAGCGGCTGGCCGGCCTGCCGGCGTCCGCCGACAGCCGCGCCGCCGGCATCGATCTGTACACGCCCGCCATGCACCGGCGCACGTATGCCCGGTTGCTCGAAATGGCCGGCGTCGCGCTCCGGGCGGATCACAGCGTCGTGGTCGACGCGACGTTCCTGCGTTCCAGCGAGCGCGCCGCGTTCATGGCACTGGCGGCCGCTCGCGGCTGGCAGGCGCGCATCGTGGCTGTCGAGGCGCCGTACGCCGTGCTCGAGGATCGCATCCGGCGTCGTGCCATCGGGGGCGACGCATCCGAGGCGGATTGCGCGGTACTGGCGCTGCAGGCCGGTCGCCGCGAACCGCTCGACGCCGCCGAGCGCGCCGTCACGCTCGTCCTCGACAACGCAGGCACCCTGCCCGACTGTGCAGCGCTCGCCATGGGCCTGCGCGCTCGCCAGACGCCGGCAGGCACGTAGAATGGGCGCATGAACGGGAGGAGCGGCATGGATCGGGCGGTCGAGGACGTGCTGGAGGAGTACCACGGGCGCGCGGCCCGGGAGGCGGAAAGGATGGCCGCGCTCACGAGCGATGCCTTCGGGGCCGTGCGCGACGAATTCCTGTTGCCGGTCGGGCCGCAGACCGGGCGGATGCTGCACCTGCTGGCGACCGGCGCCGGCGCCACGCGGTTGCTCGAGATCGGCACGTCGTACGGGTACTCGACCGTCTGGCTGGCCGATGCGGCACGCGCGAACGGTGGCAGTCTCGTGAGCATCGATCTGCGCGCGGAAAAGCAGGTCTACGCCGCCGAGCGCCTGGAGCGCGCGGGACTGCGGGGGCAGGTCGAGTTCCGTGCCGGAGACGCGCTGGAAATCGTCGCGGAACTGGCCGGCCCGTTCGACTTCGTGCTCATCGACGCCTGGAAGACGACCTACGTGCCGTGCTTCGAGCGGCTGTATCCCAGGCTCGCGCCCGGCGCCCTGGTCGCCGCGGACAACATGCTGTTTCCGGAAGGCGCGCGCGAGCATGCCCGCGCCTACCAGGCCTGCGTGCGCCGGTACGCGGGCATGGATTCCGTGCTGCTGCCGGTCGGCAGCGGCGTCGAACTCAGCCGGCGGGTCGCCTGAGCGGCCGGCGGCCGGAGAAGGTGATGCGCAGTGGCCGTGCGGCGGTCTCCGGCGGTCAGCGGCGATTCAGCGCCGGCGGGGTTCCATGGCTGCTGGCGGCGACAATCGCGTCCGCGACGGTCGCGGCGCAAGCACCCACCGATGCGGACATCGACGACTACACGCGCGGCATCGCCGAACTCGAGGCGCTGCGCGGTCCGTTCGACGCGGGCCTGGCCGAGCAGTTGCTGGGACTGGGCCGTGCGCGGACGCTGCGCGGTGATCATCCCGGAGCGCTCGCCGCCTACGAGCGGGCCTGGCAGATCCAGCGCGTGAACTTCGGATTGCACGATCCGGCGCAAATCCCCGCGTTCGCCCGCGTGCTGGAAGCGCGGCGCGCACTCGATGACTGGCAGGGACTCAACGACGGCTACCACTACCTGACCTGGGTTTACCGCCGCAGCTACGGTACCGATGACCCGCGGGCGGCGCCGGGCTACCTGGCCGCCGCGCGCTGGCACATGCGCGCACCCGACATCGATCCAGTGACCGAGCCGTGGCTGCACTACGCGGAGGCCAGCGAGTTCTACGCGCGCGTCGTCGGGGCAACCGCCGGGGAGTTCGACGCCGATACGCGGGTGGCGCTGCTGTTCGAGTCGGCGCAGGCGGACATGCGGGCGGCGTCCGGGGCGCAGGCCGCCATCCTGGCGGCCGTGGACGACTACGTCACGCCCGATCAGTCGGTGATGTTCGACTCGCGACTGCGACAGCTCCAGTACGTCGTGCAGCGGTCCTACCAGCGAGGTTCCCAGACCGTCGATCAGGCGCTCGCCGAGCAGCAGGCGCGCACGCCGGCGCAGCCCGGCGCGCTGGCGGCGGCTCTTGCGCTGCGCGGCGACTGGCATCTCATGTTCAACCGCTACCAGAGCGCGCGCGACTCGTACCGCCAGGCCGCGCAGGCAATCACATCCGACCCCGGAGTCGCGCCGGAGGCGGCCGCCGCCTTCCTGCAGCCGCGCCCGGCCTTCCGCCTGCCGGTGCCGGAACCGGCCGGCGTGAGTGAACCGGCGCCGATCGCGGAGCGTCAGAGCGGTAGCGAGCTGGCGGGGGCGGCGACGAACGGCGATGCGCCCGCACCGCCCGCGGGTGAACGGCGCACGCGGATCTCGCTCCTGCTGGACGTGACGGCCCGCGGGCGAGTGCGGAACGTCCGGGTCACCGGGTCGGACCCGGTCGCGCCGCAGGCGGTGGCGCGGACAGCCAGCGCCTGGGTGGAGCAGACACGCTTCCGTCCGCGGCTCGGTCCGGACGGGCCGGAACTCGCCAAGGACGTAAGCTATGCCTATGTGCTGGTCGAGAGGGACGTACATGCAGACGCGGCACCGTAGGGTCGCGCTCACCGGACTCGCGTTGGCGGCGACGCTGGCAGGCTGTGCCACGCAGCAGCAGAGCCAGTCCACGCCGCAGCAACAGGCCCAGCAGCAGGCCCGGCAGCAGGCCCAGCAACAGGCCCAGCAACAGGCCCAGCAGCAGGCCCGGCAACAGGCCCAGCAGCAGGCCCAACTGCAGGCCCAACTGCAGGCCCAGCAGCAGGCCCAGCAACAGGCCCAGCAACAGGCCCAGCAACAGGCCCAGCAGCAGGCCCAACAGCAGGCCCAACAGCAGGCCCAACAGCAGGCCCGGCAGCAGGCCCGGCAGCAGTCGGTAGCGAAGTCGGCGGCGCAGCTGCAGGCCGAGCAGCACGCGAATGACCGGGCGGCTGCGGCGCTCGAAGCCGCGGCCGCGCGGGCACGCACCGAGGCAGCCGCCGGCCGCCAGCGGCGGCCGACCGGATCGGCAGCGGCGACGGCCGGTGCCCCGCAGATGGCGGGCGGCGGTCTGCCAAGTGCCGGGGCTGGTGGCTCGCCCGGCGCCTCCGGCGGCGCCGCGCCGGGCGGGGCGGTGACCCGCGACGAGCGCGTCCAGGCGATGGAGGAGCAGCTGAATTCGGGGTTCGCGGCTTTCGACGGGCAATTGGCACGCGAGCGGCAGGCCGCCCGCGAACGCGAGCGGGCCTACGGTGCTGCGGGAGGCGGCAGTGAGACCGACCTCGTGACGGCCGGTGGTGCCGGGGGCAGCGAGGAGAGCGGAGGCCCCGCAGGCAGCAGCTTCGGTGGCGGCGGGACCCTCGAGCGCCCTCCCGGTGGTCCCGTGGCCGGCGGCACGACCCCGAGCGCCTATCCGCTGCAACCGGTGCCTATGCCACCGGGCGGCGGGACCGGCGGCGGGTGGCCAGGGGGCAAGGAAGGCGATTCGGGTACCGGCATGCGGCCGGCGCTCGCCGCCGACGGTCGTTCCGGGGAGTACCGCTACACGCCGGAGCAGGTCGCGGCCGCCGCCGCGGTGCCCGCGGACATACCGGCAGCGGCGAACGATGACATCGTCGCGCGCCAGTTGCGCGAGGCCGCGACCCGCGAGCCGGACCCGGTCCTGCGCGACAAGCTCTGGAACGAGTACCGCAAGTACAAGGGGCTGCCGCTGCGATGATGCGCCGGATCGTCCTCGGTGCCGCGGTGGCGGCCCTGTCCGTCGCCCTCGCCGCCTGCAACACGCAGACGGTGCGCTCGACCGCGGTTGCCCCGATCGCCGTCGAGACGGCGCAACTGGCCGAGAGCGAACTGCTCGACGTCGGTATCGGCCTGTTCGATCCGGGCATCGACGCACTCGACGAGGAGGAGGCGATCACCACGCCGACGGTGCGCGAGGCGGAAGCCCGCTACATGCCGCAGGTGCTGATGGAGACGCTGCAGGGGACCGGTGCCTGGGGCGCGGTGCGAGTGATCCCGAACCGCCAGAGCGAGTCCGACCTGTGGGTCGACGGGCGCATCCTCGCCTCGGACGGCGAGCAACTGCGGCTCGCAATCACCGCCACCGACTCGACCGGCAGGGTGTGGCACCGCAAGAACTACGAGGCGCATGCCAGCCGCTATGCCTACGACCCGACCGTGCGCGGCACGGCCGAGCCCTTCCAGGGGCTCTACAACGAGATCGCGAACGACCTGCTGGAAGCCCGGCGCCGGCTGGCGGCGGACGATGTCGCCGCCATTCGGGCGGTCACCCGCCTGCGCTTTGCCCGCCGCTTCGCGCCGCAGGTCTACGCCGAGCACCTGGAGGACGACGGCCGTGGCGCCTATCGCATCCGGCGCCTGCCCGCGGAGGGCGATCCCGTGCTCGCCCGCATCGATCGCATCCGGGCGCGCGACGACCTGTTCGTGGACACGTTGCAGGACGGCTACTCCGCCTACGCGCGCCGCGTTGCCGAGCCCTACCGGCGCTGGCGGGCCGAGGCCTACGAGGAGGTGCAGGCGCTGCAGGACGTGCGCTCGGACGTGCTCCAGCAGGCGCTCGTCAGCGGGCTGGCGATCGTCGGCGGGGTGCTCGCCCAGGGCTCCGGCAATGCCGTCGCGCGCACTGCCGGCATGGTCGGCATCGGCGCCGGCGCCATGCTCGGCATGAACGCCTGGGAGCGCAACAAGGACAAGCAGATCCACACCGCGGCACTCGAGGAAATGGCGCAGTCGCTCGGCTCGGAGGTCGCACCGGCGACGATCGAACTGGACGATCGCACGGTCACGCTCACCGGCTCGGTCGAGGAACAGTACCGCCAGTGGCGCGCGCTGCTGCACGAGATGTACGTCACCGAGACCGGGATCGCGCCGGGGGCCGGGAAACCCTGATCGTCGCGGCCCGTCGCCGCGCCGTCGTCCACGCATGTCCGAACCGCACGAGTTCACGCGCATCGAGCCGGCGCCGGTCGCGCTTACCGCGACCTCGCGCGCGCCGGGCGCCGGCCGCGGCACGCGCGGCCGCGCTCTGCTCGTTGCCGGCGCAATGCTGATCGGCGCCGCGGGACTCTACCTCGCGTTCGGCCACGCTCGCGCCCCGCGACCGGTGGCTGCACCGTCGCCATCGACGCCACCCGCCGCCGTCGTGCCCGAGGCACCGGTTCCGGCTACGCCAGCCGCGGCGGCGCCGGCACCGGAACGGCAGGCGGTAGTGATGTCGTTGCCCGCCACCGCGGCGACGGCTGCGACCCCGGCGACCGCCGCACCGCCAGGCCCGTCCGAGGAGCGCTCGCGCGCCCAGGCCGCGCTCGAACGGGTCATCGCCCTGACGACGGCGCTCGACACGCGCGCGGTGGAGCGGTGGGGCGCGGAGGACCATGCCCGCGCCGCCGCCCTGCGCGCAGAGGGCGACACGGCCTATAGAAATCTCGACTATGCCGCGGCGGCGGATCGCTACGCGCAGGCGCAGGCGAGGCTCGAGGCGCTCGATGCGCGAGGGCGCGAGGTCCTCGCCGAGGCGCTGGCGCGCGGCGCGGCGGCAATCGAGGCCGGCGAGGCGGCGGCGGCGACCGACGCCTACGATCTCGCGCTGGCCGTCGCACCCGACAACGCCGACGCGAAGGCAGGGCGCGAGCGGGCCGGGAAGGTCGACGCCGTACGCGCGCTGCTGGGGCAGGCCGAAGCGCATGCCGCGGCCGGCCGCTGGGAGGACGCGCGCGCGCAGTGGCGCGAGGCACTTGCCCTCGATCCGGACACCGCGGCGGCCACCGCGGGTGTGCGGCGGGCCGACACCGCGCTCGCCGGCACGCGCTTCACCCAGGCCATGTCGGCCGGCTACGCAGCCCTGGAGGCCGGCCGCCTCGACGAGGCGCGCACCGCCTTCGAGCGCGCGCAGGCCCAGCGGCCGGAGGCGGCCGAGGCCCGCGAGGCGCTGGCGCAGATCGCCACGCGCGCAGCCAGCGAGCGCATCGGGACGCTGATGCGGGAGGCGGCGGCGCACGAGCAACGCGAGGACTGGTGGCCGGCGGTCGTGCGCTACGACGAGGCGCTCAAGATCGATCCGACCCTCGTCGCGGCCAGGGACGGGCAGGCGCGCGCCAAGCAGCGAGCCGCCCTCGACGTCAAGCTCGAACAGATGCTCGCCCACACAGAACGGCTGCAGTCTCCCGAGGTGCGGGCCGAGGCCGGCGCCGTGCTTGCCAATGCCCGTGCGATCGCGCCGGAGCCGGGGCCGCGCCTCGCGCGGCAGATCGCCGATCTCGACGCGCGGTCGGCGCAGGCCGCGACGCCAATCGCGGTCACGCTGCAATCCGACGAGAAGACCGAGGTCACGGTCCAGCGCGTGGGCGAGATGGGCCGCTTCCGCTCCCGCGAGGTAGCGCTGACACCCGGTCGCTACGTCGCCGTCGGCGTGCGCGACGGCTACCGCGACGTGCGCGTCGAGTTCTACGTCGTCGCAGGCCAGCCAGCGGCGCCCGTGGTCGTGAATTGCACCGAGCGCATCGGGTTCGGTGCGCGATGAGCGACGCGCCGCTGCCCGGGGGGGACTTCGAAATCATCGCGCCGGCAAACTACGAGCCGGTCGCACCGCGCCGCCGGCTGCCGCGGCTCGTGGTTCGGCTCGGGGCGGTGGCGGGGCTGCTCGCCGCCGGTGCCGCCATCGCGGTCGCCGTGTTCCTGTTCTCGGCCCGGGCGGTGCGCGTGGACTTCGAACCGGCCGACGCCGACGTCGCGGTCCGGATCGACGGTGCGCTGGTCGTGCCGTTCGGCGAAGGCTGGCTGCTGCGGCCGGGCACCTACCGCCTGCACGCCACGGCCGCTGGCTTCGCCGATCTCGACGCGCCTGTGGCGGTGGACGGTTCGCACGACCAGCGGCACGTCGTCCGCCTGCAGCCGCTGCCTGGCCGCCTGCGCGTGACCAGCGCGCCGGTGACGGGCGCGGAGGTGCTCGTGGGCGGAACACCGCGCGGTACCACGCCGGCGCTCGTCGACGCACTCGTGCCCGGCGAGTACGCCGTGCGTGTGACGGCACCCCGTTACCGGCCGTTCGAGGCGACGCTCGCCATCGCCGGACGCGGGCGCGAGCAGTCGCTCGTCGCCACGCTCGAGCCGGCCTGGGCAGAGGTGGCAATCGCCTCGAATCCGGCGGGCGCCGAGGTGTTCGTCGACGGCGCGAGCGTCGGTGCGACGCCGCACGTGGCGGAGATCCTCGAGGGCGAGCATGCACTCGAACTGCGGCTGCCCGGCTACAAGGCCTGGACCGGCCGCGTGGCCGTGACGGCCGGCCAGCCGCAGGCGCTGCCGGAGGTGGTGCTGGCGCTCGCGGACGCCGAACTCGAGGTGACGAGCGAGCCGCCCCAGGCGGGCGTCACGGTCGATGGCGAGTTTCGCGGCCGCACACCCCTGCGCATCGAGGTGCCGCCGGGGCGCGAGGTCGCGATCCGCCTGTACAAGGAGGGGTACGCCAAGGCGGCTCGCAAGCTGCGCGTCGAGCGGGGCGCGAATCGCGTGGCGGTCGCGCTGGAGCCGGACCTGGGACGCATCGAGGTGGTGACCGAGCCGCCTGATGCCGTCGTCTGGCTGGACGGCCGGCGCATCGGCGCCGGCGCGCAGTCGCTGGAGCTGCCGGCCCGCGCGCACGTCCTGGCGGTCCGCCGCGACGGCTACGTCGATTTCGAGGCGACGATCACGCCGCGCGCCGGCGTCGAGCAGCGCGTGGAGGCGCGCCTGACGAGTATCGCCGAGCGTCAGCGGGCGCAGGTGAAGAGCGAGCTGGTCACCGCCGCTGGCCAGCGTCTGCGCCTGCTGCGGCCGACGCGCTATACGATGGGCGCGTCCCGGCGCGAACCCGGGCGCCGGGCGAACGAGACGCTCCGCGAGGTGGCCATGACTCGGCAGTTCTATCTCGGGGTGACGGAAGTGACGAACGCGCAGTTCCGCCGTTATGCGCAGGCGCATGCCTCTGGCGCGGCGCAGGGCCACACGCTCGACGGCGACCTGCAACCGGTGGTGAAGGTGAGCTGGGAGCAGGCCGCGCTCTATTGCAACTGGCTGAGCGGGCAGGACGGCCTGCCGCCGTTCTACCGCGTCGCGGACGGACGGGTCACCGGCTTCGACGCAGCGGCCACCGGGTATCGTCTGCCCACCGAAGCGGAGTGGGAATGGGCGGCACGCATCGCGCCGGGTGCCGCGCCGCTGAAGTTCCCGTGGGGCGGCAGCTGGCCGCCACGCGACTCGACGGGCAACTGGGCCGACGAAACCGCGCGGCCGGTCGTCGGGCGGGTGATCGAGGGCTATCGCGACGGGCACATCGCCTCGGCGCCGGTCGGCAGCTTCCCGGTCAACGCGCACGGGCTGCACGATCTGGGCGGCAACGTCGCGGAGTGGGTGAACGACGTCTACGAGGTGACGGTCGCGACCGACGTGGCGACCGATCCGCTCGGGCCGACCAGCGGCGGGCTGCACACGATCCGGGATTCGAGCTGGGCGCACGGAACGGTGACCGAACTCCGACTGACGTTCCGCGATTCCTCCGCCGAGCCCCGCGAGGACGTCGGCTTCCGGATCGCGCGGTGGCTCGAGTGATGCGCATCGCGGCCCGCCGCTGCCTGGCGATCCTGCTCGTGCTGGCGGGCGTCGGCGCGGCGGCCCAGCAACCGCCCGGGTCACCGCCGTCCGCGGCCGGTGCCGGTCGACCCCCGCAGCCATCGGCCGAGCCGCCGCCGCTGCCAGGACCGGCGCCCGCCCGCGTCCCGGGCGGAGGATCCTCGGACACCTTCGACCCGAGCGAAGAGATTTCCGAGGACGCGCCGGTGGCGTTTCCGGTCGATATCTGATACCTCAATAGCCGCGTCGCCGCGCGCCGCGTTCCATCTCCGTACGGATACCCGCATGAAGGATCGATTCCTGTCCGATCTGCTGTTCCAGGGCGTGTCGCTGCTCATCGCGATCGTCGTCGTACACCTCGTCTACGTGACCACCGTGCTGCCGCAGGCCGAGGCCATCATGGCCGCGCAGCGGGCGGCGCAGGCGGCGGGTGAGGATTTCGAGGTGAGCCAGTCGCTCTGGATCATCCTGAAGGACATGGAGCAGGAGTCCTGCATCGTCCTGTCGCTCTGGGCGCTCGCGATCATCGGACAGAAGGGCCGGGAGGTGCTTCTGGACCGGGGGCTGTTCGCCACGCCGCTGCTCGATCTGGAACCGGGAACGAGCATCCTGCCGGAGGACGTGCGCGACTATGCCCGGCCGCTGCAGGCCCTGCAGGGCCGGCCCCGGGCGGCGCTGCTGCCGAGGGCCCTGCTCGTCGCACTGCAGCGGTTCGGCGCCACGCGCAACGTGCAGGACGCCGCCGCCGCCGTGACCGAGGTCTGCGACACGGAGGCCGACCGCATGGACTCCGAACTCGCGATGCTGCGCTACATCATCTGGGCTATTCCGTCGATCGGCTTCATCGGCACCGTGCGCGGCATCGGCATGGCGCTCACCGACGCGCAGGCCGCGGTAGAGGGCAACATCCTCGGCGTCACCGATGCGCTGGGCACCGCGTTCAATTCCACGCTGGTGGCCCTGCTCGTCAGCATGGTGATCATGTTCCTCACCTACCAGCTGCAGCTGCTGCAGGAGCGACTGGTCCTCGACACCCAGGCGCATTGCTCCGAACGCCTGCTGGCGCATTTCCGGGTCGGCTGATGACCCCGTGGATTCTCGATCTCAACGACCTGGAGCTGCGCCTGGCGCACGGCACGGACACCCGCGCCGCCGGGCCCGGCTACGCGGTCGTGACGCGCGAGCGGGTCGAGGTGGGCGAGCCGGCACTGCGGCTGGCGCACCTGCATCCGCGCCAGACGTACAACCGGTTCTGGAGCGACCTGGGGCAGGAGCCGCTGCGCACGGCGTCGCCGGGGATCCGCCACCACGCGGATCTCGCCTTCGCGCACCTGCGCGACCTGCACGAGCGCGCCGGGCGGCCGGCCGAGGCGCTGCTCGCCGTGCCCGGCACGCTGTCGCGCGAACAGCTCGCGCTGCTGCTCGGCATCGCCGCCGCCTGTCCGCTGCAGGCGACCGGTCTCGTCGATGGCGCGGTCGCGGCCGCCGCGACCGTCGCGCCCGCCGGACTCTGCGTGCATCTCGACCTGGATCTGCACCGCATCGTGATCACCCGGCTCGACGTCGATGTCGATGTCGTGCGCGGCCCGGTCGAGGCGGTGGAGGAGGCCGGGCTGGAGTCGATCCTCGACACCTGCGCCGCGCTGGTCGCGGAGACCTTCGTGCGCCAGGCGCGCTTCGACCCGCTGCACGGTGCCGCGACCGAGCAGGCGCTCTACGACGCGCTGCCCGGCTGGCTCGCGACGCTGGTCGATGCGCCGGACGTCCACGCCGAGGTCCCGTCCTCCGGTCGCCCGCGCGCGCGTCTCGAGCGCGGCGCGATCGTCGAACGGCTGGCCCCGGTGTACGCGCGGGTGCGCGCGCGGCTGCCGGCGGCGACGACCACGTGCCTCGTCAGCCACCGACTCGCGCGCCTGCCGGGCCTGCTCGCCGCCTTGCCGGCGGCATTGGTGCTGCCGGTGGACGCCACCCTGCGCGGTTGCGTGCTGCACGCCGATCGCATTCGCAGCGACGGTCGCGCCCTGGGCCACGTGACGCGCCTGCCCGCGCCCGCCACGCCGGGGCGGCCGGCCGCGCCGATCGTGCCGGCGAGCTTCGCGGCCGTGCCGGCGGTGCCCACCCACCTGCTCGCCGGCGCGCTCGCGCGTGCACTCGGCCCGGACTCGGCGGCGCTGGCGCCCGATGGCGCAGCGGTGGCCGAATCCGCTGCGGCCCTGCTGCTCAGGCGCGAGGCCGGCGGCTGGCGCGCCCGTGCCGCGGCGGGTCACCGGGTCGCTATCAACGGGTCGGTGATCGACGGCGACGCGGACTTGCGCGCGGGCGACGTGCTGCGCATCGACGACGGCGCGGCCCTGACCCTCATCACGGTACTCGAACGCGATGGCCAGGCACCGGCGTGAGATCAGGTTCTTCAGCCTGTCTTTCCTCGACATCATGTCGTGCGGCTTCGGCGCGGTCGTGCTGCTGTTCCTGATAATCAAGCACCGGGGCGAGACCGCGCTCGCCGCCCCGACCCCGGTTCCGGCCGTCGATGTGACCCGGGAACTCGACCTTCTCGACGCCGACATTCGCGCCGGCGAGAACGAGCTCGACGCCCTGCGGCGATCCCTGTCGCAGGCCGAGGCCGAGCTTGCCGATCGCGAGGCGAGCGCCCGCGCGCTGGCGGCGCAGGCCGCCGCGACCGCCGGCGCGCCGCCGGCCGGGGACCGGGAGAAGCACAGCGACCGCATCACCCGGTTGCAGCAGGAGGTGAAGCAGCTCGAGGCGTACAAGGCCTCCCTCGACCAGGGCCCCGCCACCGGCGGCCGCGACGTGCGCGCCTTCCAGGGCGATGGCAACCGCGAATACCTCACCGGCATGAAGATCGGCGGACGTCGCGTGCTGATCCTGCTCGACGCCTCCGCCAGCATGCTCGACGAAACCATCGTCAACATCGTCCGGCGCCGGAACATGGATGCCGCGGCCCAGCGCCGCGCGCCGAAATGGCAGCAGGCGACCGCGACGGTGGACTGGCTGACCGCGCGCCTGCCACGCGGCACGAGCTACCAGATCTACGTGTTCAACACCGCGGTCACGGCGATGGTCGACGGCACCGAGGGCCGCTGGCTGCCGGCGGACGACACCGCGCAACTCGATGCGGCGGTGAAGCGGGTGCGCGACCTCCTGCCGTCGCAGGGCACCAACCTCGGCGCAGCGTTCGCCGCCGCGGCCCGCCTGCAGCCGCAGCCGGAGACCATTTTCCTCATCACCGACGGGCTGCCCACCCTCGGCGCCGGTCCGCCTGCGGGCACCACGATTTCCGGGCGCGATCGCGCGAGGCTGTTCGAGTCGTCGGTGCGCCTGCTCCCGCGGCGGGTGCCGGTGAACGTGATCCTGCTGCCGCTCGAGGGCGATCCGCTGGCAGCCTCCGCGTACTGGGAACTCGCCCAGGCGAGCCGCGGGGCCTTCCTCGCCCCGTCGAGGGACTGGCCGTGAGGCGTGCGCGGCGCCAGGATCCGGAGGTCTCCATCTCGTTCCTGGACGTGATTACCTGCGGCTTCGGGGCAATCATCCTGCTGCTGATGATCGCGAAGGTCGGCGAGGCCGTGCCTGCGGCGATCGTCGCCACGCCGGGCGGCGACGACGGCCGCGCGATCACGCAGAGGCAGGAGCAGCTGTTCGCGCTGCGGGGGGAGGCCCGCCTGCTGCAACGCCAGGTCGAGTCGCGACGCGAGCAGATCGCGGCCGCGGACGAACGCACCGCGACGCTGGATCGCACGCTCAAGGACCGCGCCGCCGGCCAGGCAGCGGCGGCCGCGGACGCGCAGGCCGGCGCGGCCCTCGAGGCGCAGCTGCTCGCCGCGAAGCAGTCCCTCGACGCGGAGATGAAGCGCCTGCTGTCCCGCCGCACCCGCGCGCGCACCGACCTCGTCGGCGGCGTGCCGGTCGACAGCGAGTACATCATCTTCGTCATCGACACGTCCGGCAGCATGTTCCAGTACGCCTGGGACCGCATGCTGCGGACCATGGTCGAGATCCTGAACGTGTACCCGAACGTCAAGGGCATGCAGGTAATGAACGACGAGGGGCAGTACATGTTCGCCAACTACCGCGGCCAGTGGATCCCGGACACCCCGGCCCGCCGGCGCGCCGTGCTCGAGCGGCTGCAGGGCTGGAACGCGTACAGCAACTCGAGTCCGGTGGAGGGCATCGAGGAGGCCATCCGCACCTTTTATTCGCCGGACAAGCGCATCAGCATCTACGTCTTCGGCGACGACTTCTCGCCCGGACTGTCCATCAGCCAGGTGATCGACGTCATCGACACGCTCAACCGGCGCACCGACGGCCAGCCGCGCGTGCGCATCCACGGCGTGGGCTTCCCGGTGCTGTTCGAGAACCCGCCGCCGTACGACATCGGCGGGCGGCGCTTCGCCGCGCTGATGCGCGAGCTGGCGCGCCGCAACGGCGGCACCTTCGTCGCGCTGGACGACTACAGGTGAGACTGCTCGCGCGCCTCGCCGTCGGCACGCTCGCAGCCACGCTGGCGGGCTGCGGCGGCTCGGTTGCGATGAAGGTCGAGGCCGACGTGCCCGCCGCGCTGGTCATGCGCGTGCCGGTGACGGTCGGCGTGCACTACCCGCCGGAGTTCGCCGGTTACGTCTACCGGGAGGACAGCGAGGAGCGCCCCGACTGGGCTATCGACGCCGGGTCGTCGCAGAAGGCGATCTTCGATCGCGTCCTCGGATCCCTGTTCGAGCGGGTGGTTCCGGTCGACGGGACGCGCGCGAGCGGCGTGGATGGCATCATCGAGCCCGCGGTCGAGGCCATGCAGTTCGCCACGCCGGAGGAAACCCGCCTCGACGTGTACGAGGCCTGGGTCCGCTACCGGGTGCGGCTCTACGCGCCGGACGGCACCCTGCTCGCCGAGCACCCGTTCGCCGCCTACGGCAAGGCCGAGAAGCCCGGCTTCCTCGCCTCGAAGACCGACGGCCTGCGCGAGGCGGTCGGAGTGGCGCTGCGCGATGCCGGCGCGCGCTTCGCCGTGGGGTTCGCCGAGACGCAGGGGGTGAAGGACTGGCTCGCCGGCATCGCCGCGGCGCGCAGGGCGGGGGGATCCTGAACGTGCGCGCGCCACTGCTGCCTGCCGGCCTCGCGACCCTGCTCGTCCTACTCGCGGGCTGCCGCACCGAGACGACGATCGACGAGTATCGCGCCACCCCCGTGGTGATGGGCGCACGCGACGCGATCGTCGTCCTCGGCCGCCGCCATGCGCTCGACCACGAGACCGAGAAGGACTACATCGTGTGCGTCGGCGAGGCCCTCGCCGCTCCCGGGCTGACGATCGTGCCCGAGGCGCGCTTCCTCGATGCCGTCTATCCCTGGTTCGAGGCGAGCACCGCGCCGATGGACGTGCAGAACCTCGATCGCCTGCTCGCCAACGAGGCGGTGGCGAGCAAGTTCGCCGAGCTGGGCATACGCTACTTCGTCTGGATCGACGGCTCCACCGAGACAGTGGACAAGACCGGCAGCATCTCCTGCGCCGCCGGCCCGGGTGGCGCCGGCTGCTTCGGCTTCGCGAGCTGGGACGACGAGGCGAAGTACGAGGCGAGCATCTGGGACCTGAAGAACCTGGACCTGGCCGGCAAGGTCAACGCGCAGACGGAGGGCACCTCCTACATGCCCGCCGTGATCGTGCCCATTCCGCTGCTCGCGCGGGTGCAGGCGGCGGCGTGCCAGAGCATGGCACAGCAACTGGGGACGTTCATCCGGCTGGAGCCGTGAAGTGTGATCAGTGAACCGGGAGCCGTGATCCGTGAGTCGATGTCGATGCTCGGCGGCGACCAGGGTATCCGAACGACGCACGACAGCACACGGATCACCGATCACGGCTCACGGATCACGAAACGAGCAGGCCGCGACGACACGCGGCCTTTCCGGTATTGCGCCAGGCCGGCGAACTCACTGCACGTAGTAGTTCCGCGAGGTCATGCAGGCGCCGAACGCGCGGCGGTAGCTCTCGGTCTGCTCCTGCCGCTGCATGTAGGCCTGGCTCTGCTGGGCCTGCTGCTGCTGCTGGTAGTACTGCTGTTGCTGCTGCTGGTAGTAATAGTCCTGTTCGGACTGGCTCGGCTGCTGTTGCTGCTGGCCACCCTTGTTGAGCAGGCCGAGCAGCAGGCCGGCGCCGGCGCCGATGGCGGCACCCTTGCCGGCGTCGCCCGCGAGGGCGCCGCCGGCCGCGCCGAGGGCGGCGCCGGACGCGGCATCGCCCAGTGACCCGGTTCCCTGGAAGAGTCCGCCGCCGCCGAAGCCGAGCAGGCCACCGCCGCTGGACTGCTGCTGGCGCGGAGGCGGGGGCGGCGGGGGTGGGGCCGCGGAGTACTGCTGGGGCGGCGGCAGCGGTGCGGCCATGGTCGGGTCGAACCCGCTTTGCTGCACCGCCCACTGATGACATTCGAACCGGTCCCGCGACTGCTGCTCCTGGGACTGGCCGGCGTTCGGGAATGCATTCATCCCGCCGGACGTCTGCGCCGCGGCCGTGAACGCCAGGCCGAGGCCCGCGCCGGCGAGAACGAGCGCGCAGGCGCCGGCGCTCAGGGGGTGTGGATTTTTCATCGTGTTCTGGTCTCCGTTACTGCTGTCGTCGCTGTCCCGGGCGAGTGCCCGAGGTTCCTTTCCGGGGCCAAAGTAGGCCGGTTGGCGTGAATCCGCCCTGAATTGCGAATGCCGCCGCCCGCCTTCCAATCCGTTGATCATTCTACACTCCTGACCCTCCGTCGCACCCGTGATACGCATCACGGGGCAGGGCCGGCAGCCATACGCGAGCGTACCGGTGAACGTTTGTGTAATTTAGTGGTCCGCCATTTGCAAGCGGAATCACTCTCAGCGGCACGCCGGCGTACCGCCGAGCGACCATCAACAGGGGAGACAACGTTCGTGAGCAAGCCCAAGCTGTATCAGTTCGCCATCTCGCCCGCCTGCCAGCGGGTGTTCGCCGTGCTCGCCCACAAGGGCATCGACTACGACGTGTTCGAGGTCGACGTCAGCAAGAAGGAGCGGCCGGCCGAATTCAACCGCGTCTCGCCGTTCGGCAAGGTGCCGGTTCTCGAGCACGAGGGCCAGACCCTGATCGAGTCCTCGGCGATCGCGCAGTACATCGACGAAGTGTGGCCGCAGCCGGCGATGATGCCGGCGACCGCCCTCGGCCGCGCCCGCGCCCGGCGCTGGATGCAGTACTCCGATCGCGAGATCCTCGACCGCGACGCGCAGTTCACGCACGTCGAGCGCGATCTGGGCCGCAAGCGCGAACTGGCCGCCGCGATCTTCGCGTCGCTGTCGCACCTGGACCGCGAGCTGCAGGGCAACGCGCAGCTGTTCTGCGGCCCCGACCTGTCGCTCGTCGACTGCATGCTGGCGCCGACCATGACCTTCCTGCCGATCTGGTCGAAGCTCACGGACGACAAGCTGTATGCCGGTTACAAGAACATCCACGCCTATGCCGACCGGCTGCGCAAGCATCCAACGCTCGCCAAGGCGGTGTTCGGCGTGCCGCCGGAACTGTATGAAGGCTTCTTCTCGGCAGTCCTCGTTCAGGGGATGAGTTTCCCCTGAACGGCGTGGGGAGGCGGACCGGTTCCCCGGTCCGCCTCCCGCGATTCCGGGGTTTCACGCCGTCTCCGGACCCGGTCCGTCCGGAGGCGGGAGTCCAGACAGCAGCAGGGGGCGACATGGCCACCAAGAACATCCATACGTTCAGGAACGCCCCGGCGCCGGGCGACCTCAAGCCGCTCGGCGCGGCGGTCGGCGATCTCGCCGAACTGCCAGACATCCAGGACCTGGCGTCCAACGTCCGCTTCTCGCCCTCCACCGGGCGCATCTGGCTCTACGACCAGCGCATGGTGCTGGTGCACGACTTCGCGCTCGCCGACCTGCGCTACGAGATCATCGAGGCGATCGGCGTCGAGCGCGCGCGGGCGCTGTTCACCCGCATCGGTTACTACCAGGGCGCGAACGACGCCGCGCTGGCGCGCAAGATCCGGGATCCGCAGCAGCTCGCCGAGGTGCTGGCCGCCGGGCCGCAGTTCGGCGCGATCGAGGGCTTCGTCGCCATGCAGCCGCTGCAACTGGAGTTCGACGTCGCGACCGGTCGCTTCCAGGCCAACGCGCCGTGGGGCGAGTCCGTCGAGGCGCAGGCGCACGTCAACCGCTACGGGATCGTCGCGTACCCGGTGTGCTGGCAGCTCGCCGGCTATGCGAGCGGGTACTCGACCGAGTTCATGGCCAAGCCGATCCTCTTCCGCGAAGTGGAGTGCGTCGGCATGGGGCACTCGGTCTGCCGCGGCATCGGCAAGCCGCTCGCCGAGTGGGAGGGCACCGGCGCCGACGCACCGTTCCTGGAGATCGAGCCGTTCGTGAATGCGTTCGCCGCCCTCGGCCCGCGCCGCGTGTCGCGGGCTCGCGGCACGGTGCCGGTCGCGCCGCCACCGGAGCCCGATTCGGTCGGCATGGTCGGGGCGTCGGCCGGCTTCAACGCCGCCCTGCACAAGCTGATGAAGGTGGCGCGTACCGATACCACGGTCCTGTTCCTGGGCGAAAGCGGCGTTGGCAAGGAGATGTTCGCCCGTGCCCTGCACGTCAACAGCACGCGTGGAGAAAAGCCCTTCGTCGCCGTCAACTGCGCCGCGATCCCCGACGAGCTGATCGAGGCCGAGCTGTTCGGCGTGGAGAAGGGCGCCTATACCGGGGCCCTGCAGAGCCGCATCGGCCGCTTCGAGCGCGCCGACGGCGGCACACTGCTCCTGGACGAGGTCGGGACGCTGTCGTTCGCCGCCCAGGGCAAGCTCCTGCGCGTGCTGCAGGAGGGCGACGTGGAGCGCGTCGGCGACATCCGTGCGCGGCGCGTGGACGTGCGCGTCGTCGCGGCGACCAACGTGGATCTGCACGCGGCCGTGAAGGCCGGCCTGTTTCGCGAGGACCTGTACTTCCGCCTGCACGTCTTCCCGATCGAAATACCTCCGCTGCGGCAGCGCCGCGCGGACATCCCGCTGCTGATGAGCTTCTTCCTGAACCGCTACCGCCTGCGCTTCGGCAAGAACATCACGGGGTTCACCGAGGCCGCCGTGGACGCGCTGGGCGCCTACGACTGGCCGGGGAACGTGCGCGAGCTGGAGAATGCCATCGAACGCGCGTCGGTCCTGGTCCCCGACGGCGACGCCATCGACGTCCACCACCTGTTCACCGGCAGGGAACAGCTGCCCGCGATGGCGCTCAAGCCCGGGGCGAGCGGCGTGCTTGCCGGCGTCGACGCGGGCGCGGCGGATGCCGGCCTCGGGGACCTGTGCGGCGAAGTGCTGTCGCAGGGCCGCACGCTGGCCGAGATCGAGGACATGCTGATTGCGACCGCGCTCGCCCGCGCGGGGGGCAACATCTCGGCGGCGGCTCGGGCACTCGGCCTGTCGCGCGACCAGGTGGGCTACCGCCTGCGGCGCCGCGGGCTGCGACCGCTGGTCACTGGCAGCGAACGCTGAATCCCACGCTGACGCACCGCAGCATCGCGTCAGCCATGCGGAATTTCACACGCCCCTGGCCGGATGGCTCCGACATCGAAGTCAATGCCTCGGCCGCCTTCCAGCCGGAACGGCGTCTGGCACGCACGGTGCTAGAGGGACCGCGCCGTCATCGCCTGGAGGTCAGCCATGAAGATCACCCGGATCGACCATGTCGCCTACATCACGCCCGACATCGAGGCGACCATCCGCTTCTACCGCGACCTGCTCGGCTGCCCGCTCGACGTGACCACCGGCCACGATGGTCTGCGCCACTACTTCTTCAAGTGCGGCGACTCTCAGATTGCGTTCTTCGCCTATTCCGGTGCGCGGGCCATGGAGAACCCCAAGTTCCACGGCGAGCGCACCAACAGCGCGCTCGGGTTCGACCACATGTCCCTCACGGTGGCGACGGTGGACGACCTGTTCGCGCTCCGCGACCGCCTCGACGCCGCGAGCATTCCGGTCCATGGCCCCATCGACCATGGCTTCATCTGGTCCATCTATTTCTTCGATCCGGTGACCAACCTCCCCCTGGAGGCGTCCTGGACCTACATGGACCTGGTCAACCTGCCCGCGAACTCCGACGCTGACCCGGTGCCGGCCGCCCGCGAGGGCATGGATCCCCAGCCCGGGCACTGGCCGGCAGTGACCCGGCCGACCCCGCCGGACCAGTACATCGCCAAGGGCGGGTTCGGCGAGATCAACCGGCGCGCCTTCCTCGACGGCGGCAACGCCCGCTACACCGAGGAGTTCCTGCGCCGGTCGCTCAAAACCCTGTCTCCGGCGGAGTTCGAGGCCCGCTTCCCGCAGTATTCGCAAGGGGCCCGCAACGCCCGCAAGGCGGGCTGAGCCGCCGCCATGGCGGTAAGATGACGGGCAGAGGCCGGGACGGCAGCGTCGTCGACCGGCCCGCCAGGCTCAACCAGGGAGGCCGACCCCATGCGCAACATATCGCTCGACAACATCACCGATGCCGTCATTTCCCATGCCGATCCGGCCGTTGCCGGGCCGCGGCTGTTCGAGATCTACGCGAGCCTCATCCGCCACCTGCACGCCTTCGCCCGCGAGGTGAAACTGACCGAGCCCGAACTGGTCGTCGGGCGCCGCTTCTTCACCGACGTCGGCCGGCCGCACCGCGAGATGCCGGACGGCGAGATGCACATGCTCACCGATCTGCTGGGGCTGTCCGAACTGGTGGAACTGCTCCACGACAATCCGGAGGGCGGCACCGAGACGAACCTCGAGGGTCCGCTGTACGTGCCCGGCGCGCCGGAGAAGGCCAACGGCGCGGTGCTCGGCGTCGATCCGGACGGGGAGACACTGTTCCTCTCGGGCCGCGTGCTCTCGCCGTCGGGCAAGCCGATCGCCGGCGCGATCGTCGATGTATGGCAGCCCAACTCCAAGGGCTTCTACGACCTGCAGGACCCGACCCAGCCGCCCATGAACTTCCGCGGCAAGTACCGCACCGGCGCGGACGGACGCTGGTCGATCGAGACCGTGGTTCCGCTGGGCTACAACGTGCCGTCGAGCGGCCCTTCCGGTGCTGCGCTGCGCGCGCTCGGCCGTCACACCTGGCGCCCGGCGCACATCCATTACAAGATCTCGGCGCCCGGCTATCGCGGCATCACCACGATGACCTACGTCGAGGGGGCCAAGTACATCGAGTCGGACACGACCTTCTCGGTCAAGCAGTCCGTGATCGACTGCACGCGGCACACCGACGCGAAGGAACTCGCCGCCCGGAGTCGCAACAAGCCGTTCAGCACCGCCGAATTCGATTTCGTCCTGAAGCCGGCAGCGGAACAAGCCGCGGCCTGACAATTACATTCGTCCGGGGAGACACCACCCATGAAGTTGAGCCTGTTCGAACTGCCCGCCTTCGATCCGGAGGTCCACGTCGATGACTGCACCATGTTCGAGCAGATCATCGAACTCGCGGAGCTCGCCGACCAGATCGGCCTCGACAGCATCTGGGTCGCCGAGCATCACCTGACCTCCTACGGCGGCTCGGTGCCGTCGGTGCCGGTGCTGCTCGCCGCGATCGCCCAGCGCACGAAGAAGCTCAAGCTCGCGACCGGCGGCGTGGCGCTGCCGCTGCACCGGCCGCTGGAAGTGGCCGAGCAGCTCTCGATGGTGGACAACCTGTCGGGCGGACGGCTGCGGATCGGCTTCGTGCGTGCCTTCCTGGCACACGAGTTCGAGGCCTACAACGTCGACATGAACGAGAGCCGCGATCGCTTCAACGAGGCGGTCGAGATCATCCTCGGGGTGTGGGCGAACGACGGCTACACCTACAAGGGCAGATTCAGCAGCGTCGAGAACGTGACAATGACGCCGAAGCCGATCCAGCGTCCCCGCCCGCCGGTGACGATCGGCAGCATCATGACCAGGGAATCGTTCGAGTACGCCGGGACGCATGGCTTCGACTGCATGCTGGTGCCCTACGTCATCGGCAACGACAACCTGAAGAAGGTCATGCAGTGGTACACGGACGCGCTGAAGGCGGCCGGGCATCGCCGCGAGGACCGCAACGTCATGGCGCAGTACTTCTTCTGCTGCGACGAGGACGAGAAGGTCGCCTACGAGACCGGCAAGAAGGCGATGCTGAAGTACCTCACCTACATCCACGACGCCGTGCAGGCCGACCGCTGGAGCAAGGACTACCCCGGCTACGAAGGACTGGCGAAGGCTGTCAAGGCGCTGATGGGCGACTTCGACCTGCTGTACAAGGACCGGCTCGTGGTCGGCACGCCGGAGCGCTGCATCCAGCGTCTGCGCGACATCCATGCGCTGGGTATCGACGAAATCGCGCTCATGCCCAACATCCCGGCCATGCCGCGTTCCATGGTCAAGAGCTCGATGGAACTGCTGCGCGACCGCATCATGCCGGCGCTGGCAGCGTCCGGCCTGCGCAAGACGGCCTGAGTCAACATAGTGGTGGCGCGCCCGGCGGTTCGCGCCGGGCGCCAACGGGGGAGGCATCGTCAGTGTTCTTCGAAGAGGCAGTGGAGCGACGTCCGGTCGCGGAGCAGCGGCGCAGCGACGAGGCGCTGTACGACCGGCAGATTGCGTACGTGTGGGAGCGGTCGCCGTTCTACCGGCAGAAGCTGGAGGCGGCTGGGTTCAAGGACCTGAAGGCCGTCGGCGGGCTTGGGAACATCGCCAACCTGCCGTTCACGGTCAAGGACGAGATCCGCAAGACGCAGTCCGAGCATCCGCCGCTCGGCGCGCACCTCGCCTGCGATCCGAAGACGATCCGGCGCATCTTCTCGACCAGCGGCACGACGGGCGTGCCGTGCTTCATCGCGCTCACGCCCCGCGACACGGATGTCTGGGCGCTCAATACCGCGCGCTCGTACTTCGCCGCCGGCTTCCGCCCCGGCCAGCGCCTGATCGTGGCCTTCAATGCCGGGCCGTTCGTGGCCGGCGCCGCGTACTACGGCTTCGACCGGCTCGGCGCCACTGTCATCCCGGTGGGCACGGGCAACACCGAGCGCTTCGTCAAGGCGATCCAGCTCCTGGGGGAGGGCAACGCGGGCATCTCGTGCACGCCCTCGTACGTGGTCTACCTGCTCGACTGGTGCCTGGAACGCGGGATCGACACCCGCAAGCTGGGCATCCGCAACGTGGCCACCGCCGGCGAGCCCGGCGGCGGCGATCCGGCGCTGCGGGAGCGCGCGCAGCGCGAGCTCGGCGCCATGCTCCGCGAGGCGATGGGCATCGGCGACATCTCCACCTCGATCTGGGGCGAGTGCGAGCACGAGGGCGGCATGCATTTCTCGGCCCGCGACAACACCTACGCGGAGTTGATCGACGCCGACAGCGGCAAGGTCATCCCGTGGGAGGACGGCGCCCAGGGTGAGCTCGTCTATACCTCGCTCGTGCGCGAGGCGATGCCGATGCTGCGACTGCGCAGCCGCGACCACGTCACAGTCAACATGCAGCCGTGCAAGTGCGGTCGCGTCACGCCCCGCATCCGCTGCATCGGCCGCACCGACGACATGCTGATCGTGCGCGGCGTCAATCTGTTCCCGACCGCCGTGCGCAGCGTGCTCGCCGAGTTCCGCCCGACCGTCGGCGAGTCGTTCCGGATCCGGCCGCTGCGCAAGGGAGTGGCGCAGGACCCGCCGCTGCCGGTGCAGGTCGAACTGGCCGAGGGCATCGCCGAGGCGCCGGCCGATCTCGGTGAGCGCATCCGCAGCGAACTGCGTTCGCGCCTGCTGGTGGCCACCGAGATCTCGTTCGTGTCCTGGGGCACGATTCCGCGCGAGGAGTACAAGGCCAAGCTGGTCGACTGGTCCGGCGCCGGGGCCTGAGCGGACTCGGGCACAATGCGGCCGCGGCCGGCCCGGTCGCGTGAACTGGAGAGGCGCCCCGCATGACCACTGCCGAAGTGGCGGAGCAGTTCCGGCTGGCGTTGCGCGCGGTCGCGACGCCGGTCACCGTGATCGCAACCCGTCACCGCGGGTCGCGCTACGGCATGACCGCGAGCGCGGTCGTGCCGGTCTCCATGGAACCGCCGTCGCTGCTGGTCTGCGTGAATCGCACGGCTTCCAGCTACGAGGCGCTAATCGCCGCCGGCGCATTCACCGTCAATTTCCTCGCCGCCGACAACGCTGCGCTGTGCGAGGCGTTTTCCCGCGTCCCGAACGGCGAGCAGCGGTTCGCGCATGGTCGCTGGGAGGACGGGACGGATGGCCTGCCGTATCTCGCGGACGCGCAGTCGGCCATCGGCTGCAGCCTCGTGCAGCGCGTCGAACACGGCACCCACGACGTGCTCGTGGGCACGGTGCGCGAGGTCCGGCGCCGGGCCGGCGTGGCGCCGCTGCTGTGGGTCGACGGCGGGCTGGCGGCAGTCGCCGGGCGCTGAGCGCCCGCGCGGTGGCGGGACCGCCGGCCTGCGTCCGGCGGGAATGACCGAGGAGAACGGCGTCAGCGTACGCGGGAAGCTGTTGGACAGCGTCTGCCGCAACTGACACGCGCCGACGTTGGCCGTGAAGCTGTAGCCGACCTCCTGGTCGTTATAGAGGAACCCGAAGAGCGGTCCGATGTTGGCGCCCGCGTTCGTCAGGTCGCCGCCGATCCGATCCACGATGAGCATCGTGTTGTTGCCGTCGACCGGGCTCTGGATGTTGTCCAGGATGAGAATCGCCGGCAGGCGGTTGTACGACATTCCGTCGAAGTTGAGCGTC
>CAYOJP010000004.1:0-1523 GCA_964404305.1 uncultured Gammaproteobacteria bacterium
TACAGGTAGCGGCGGTTGGCCTGGGACTCGCCGGCGAAGGCGGCCTTCAGGTTGTTCTCGGTCTTGGAACCCTTGAGCTGCATGATGTGCTCCTCGTGATAGCCGGGCGGGATTGAGTGACGCGTCGACGACTCGACTTGTTTAGACTGAGTCTAAACGGAGTGTAGAGGCGCGGCGGGAACGTTGTCAACGCCGCGGCAGCCCGCGCGTCCGCGCGGCTCGCCGGCCGGCGCAAAGCCACGTCCGGCGCGGTTTGACCGCCCCTGTACCGGTCAGTAAAGTGCCCGCGGCCGCACGCTTCCGCGGCAGCCTTTGCAGACACCCGAACCCATCGTGGCGAAAAAGCGCACCGGATTCGATTTCGAGCAGTCCCTCGCCGAACTCGAGGCCCTCGTCACGAGCATGGAGCGCGGCGACCTGTCCCTGGAGGACTCCCTGCAGGGTTTCGAGCGGGGCGTGCAGCTCGCGCGGGCCTGTCACGCCGCACTCGCCGATGCGGAACAGAAGGTCAGGATCCTGCTCGAGAAGGAAGGCCGGGAAACGCTCGAGCCGCTCGCGTCCGGGCCCACGGAAGACGACGATGCCGCTCCCCTCTGACCAGCGCCCGGCGCAGGCGGACTTCGGAGCACTGATGCGCGCCTGCCAGGCGCGCACCGAGGACGTCCTCGAGCGCTGCCTGCCGCCGGCGGGCAGCGCGCCCGTGCGACTGCACGAGGCGATGAGGTACTCGGTCCTCGGCGGTGGCAAGCGGGTGCGGCCCCTGCTCGTCTACCTGACGGGGCGCTGCCTGGGCGTGGCCGACGAGGTGCTCGATGCCCCGGCGGCGGCCGTCGAACTGATCCACGCCTACTCGCTCATCCACGACGACCTGCCGGCCATGGACGACGACGACCTGCGTCGCGGCCGTCCGACCTGCCACAAGGTGTATGGCGACGCGACCGCGATCCTCGCCGGCGACGCCCTGCAGGCGCTCGCCTTCGAAGTGCTGGCGCTGGACGTGCGCGCCGCGGTGGCGCCCGAGCGCCGGTTGCAGATGCTGCAGATCCTCGCGCGGGCCGCGGGCTCGCGCGGCATGTGCGGCGGGCAGGCACTCGACCTGGACGCGGTCGGCCGGCAACTCGACATCGTCGAGCTCGAGAACATGCACGTCCACAAGACCGGCGCACTGATCCGCGCGTCCGCGCAGCTCGGCGCGCTCGCCGCCGCCGGTGCCGACGAGGCGACCGTCGGGCGGCTGGATCATTTCGCCAAGTGCATGGGCCTCGCCTTCCAGGTGCAGGACGACATCCTCGATGTCGAGGGCGCGACCGAGGTCATCGGCAAGCCGCAGGGATCCGACATTGCGCGCAACAAGCCGACCTATCCCAACCTCCTCGGCCTGCAGGGCGCCCGCCGCGCCGCCGACGACCTGTACGAGGACGCCCTCGCGAGCCTGGCGCCGCTCGGCGCCGCCGCCGAACCGCTGCGCGAGCTCGCCGGTTTCATCGTCCGCCGCGACCGCTGAGCGGCAGCGGTTCCTCGCA
>CAYOJP010000004.1:1623-38408 GCA_964404305.1 uncultured Gammaproteobacteria bacterium
GAGCTCGCCGGTTTCATCGTCCGCCGCGACCGCTGAGCGGCAGCGGTTCCTCGCATGGGGGTGCGGCGCCGCCTGGCCGTTGCCCCGGCCCGGGAACCCGCACGCGGAGGACCCGCTCGAAGCCGGCATGGCCTCTGGCGCCCGCGGTGTGCCCGTCCTGCGCGCAGTGCTGCTCGCGCTGGCGACCGTTCCGGCCGCCGCCGGCCCCGTGAAGATGCGCGACTACGCGCTGCTGCGGTCGGGGATGAGCGAGGCCGAGGTGATCTACCGGCTCGGGCCCTGCGACCACGAGGTCGTCTACCAGGATCCGCGCAACTACCTGCTGCGCAAGGTCTGCTACTACCTGCCCGGGCCGCGGCCGTCCGGCGGCTGGATCACCGAGGTGCGCTACGACCACGGCGGACAGGTCACCGCCCTCGCCCGCTACCGCGGCCGGCCCTGAGCGTCACCCGGGCGCGCGCTTGGCCTCTTCCCACAGGCGGTCCAGTTCCGCGGCCGTGGCGGTCTGCGGAGTCCGGCCCTGCGCCCGCAGGCGGGACTCGACGTGCCGGAACCGCCGCTCGAACCGCGCGGTCGCCCGTCGCAGGGCGCCTTCGGGCTCGACGCCGGCGTGCCGGGCGAGGTTGACGCAGGTGAAGAGCAGGTCGCCCAGTTCGTCGTCGATCCGCCGCTGCTCGCGCGGCGCCGCCGTCGCGGCGCTCCGCAGTTCGTCGATTTCCTCGGCAAGCTTGTCCCACACTGGTGCAATGTCCGGCCAGTCGAAGCCCACCCGCGCCGCCCGCCCCTGCACCTTGCCGGCCCGCGTCAGCGCCGGCAGGCCCGCGGCGATGCCGTCCAGCGCGCCGGCCGGCGGGCCGGCGCCGCGCGTCTCGCGCTCGGCGCGCTTGTGCTCTTCCCAGGCGACCGTCTGCGCCTGCGCGTCGGCCACCTGCGCGTCGCCGAACACGTGCGGGTGCCGCCGCTCCAGCTTGTCCGCGATCGCGGCGACGACGTCGGCGAAGGCGAACAGGCCCGCTTCCTCGGCGATGCGCGCATAGAAGACCACCTGGAACAGGAGATCGCCCAGTTCGCCGGGCAGTTCGTCCAGTGCGCCCCGCTCGATGGCGTCGGCCACCTCGTAGGCCTCCTCCAGCGTGTGCGGGACGATCGTCGCCAGCGTCTGCTCCCGGTCCCAGGGACAGCCGCCCTGCGGGTCGCGCAGCCGCGCCATGATCCCGAGCAGGCGGTCGATGCCCGCGCCTCCTTCGTCGTCCATCCGTGCCACCTCTTCCCGCCGCACGGGCGTAAATGCTTGAATTGCGTTGTCCGATGCAATACAAATGCGCAGTCAACCCACGCGATGCACGCCGATGTCACCGCTCATCCTCAGGCTCGACGTCACCGGGACGCCAGTCACCTGGATGGCGTGGCAGGACGCGGTCGTCCTGTACAGCCGCAACATGATCGCGTGGACCGCGGGGGATCGCGAGTTCACCTTCCGCGGCGGCACCTGCCGCCAGACCGGCCGGCGCTCGCGGATCACCATCAACTCGATCGTCGCGGTGAAGCGCTCGCTGCCCGAGCGCTACGCGCGGCGCGGCGTGCCGCCGCTGAACAACAAGGAGCTGTTCCTGCGCGACGGCCACCTGTGCATGTACTGCGGCGGCGAGTTCAGGGAGTACCAGCTCACGCGTGATCACGTCGTACCCTTGTCGCGCGGCGGCAAGGATCGCTGGTCCAACGTCGTCGCGGCTTGCAGGCACTGCAACATCCGCAAGGGCAACCGCCTGCCCGAGCAGGCCGGCATGACTCTGCTCGCCGTGCCGTACGTGCCGAACTGGGCCGAGTTCCTGGCGCTCACCAACCGCCGCATCCTCGCCGACCAGATGGCGTTTCTCAAGCCGCAGTTCGCGGCCGGCGACCGCCTGCTGAGCCTGCAGTAGGCTCCCGGCATCGACGCCCATTCGTGCCGCCCCGGCGCGCGACCGCATGTACGTCACGATCGTCACGCTGCACGTCAAACCCGGGCACATCGAGGATTTCCTGCGCGCGGTGCGCGTCAACCACGAGGCGTCGGTGCGCGAGCCCGGCAACCTGCGCTTCGACGTGTTGCGTTCGCAGGAGGACCCGTGCCGCTTCGTGCTGTACGAGGCCTATGCCACGGCGCAGGACGCCGCGGCGCACCGCCTCACGCCGCACTTCCAGGCCTGGCAGGAGACGGTGCCCGAGTGGTTCTCCCGGCCGCGAACAGCCGCCGTGTTCGACGGCCTGCACCCGGGGTGAAGGTCGCTCATGGACGCTGAGTTCTGGCACGAGCGCTGGCGCACGAACCAGATCCCCTTCCACCAGGGCGAGGTCAACCGCGCCCTGCGCACGCACTGGCCGCGGCTCGAAGCGCAGCCCGGCGAGGCGGTGCTCGTCCCGCTGTGCGGGAAGTCGCTCGACATGCGCTGGCTGGCGCAGCAAGGCCATCCGGTCGTCGGCGTCGAACTCGATCCGATCGCGGTGGCGGCGTTCTTCGCCGAGTTAGGACTCGTGCCGGTGCGGGCGCCGGCGGGCGCCTGCACCGCGAGCAGCGCCGGACCCTACCGCCTCCTCGAGGGCGATTTCTTCGCCGTCACGTCGCTGGACACCGGGGCGGCCCGGCTGGTCTACGACCGCGCCGCGCTGGTCGCGCTGCCGCCGGCGCTGCGGCCGGGCTACTGCGGTCACCTGCAGCGCCTCCTGCCGGCGGACGCGCGGGTGCTGCTGCTCACCTTCGAGTACGACCAGACGCGCATGAACGGGCCGCCGTTCGCGGTCGCCGATTCCGAGGTAAGGGCGCATTTCGAGCCGGGCTTCGAGATCGAATGCCTGGAACGACGGGAGATCATCGACGGCGAGCCGCGCTTTCGCGAACGCGGGCTGGAATCTCTGGTGGAGGTCGTCTGGCTGCTGCGACGACGCGCCGCATGAGCCCGTCCGTCGCCCGCGGCGGCGGGCGGCGCATCGGCGCCGTGCAGGCCCCGGTGGTGCCGATCGTCGCCGACCTCGTGCGCGCCCATCCGGGCACGATCTCCCTGGCCCAGGGCGTGGTCGGGTACGGTCCCCCGGCCGCGGCGCTCGCGGCACTGGCCGGGTGGGGCGAGGCGCCGGCCGATCATCTCTACGGGCCGGTCGCGGGGGAGCCGGAGTTGCGCGCGGCCTTCGCCTCCAAGCTCGCGCGCGAGAACGGCATCGACTGCGACGCAAGCGATTACCGGGTCGTCGTGACCGCCGGCGCCAACATGGGTTTCCTCGCCGCGCTGCTGGCGGTGACCGATCCCGGCGACGAGGTCATCCTCCCCGTCCCCTACTACTTCAACCACGAGATGGCGATCCGGATGGTGGATTGCGTCCCGGTGCCCGTGGCGACGACCACGGGCTTCCAACTCGACCCGGGGACGGTCGCCGCGGCACTCACGCCGCGCACCCGCGCCGTCGTGACCGTCTCCCCGAACAACCCGAGCGGCGCCATCTATCTCCGCGAGGCGCTGGCGGCCGTGAACACCCTGTGCCGCGAGGCGGGGATCTGGCACGTCAGCGACGAGGCCTACGAGTACTTCGCGTTCGGCCCGACGCCGGTGACCGCGGTGGCCGCGCTGCCCGGCGCGCAGGCGCACACCATCGCGCTGTACAGCCTGTCGAAGGGCTACGGCTTCGCCGGCTGGCGCATCGGCTTCATGGTCCTGCCGGGCCATCTGCACGAGGCCGTGCTGAAGGTCCAGGACACGAACCTCATCTGCGCCACCCGCGTCGCGCAACGGGCGGCCGTGGCGGTGCTCGGCACCGACCCGGACTGGCGCGCTGCCCGCCTGGCCACCATCGCCGCGGTGCGCGGACCGGTCCTGGCGGCGCTCGGGGCGCTGGCGCCGGCACTGCGTCCGGTCGCGAACGACGGGGCGTTCTACGTGCTCGGACGGGTCGCCACCGACCTGCCCGACCTGGAACTCGTCCGGCGGCTGGTAGTCGACTTCGGCGTCGCGACGTTGCCGGGCTCCGCCTTCGGCCTGACGCAGGGCTGCCACCTGCGGATTTCGTACGGGGCCCTCCAGCCGGACACCGCCGCCGAGGGGCTCGGGCGGCTGGCGCGCGGGATCGCGGCCCTGACCTGACTACAATGCCCGCATGAGCCGCACGCTGACGACCCTTGCCTTGCTGGCTGTCGCGCTGGCGATCACGCCGCCGGTCCCGGCGGCGGATGCGAAGGGCAACTACGCGGTATTCGGCGCCGGCCGGATCTCGTGCAACACGTATCTCAATGACCGCCGGCAGGAGGCGCTCGACCGCTACAAGGCCTACAGCCTGGGTTACCTGACGGCCTGGAACGCACTGAGCGCCGAGACCTACAGCGTGAGCGGGGATCGCTCGCTCGAATCGATCCTCGGGCTGGTGGCGGACTATTGCGAAGGGCATCGGGTCGAAGGGTTCGAGCGGGCATTGCGGTTCGTCGTCACCGGCTTCAACGATTCCCGCGTCCAGGCCGCACCGGAGCCCGGCCGTGGCTGGGGTCGTTGAGCGGGGCCGGGAAATGACGGGCATCGAGGACATCGCGCGGCTGCTCGCGCGCTGCGTGACGGATGTCCCGTCGCTCGCGCCGGCCGCGGGGCGGCCGATCGGTGATGGCGTGGCGGACGAGCCCGCACACTCCCCGGCCGTCCCCGACCTGATCCCGGCCGCCGTCCTCGTGCCGCTGGTCGTCCGCCCGCACGGCTTGTCGGTACTGCTCACCCAGCGCACGGCCCACCTCGAGAAGCACGCCGGTCAGATCAGTTTCCCCGGGGGCCACGTCGAACCGCACGATCCGGACTTCATCGCCACCGCCCTGCGGGAAACCGAGGAGGAGACCGGTCTCGCCCGGCATTTCGTCCAGGTGGTGGGCGCCCTCGACGAATGCCATACCGGCACGGGCTACCGGGTCGTGCCCATCGTCGGGGTGGTCAGACCGGGGTTCGCCCTGGCGCCGGACGCCTACGAGGTTGCCGAGGTCTTCGAAGTTCCGCTGGCCCACCTCTTCGAGCCGGCCAATCATGGCCGCCGGTCCGGCGAAGTCCGGGGCCGGCGGCGGGAATGGTATGAGATTGCCTACGGGAACCGGATGATCTGGGGGGCAACGGCGGCGATGCTGGTCAATTTCCACGCCCGGGCGCACGCTGCGGAGGTCGTCGAAATGTTGACCTGGCGCAACAATACGTGACGTATGCACGCCTTGCAGCATCGAAGCTGTTTGCGCTGTTTTGCAAAATAAGTCATGATTTCGCGAGAGGGTTTAGCCGACCTTCGGGGTCTAACCAACACGAACAGGAGAGGTACAGATGACAAACCGTAACATTGTGCGTTTGAGCGCCGTAGCTCTGGCTCTCGGCCTCGCAGCTGGCTGCTCGACCGTGACCAAGGAGCAGCTCGACGCCGTGTCGTCCGCCGCGAACAGCGCACTGAGCGAGGCCCGTGCGGCCAAGTCGGCCGCCGACAATGCCGCCAGCGTCGCGAACCAGGCGAAGTCCGCCGCCGAGGCTGCCCAGCGTACTGCCGACGAGGCGCTCGCTTGCTGCAAGGACAACTCCGCGAAGATCGAGAAGCTGTTCGAGAGCAAGATGATGAAGTGAGCGCTACGCGCTCGCTTCGAAGGAACCCCGCTCCGGCGGGGTTTTTTTTGCCCGCGGGCCGGCCCGCCGCGGTTCAGCGCCGGGGAGCGGTCTCGGCCATCGGCTCGGATGCGGGAATCGGCGCGACCCGGCCGATCACCAGCGGAATGCCGGACTTTTCTGTGACCGCACGCTGCAATTCGTTCCAGTGGATGCTGGTGGGACGCTTTCCGACCACCTGGGTGATCCGCTCGACGATCCGCCGGTACTGCGCCGACTGCAGCGTCGTGTCTTCCTCCAGCGGCGGCAGCACCTCCACGAACAGTTCGTCGCCGCGGATCCCCACCTTGTAGGGCTGGTTCACGATTCGCACCGGCGTTCCGACCGGCACCTGCGGATAGAGCCGCTCGACGTCCATCGGGAACATGCGGATGCACCCGTGCGTCACGCGCATGCCGATGCCGAGCTGCTTGTCCACGTCGGTGCCGTGGATCAGGTAGCCCTCGATGCCGAGCCGCAGCGCCCGCGACCCGAGCGGATTGTTCGGGCCCGGGGGCACGACCATTGGCAGCGGATCGCCCTTCTCCGCGTGTTCCTTCCGGATCGACGCCGGCGGGTACCAGGACGGATGCTCCTGCTTGGCCACGACCCGGGTCACGCCCTTGGGCGTGTTCCAGTCCTCGCGCCCGACGCTGATCGGATGCGTGATGACGACCGGCTGCTCGTCCCCCTTGGGCTTCGGGAAGAAGTACAGCCGCATTTCCGGGACGTTGATGACGATGCCCTCGCGCGGCGTGTCGGGCAGGACGTGCATGGACGGCAGCACGACCGTGGCGCCGTCGCCCGGGCTCCAGGGATTGACGCCGGGGTTGGCCCACTTCAGTTCGCGGTAGCCGTGGTTGTACCGGAATCCGAGTTCGGGAAACGTGTCCGCCCGGACGGTCGTGATCGACCGCAGCTCGCCAACGACGTTGTCCCCGGCCGCCGGGAGCAGGTACGTGAACGCATGGGCGGCCGCGGGCGCAGCCAGCGCGAGGGCGGTCGCCAGGGCGGGAACGAGCTTCATGGGCCGGGGCTCTCGATGCGCACTGTTGGGCAATACCGCGACGATCCTAGCAGAGGGTACCGCCCCATGCTGCATCGCCACAGCCTGCAGACCCGTTCAGTGCTCGAAAGATTCCAATTCCATCACGAACCGGCCGCCCGGCAGCACCTGGCTGCCGGTGGTCTCGACCCGTTCACTGCGCACCAGTCCGACACCGCGGGCATACCAGTCGGTCTGCGCGACCGAGACGTCGGTCGGAAAGATCGTCTTGTCGCCCTTGAAGCGGGTCTTGCCGGTCGCCTTGACGCGCAGGCAGCCCTGGTACCGGCCGGCGGGGACCGTGACCGTGTCGTCGTCGGCCTCGACGACGAATTCGAGCTGGACCGGCTCCTCCATGCGGTATTTGCGGCGGAAGGGGTCCACGGTCGTCTCCAGTACCCGGGTGACGCTGGGCTGGCGCCAGCGGCTGCCGACCGTCACGGGCAGCGGCAGCACGGGCTGGGCCTCGGTCTCGAACACCGGCCCCTCGTCCTCGGGACGCTGGATCGCCACGCGCGCAACCCCGCCATTCGCGCGCTCGTAGTAGTGCAGCAGGCCCGCGTTGACGCGCCGCCGTTCCAGTCGCCGGCCCTCGACCATGACCGGCGCAAGTCCGAGCAGCGCGAGTCGCGACTGGCGCCGCAGTTCGGTCGTCTGCACGACGATCGCATAGCGCCATTTCGCGCCCGGGGGCGAGGGGAACCAGTCAGCGGATCTGCCGCTGCAGGCCGCCAGGACGACCGCGACTGCAAGGACGACGCCGTGGGCAGCGACCGCTCTCGCGCTCATGCCCGTGCGGTGAACATCGCGATCGCGAGGGCCGCCCATCCGAGCAGGAACGCGAGGCCGCCGCCCGGCGTCACGGCCCCGAGCCAGCGCTGGCCCGTGAGGGCCAGCAGGTACAGGCTGCCGGAGAAGATCACGATGCCCGCCGCGAGCAGCACTGCGGACAGGCGCAGCCAGCCCGAGCCGGGCAGCCAGTGCAGGATCGCGCCGACCGCGACCAGCGCGAGCGCGTGCACGAGGTGGTACAGCACGGCGGTATGCCAGATCGCCAGCATCTGCTCCGACAGCGTGCCGCGCAGGGCGTGCGCTCCGAACGCGCCGGCGCCTACGCCCGCGAAGGCAGCGAACGCGCCGGCGGCAATGACGAGGCGGTCGATGGGCACGGCGGAACGGTTCGCTTTCGTCGGCTGCTGACGATGCATCATAATTGACGCGCCCGCCGGCCGACAGCCGGCGCCGTCCCGCGGATCCCCTGGTGCGCCTCCTTCCCCTCATCGCCCTGCTCGGGTCCTGCGCCGCGGGCGGACCCGCGCGGGCCATCGACGTCGGCGAGCCGCATCGCTTCTCGCAGACACACCCGGAAGGGTCGGTCTACATGGGCGTGCGTCTGCGCGGCGCGCTCCTGCTGCACCGGGACGAGGTCGACGGCTACGGCCTGCGACAGCTCTCGGCCCTGGCATGGGATGCCGACGACGGCTTGCTGTATGCGCTGTCCGACGATGGCTATCTCTGTCATCTGCGGCCGCGCTTCGAGAACGGCATGCTCGCCGGCATCGACTACGTCGCCGCCCATCCCTTGCTGGAAACCGATGGCACCCCGGTCACCGGCGACGCCGCGGACAGCGAGGGCATCGCGCTCGAGAACGGCGACAACGGCATCGCCGGGGATGCCCGGCTCACGGTGTCGTTCGAGATCGCGCCCCGCCTGCTGCAGTTCACGCCGGAGGGTCGCCAGAGCGGCCGGATCGCGCTGCCGGAGGACCTGCGTGAACCGGCCGCCTACGGCGGCAGGAACGCGATGCTGGAGGGGCTCGCATTGCACCCGGTGCACGGCCTGCTGGTGGCGCCGGAACGGCCGCTCGCCGGCGCGACGCAGGCCACCCTCCCCATCTACGACGCCAGCGGTCCACGCTGGCAGTATGTCCCGACCGACCCCGCGTACAGCGCGCTCGTGAGCCTGGAAACGACACCCGAGGGCGAGCTGCTGGTACTCGAGCGCCGCTACAAGAACATCTTCAGCCCGGTATGGTTCGCCCTGCGGCGCATCCCGCTGGACGCTGCCGGCGGCACGCCCGTGCCGGTCGATATCGTCCGCTTCGACAGCGGCGGTGAGTTCCGGATCGACAATTTCGAGGCGGTCGCCCGGCACGAGGGCAACCGCTACTTCCTCGTCAGCGACGATAACCGCAGCTCGATCCAGCGCACGGTGCTCATCTACGTCGAGATCGAACCGACGCCGTGAAGCGCCGGCGCTGCGCCGCGAGCCCTGCGTCGCGAACGCGCGTCAGGATGCCGCGGTCCGCCGGCGCTCCACCGCGCAGTCGAGCGCGAAGGCCAGTTGCCGCAGGTGCAGCGAGCGGCCGGCGTGGTGATGATCGATGTTGTGTCCGACGCCCCGGAACAGCCACGCGTCGAGGAATGGTGCCCCCGTGAACAGGCGCGCGAAGGCGTCGAGCCTGTCTCGATCGACCGTCCACAGCGCCTCGAACTCGGCCATCGAGCACTGCACCGGCACGCGCACGCCGGCAGCCAGCCGCGGCGCGTCCGCCGGCCAGGTGTCGTAGACCTCCAGCAGCTCGCCACGCGGCACCGGGCCGGTGGTGTGGGCGGCCCGGGCGACGATGTCAGCTTCGCGTGTCCACGGCGGGCCGTACATGAGGGCGGCGCGAGCCTCATCCGGCACGAGCACGGTCGGCAGCGGCGGCGCCTCGTGCCAGACGTTCGCCAGGTGCGGCGGAGTGGCCGTGCCGATACCGTGGATCGACAGCCCCAGCAGCGGCCAGGACGTTGCGCCCGCCCCCAGATGCACCGAGATGGCCCCGCCGATCGAATGCCCGACCAGCACCACGCCAGGGCATCCCGCGGGCGCCCGCTCGAGCAGTTCGACGATGGCGGCTTCCAGGACCGCGGCGTTGGCTGCGAACGAGACCCGATCCTCGGGCAACGGCGTGCTGCCGGCGTACCCGGGGCGATCGAGCGCGATCGCCTGCAGTCCGTTGGCGATCGCCGCGTCGAGCAGCGAGTATCCGGGGACGTCAAAGTAGCCGGACGTGTAGCTGCCTCCATGGATGCAGACGACGAGCGGGGTGCCGGCCCGTCCCGGCGGCGTATGCACCCCGGTGACGACGCCTCCCCCGGTGTCGATCCTGATCCGGTCCCGCTGTCCGCCCGTCATGTCCGCACCTTTCCCTGGAGTCCGCTGCCAAGGGTAGCGCACTCCGCTTCACCCGAGCGCATCCCGTACCCGCCCGAACGCCAGCCCCGCTCGCAACTGCCACAGCCAGGTCGCCGGCCACGGCAACCGCGGGGGCAGGCCCTCGCACACCGCCAGCCGTGCCGCCGGCTCGCCGGCGAGCCGCCGGGCCAGTTCGCGCCCTGCCCAGGTCATGAACGCGACACCGTTGCCGTGGCAGCCGAATGCGAACGCAATGGACGGATCGTCCGGGAGCGTCCCGAGCGCCGGCGCGAGGCGGGGCGTCGCGGCGATGAAGCCCCGCCATGCGTGCGTGATGCCAGCGTCACCGAAGGCCGGGAACAGCGCGCGCAGCCGGCGGGTCAGCCGCCCCTGCATCGCCTCGGCGTCGGCCGGACGGCCGGTCGTGTCGCCCCGGCCACCGAGCAGCAGCCGGTGGCCGGGCAGCATGCGCAGGTACGTGAGGTGGGTGCGCGTGTCGCTGGCGGGTGCATCCGTGTGCCAGCCCTGCGCGGCGCGCTCGGCGGCAGTCAGTGGTCGCGTGACGACGATGTTCGACAGGATCGGCAGCACGCGCCCGCGCAGTGACGGCTCGAGATGCTCGGGCGCCCACCCGTTCGTCGCGATGAGCACACGCCGGGCGAGTACCGATCCGGCCGCGGTCGTCAGCCGGTGCCGCCCGCCCTCGCGCGTCCACGCAGTCACCTCCGAGCGCTCGTGCACGCGCGCGCCCCGGGCCTGCGCGGCGCGCGCCAGGCCCAGCGCCCAGGCGAGCGGGTGCAGCCCGAAACCCACGCCCTCGTGCAGGCCGCCGTGCTGGCCGGTGCAGGCGAAGGCTTCCCGCGCGAAGGCCTCCCGCGACAGCACGCGCGCCGGCACGCCCAGGCGCGCGAGAGCCTCGGCCTGCACGCGCTGCGCGGCGGCCTGCCGGGGCGAATGTGCGAAGGTCCAGATGCCGTCGCCGCGGCGCCCGATGTCGATGCCCTCCTCCGCGGCGATCGATTCCACCAGCCGCACGGCCTCCACGAGCGCGCGATAGAAGGCGACAGTCTCGGTCTCGCCGTGCCGGGCACGCAGCGCGCCGGCGTCCAGGAACGAGGCGCCGATGCAGCAGAACCCGGCATTGCGACCGGAAGCGCCCCAGCCGACGGGCCCGGCCTCCAGGACGCGCGCCTCGATGCCGGCGCGGGCGAGGTGCAGGGCCGCCGAAAGGCCGCAGTAACCGCCACCGATGATCGCGACCTCGGCGGCGGTATCCAGCGCCAGCGGCGCGCAGTCGAGCTGCGGGAGCCGCGCGCGATCCTCCTCCCACAGGCTCGGGACCGGCTGCGCGTACCCGTACAGCGCGTCGTGATAGAGCCGTCCGGCCACGCCTCAGGCCGGGCCCGGGAAGGCCGCGTCGTCGGCATAGGGAAACCATGACGCGTCCTCGGGAGTGGCCCTCGGATTGATGACGACGAACTTGGTCGAGCGGAACTGCTCGAGACCCTCCGAGCCCAGTTCGCGCCCGACGCCGCTCTTCTTGCGGCCGCCGAACGGCGCGGCGTCGTTGTCGAGCAGCGGGTTGTTGACCCAGACCATGCCGGTGTCGAGTTCGTCCACCGCGCGCATGGCTTCCTCCAGATCCTTGGTGTAGATGTTGGCGCCGTGGCCGTACTCGGAGCGGTTGGCCAGCGCGATCGCCTCGTCGAAATCGTCCACCCGCACGACCGGCGCGACCGGGCCGAAACTCTCGGCGTTGACGATCGCCATGTCCGGCGTCACGCCGGCGAGCACCGTGGGCTCCACGAACCAGCCGCGATTGAAGCCGGCCGGGCGGCCGCCGCCGGCAACGGGCTGCGCGCCGCCACTGATCGCGGCGGCCAGGACCTCCTCGTAGCGATCGCGCGAGGCGCGGGTCGCCATCGGCCCCATGTCCACCTTGTCCAGGCCGTTGCCGATGCGCAGGCGGCGCGCCTCCCCCGCCAGCCGCTCGACGAACTCGTCGTGAATGCTCCGGTGCACGTACAGGCGCTCGGCCGACGTGCAGACCTGCCCGCAGTTCAGGAAGGCGGCGAAGGCGGCCCCGCGCACCGCGATGTCGAGCGGCGCCGAGGGCATGACGATGAAGGGATCGTTGCCCGAGGTCTCCAGCAGCACCGGCTTGCCGCGCTCCCCGCAGGCGCGCCCGACCACCCTTCCCGTCGCCACGGTGCCGGTGAAGGCGGCGCAGTGCGTGTCGGCGCTTTCCAGCAGCCGCATGGCGACGCGCGGGCCGCCGGTCACGCACTGCACGAGCCCCGCCGGCAGCGGCGCGAACGCCTCCATCATCAGCAGCGTCGTGAGCGAGGTGACCTCCGAGGGCTTGACGATCACCGCGTTGCCGGCGCCCAGCGCCGCCGCGGCCTGCCACGCGAACAGCAACAGCGGATAGTTGTACGGCATGATGAGGACCGCCACGCCCAGCGGCTCCTTGATCGAGCAGTGCAACTGCCCGGCCATGCTCGGGGCGTAGATCCGCCCCATCTCGTGGCGCGCGATCTCGGCGTAGTAGTCGAACGCGCTGACGGTCCACGCGACCTCGTCGATCGATTCCTTGTACGGCTTGCCCATCTCGCGCGTGAGCGCTTCGGCGAGGCAGGGCTGCAGGCGCTTCAGTTCCGCCGCCACCGCATGCAACCTCTGCGCGCGCTCGAGGCCGGAATGTCCGCGCCACCAGCCCGGCTGCGCGGCGTTGGCGAGCGCGATCGCCTGGTCGATCTCGGCCGGCGTCGCTTCCGCAGCACTGCCAAGGTCGATCCCGGTGGCCGGATCGAGCACGGCATGCGCCTGCGCGGCGGCCGAACGCACGAGGCGGCCATCGAGGTGGAGCGCATGCTCCACGGGCGAGAACAGGGTAGTCATCGGCGCGGTCCCTTCCTCAGTCGCGGAAACGCGGCAGCACCTCGCGGGCGAACAACTGCATCGAGCGCTCGACCAGCCGCGGCTCCATGCCCGCGATGTCCATCTGGATCACCATGTCGGTCACGCCCAGCGACCGGGCGCGCTCGACGTCGCGGATGGCGGCGTCCGGCGCGCCCACGACGATCGGCGAGCCCAGGAAGTGCAGCACCGGGGCGTGCCGCAGCTCGGTCGCCGGTGGCACCGGGTCGACGCCGAAGAACGTCCCGCCCAGCGCCTGCTTCAGACCGGCGAAGTCGGCGTGTTCGCTGAACCGCGCCTGGTAATGCTCCAGGAAGTGATGCACGGCGTCCTCGGCCTGCGTCCACGCCTCCTCGCGCGTGTCGGCCAGGTGGTAGAACTCGAGGATGCCCTTGCGGTACTGCGCCGGGTCGCGCCCGTGCCGGCGCAGGCAGTCCGCGTAGAAATCGTAGCCTGTGCCGGTTCCGGCCAGGTGCGCTCCGTAGCGGGCGGCGCGGTCGAAGGCCTGTGGCACGGTGGCCGCGACCCACAGCGGCAGCGCCCTCTGCACCGGGCGCGGGTACAGCGTCATCGGCGGGATGCGGAAGTGCCTGCCCTCGAACGCGAAGTTCTCCTGCGTCCAGAGCCCGGAGATGATCGCGAGCCCCTCCTCCATGCGCGAGCCGCGCTCGCCGCGCGACACGCCATAGGCGGCGAAGTCATTCACGAAGTTGCCGACGCCGAGACCGAGATCGAAGCGCCCGTCCGACAGCGCGTCGAGCGTCACTGCCTCCTCGGCCACCTGCAGGGGGTGGTACAGAGGCAGCGCCACGATGTACGTGCCGATCCGGATGCGGCGCGTGCGCGCGGCCATGGCCGCCAGCAATGGAAACTGCGCCGGGTAGAAGGCGTCGGTCGCCGGGTGGCCGGCGGTCCACAGGTGATCGTAGCCCAGTTCCTCGGCCAGCACCGCCTGGTCGAGCAGCGCCGCCATCTGGCGCCCCGCCGGCACCGGCCGGCCGGGCGGGCTGCCGGAATAGAAAATCAGTCCGAAGTGCATCGGGCGTCGTCCTGGCTGGGGCACGGGCGGCGCGGCCTGCGCCGCACACGGCCGCACTCTGACATTCCCGGGAAAGGCCGACAACACGGCACCGCAGCACGCGCCTGCGCCGGCAGCGCAGCGGGTATGCTAGATAGCGGGGCGGAAATGCGCTGCACCCGACATTCGGAAACCCCGGGCGTCAGTTCGATCGAGATTGACGCGGAGAGACTACAGTGACGGTGAAACCGGTCGCGGAACTGCTCGAAGGGCTCCCCTCCAACTGGGGCCGCTGGGGCGCGCACGACGAACTGGGCGGCCTGAACTTCCTCACGCCTGACGAGCTGGCGCGCGGCCTGGCGTGCATCCGCCAGCACCGGCCCTATGCACTCGCGGTCGTCATCAACTCCCCCGGGGGCGACCCGGTATGGCCCAGCCGCACGGGGGCCGTGAAGCTGATGACGCAGGATCGCGGCCACTACCTCGCCGGCAAGCTCGCGCCACTCGATGGCGGCCTGGAATACGCCGACGACCACCTGTCCATGTACCTGCAGGGCAGCACGCAGTTCGACGCGCTCGGGCATACCTGGTACGGGTCCCAGATCTGGAACGGCTACGACGCCGCGACCACCATTGGCGGCCTGGAGAAGGCGAGCGTGCTGCCGCTGGCCGAGCGCACGGCCTGCGGCGCCGCGGTCCTGCTCGACATGGCCCGGCACCGCGGCCGGCCCCACCTCGCCAAGGGCGAGACCTTCGGCCTGCAGGACCTGCTCGACTGCGCGAAGGCCCAGCAGGTGACACTGCAGAAGCGCGACATCCTGCTGCTTCGCACCGGCTGGCTGACGGTGTTCTACGATCAGGGGCCGGCGGTGTTCTACGAACAGCCGTTCCTGGAGCCGGGCCTGCGCTTCTCGCGCGAGCTGGTCGAGTGGTTCCACGATCTGGAGATCCCGCTGCTGGGCACGGACACCATCGCCAACGAGGTGACGCTCGACCCGGACACCGGCATCGTCCTGCCGCTGCACAGCGCCCTGATGCGCAACCTCGGCGTCATATTCAACGAGATCCTGTGGCTGGAGGACCTCGCCGCGTCCTGCGCCGCCGACGGGCAGTACCGGTTCTTCTACACCGCGGCGCCGCTCAAGGTGTTCCGCGGCACCGGCGCGCCGGTCAATCCCGTCGTCATCAAGTGACGTGCCGGCCGTGAGCGCGACGCCGATGCCCGCGCGGGTCTGGCACCGGGCCTACCCGGAGGGTGTGCCGGCGCGGCTTCCCGCGCCGGACCGCAGCATGATCGACGTCTTCGAGGCATCGGTGCGCGCGAGGGACGCTGCGACCGCGATCCTGTACTTCGACACTCCCGTCGCGTGGCGGACGCTGGACGATCTCGCCGCGCGCTTCGCCACGCTGCTCGCCGCACGGGGCGTCGGCCGCGGCGACCGCGTCGCACTCTACCTGCAGAACGTGCCCCAGTACGCGATCGCGCTGTACGGGCTGTGGAAGCGCGGCGCCATCGCCGTGCCGCTGAACCCGATGTTCCGGGAGCAGGAACTCGCCTGGCACCTGAACGACTCCGGCGCGCGGGTGCTGGTCGCGCTGGAGTCGCTGTACGCGGCGACCGCCGCGGGCATCGTCGCGGACACCGCAATCGAGCACGTCTTCACGACCTGCGAGCTCGACTGCCTCGCGGAAGGCGCGATTCCTGCCCCGCTCGCCGGCCTGGTGAAGCAGGTGTGCCCGGGCGCAACGGACCTGATGGCGGCCCTCGCCGACACGGCGCCCGATCCGGCCTGCCGCGCCCCGGTCGCCCCCGCCGACGTCTGCGCACTGGGCTATACGTCCGGCACGACCGGACCGCCCAAGGGCGCGATGGCGACGCACGCGAACGTCGCCTACAACGCCGCCGTCTACCGCGCCTGGCTGCAGATGGACGAGCGCGATACCGTGCTCGGCATCGCCCCCCTGTTCCACATCACCGGCATGGTCGGACACCTTGCCATCGCCGCACTCGCCGGCTGCCCACTGATGCTCGCGTGCCGCTTCGACGCAGGAGAAACGCTGCGCCTCGTCGAGCGCTGGCGGCCGACGATGACGGTCGGCTCGATCACGGTCTTCCTCGCGCTGATGAACCACCCCGACAGCGCCGGCCGCGACCTGTCCTCGCTCGCGAAGTGCTACAGCGGCGGTGCGCCGATCGCCCCCGCCATCACCGACGAGTTCGAGCGCCGCTGCGGCATCTATATCCACAACATCTACGGCCTGACCGAGTCGAACTCGCCGACCCACGGTACCCCGCTCGGCACCCGCGCGCCGGTCGATCCGGTCAGCGGTGCACTGTCGGTCGGCGTGCCCGTACCAGGCTGCGACTGCCGCCTGCTGTCGCTGGAGGATCCGGCGCAGGACGCCGCCCCCGGCGAGCCGGGCGAGATCGCCGTTCGCGGGCCGATGATCTTCGCCGGCTACTGGGATCGCCCCGACGCGACCGCGCAGGCCTTTCGCGACGGCTGGTTCCTCACCGGCGACGTCGCGACCGTGGACGCGCAAGGCTACTACTACGTCGTCGACCGCAAGAAGGACATGATCAACGTGTCCGGCTTCAAGGTCTGGCCGCGCGAGGTCGAGGATGCGCTCTACCAGCACCCGGCGGTGCGGGAAGCCGCCGTCGTCGGCGTGCCGGACGGCTACCGGGGCGAAACCGTGAAGGCGTTCGTGGCCCTGAAGGCAGGCATGGCGGCGACCGAGGCCGAACTCATCGCCTTCTGCCGGGAACGGATGGCGGCCTACAAGTACCCGCGCCAGATCGAACTCCTGGACGAGGTACCCAAGACCGCGACGGGCAAGTTCCTGCGTCGCGAACTGCGGGCCCGGACCGCCGCGAGCGGTTGAGGCGGCCGGTCAGCGACCGGGACTTCAGGCTCCGTAGGCTGCGCCCGCCTGTTCGACCGACACCAGGCCGTCGCTCACGTCCTCCGCCAGCCGCGCCCGATCCCGTTCGCCGGGCGGGCCGTATCCGCCGCCACCGGTCTCGTACACCTCCACCTCGTCGCCACGCGCGAGTTCGAAGAACGACTGTATGGCCACCGGGGTCTCGATGCCGTTGCGGCGAAGCATGACCCGGGAGGTCGGCGCGCGGCCGCCTCCGCACAGGCCGTAGGGCCGTGTCTCATCGTGCGAGCCGCCGCCGAAATTCACGGCGGAGATGCCGTCGGCGTTCACCCGCCAGCGATACACGGTGCCCATGCCGCCGCGCCATCGCCCCGGGCCGGCGCTGTCCGGCCAGTACTCGTACTGCAGGATCGTGTAGGGATTCACCAACTCGTGCAGTTCGGGGTCGGGCGCCCGCAGGCCACCGGCCGTAATCACCGTGCCCATGTGATCCCAGCCGTCCAGTCCCCGCGTAGCTCCCGCCCCGGACTTGGCCATGAAGTGGATGTCGCCGAAGTGACGGCCGGTGCCCGGATTGAAGCCCATCGTCGACGGCGACAGCCACCGTCCCCAGCCGGCGTACATCCGCTCGGGCACGGCCTGCGCCAGCGCCATCCACGTTGCCTCGATCATCACTTCGGACGTCACGACCGTGCACGCCGTTACCGGGGCCGGCTCGCGAGCATTGAGGATCGTGCCCTCGGGCGCCTCGACGCTCAGGGCCCGAAGTGCACCCTCGTTGTACTTCACGCCGGAGCAGACGGTCATGAACAATGCCTGGAACGACGTCGAGACCGTGTTCGACAGCGTGCTGTTCACGAACCCCTTCGCCTGCGGGTCACTGCGCGACCAGTCGAAGTGGACCGAGTCGTCAGCCACCGTGAGAGCGAGACGCACCGCGAGCATCTCACCGTCGACGCCGTCGGCGTCGATGTGCCGCTCGGCCCGGTAGGTGCCGTTCGGCACCGCGCGCAAGGCCGCGCGCATCTGCCGTTCGGCGGCGTCGAACATGCGTTCCCCCGCCTCCTCCAGCACCTCGAACCCGTACTTGTCCGCCAGGGCCCTGAGGCTGCGGTCGCCGATCGTGCAGGCGCCGATCTGGCATTCCAGGTCGGCCTCCACCAGCCAGGGCATGCGCACGTTGCTCAGGATGAGATCCCACAGCGCCTTGTTGCGCCGCCCGCGCAGCAGCAGCTTCGCCGGCGGGATGCGTATGCATTCGTCCCAGACGCTGCGCGCCGCCGGGTTGTAGCCGACTACCCCGCCGCCCCCGACATCCGCGTGATGCCCCTTGGACACCGCCCAGAAGCGGATGGCGCCGCCCGCGAACACCGGCTTCGCCACGGTGATGTCGGGAGGATGGTTGTTGCCCCGGTACGGGTCGTTGAGGATGAAGACGTCGCCTTCGTCGATGTCAGCCGCGAACTCACCGGCGATGCTGCGCACCGCCGACGGGAGCGCGCCCATCAGCACCGGGATGTAGGCCGTCTGCGCCAGCAGCCGCAGCCGCTGGTCGAAGATCCCCGTGACGAAGTCCCGCGCCTCGGAGAAAATCGGCGACCGCGACGTGCGCAGCATCGTCTGGCCGATCTCCCGGCTGATGGCATCCAGCCGGTTGCTGATCACCGACACCTGGATCGGATCCACCGTCGGATTCACGGCTTCCGCGTTCATGCCGTCGCCTCCACGCCGAGCTTGCGGACCAGCGCCTGCAGGTCGGTGCCCTTGCGGTACATCAGGTAATTGTTGGCCACGTCGCACGCAAGGTCGTAATCCGGCGGCACCAGTATCGTCGTCGTCGGCTGGACGATGATCGCGGGCCCCGCGACCACGTTGCCGTTGAGCAGCAGCAAGCCATCGTACACCGGTGTCTCCACGAACGCGCCGTCGAACCAGGCCCGCCGCGCACCGCGCCTGGCCGCGACCGGATCGCGGTCCTGCGCCGGATAGGTCGGCATCGCCGGCTTGTCCGTGCGGCCGCGCGAACTGACGCGCAGATTGATGATCTCCATGGGCGAACCCGGCATCGAATAGCCGTAGAGTTCGTCGTGGCGACGGTGAAAGTCCGCCGCCAGCGTCGCCAGCGCCGCGGCCGTGAATTCCCCGCCCGCGAACGCCGCGACCTCCACTTCGTTGAACTGGCCGACGTAGCGCAGGTCGGCAGCGTAGCTGACGAGGGCCCGGTCCCGCGGCACGTTCTCATCCTCCAGCGTGCCCAGCGCGCGTTCGCTGATTCCGCGGTAGATTCGTCCGACCGCTTCGATGTCCACCGCGTCGAACTCCCGCGCGTAGGTGTGCACGTAATCGTGCTTGAGGTCGGAGATGAGCATGCCGGCGGCGCAGAACACCGACGATTCACGCGGGATCTGGACCAGGGGTATCCCGAGCTCCCGCGCGATCGGCGCCGCGTGCAGTGGTCCGGCGCCACCGGCGACGACCAGCACGAATTCCCGCGGATCGTACCCGCGCTGCACGGACACCACCGACAGTGCAGCCGCCATGTCCGCATTCACGACCTGGTAGATGCCCCAGGCCGCCTCGACGACGCCGACGCCCAGCGCCCTGGCGACATGGGCCTCGATTGCCGCATGCGCGGCCGCGCCGTCGAGGGTCAGTTCGCCCCCGGCGAAATCGAGATAGCCGAGGACGTAGTTCGCGTCGGTTACCGTCGGCTGCAGACCCCCGCGGCCGTAGCACGCCGGTCCGGGTACCGCGCCCGCGCTCTTCGGCCCCACGTTCAGCAGTCCACCGCCATCGATCCACGCGATCGACCCGCCGCCCGAACCCACGGTGTGGATGTCGAGGCTGGGCGACGCTATCCGGTGGCCACCGATCGAGCCTTCGGTGGACACGTTCGGCGCCCCGTTGCGGACCAGCGCCACGTCGAACGAGGTGCCGCCCATGTCGACGGTGATGAGATTGCGGAACCCGTGCACGGCACCGTAGTGAATTCCGGCCTGCGGCGCCCCCGCCGGCCCCGACAGCAGGGTATTGGACGCAAACCGCTGCGCCACCTGCGGCGACATGACCCCCCCGTTCGACTGCATGATCAGCAGCGTGCCGGCGAAGCCCAGCTCGCGCAGCCGGCGGTCGAGCCGCGAAAGGTAGCGCTCGAGCACGGGCCCCACGTACGCATTGAGCACGGTGGTGCTGTGCCGCTCGTAGGCCCGGATCTGGGGCAGGATCTCGGCCGACAACGAGATGTAGACGCCCGGCAGCTCCTCGGCGAGGATTTCCCCGGTACGCCGCTCGTGACGGTCATTGCGGAACGACCACAGGTAGGACACCGCCACGGCCTCGACGCCCTGCTCGCGGAACCGGCGTGCCGCGCTGCGCACCTCGTCTTCGTCCAAGGGCGCGAGCACGCTGCCGGACGAGGAGATCCGTTCGGTTACCGGCGCGATCCGCCGCCGCGGAACCAGCTGGGGAGGTGGCGCGTAGATGTCGAACTGCCGTTCCTTGAGGCCGCGGCGCATGTTCAGCAGGTCGCGAAAGCCCGCCGTCGTGACGAATCCGGTCATCGCTCCCTCGCCGGTAAGCACGGCGTTGGTCGTGATCGTCGTTCCGTGGACGATGGTGTCCACGCGTCCGAGCCACCGGGCGAGGGGCGTCCCGGACTCCGCGGCGGCGCGCACCAGGCCGTTCTCGAATCCGACGGCAGGATCGTCCGGCGTGGTGGAGGTCTTGAAGATCCGCGTGCTGCCATCGTCCTCCCGGACGAGGAAGTCGGTGAACGTTCCGCCCACGTCGACTCCGATTCTTATGCCCAAGTCAGGTATCCTCTGTCACAGGCGTCCGGGCGGGACCAGCGGTCGCAGGCGGCGCGGGCTGACATGGAATTGCCCGCGGGCGTGACCGCATGATCCCATCCGGCCAGGAGGGCGGCACCCCGGGGGATACGCGAGCACCACGGCGACGACGATGAAGAAACCCGATACTGCATCCCCGATCGACTCCGTTCACGACAACTGGCATCTCGGGCGCAGCCGTGGCGACGTGCTCGTGACCGAGCTCGAACTCGTCATGATGCGCTTCCAGCAGGCATTCGAACGCTGGGTGCTCCATGTGACCGCGCGCTGCGGCGATCCCGGGATGAGCTTCGCCGAAGTCATCCTGCTGCATTCCGTCCGGCTCCAGGACACCCCGTGCAGCGCCCAGTCGATTGCCCGTCTCCTCAATCGCGACGACATCCCCAACGTCCAGTACTCGCTGCGCAAGCTCGTCAAGCGCGGCTATCTCGCGCACGCACCCGGAGGCAGCAAGACCTACATCTTCACGGTGACGGAGCGCGGGCGCCGGCTCACGGATTACTACGCCGAGATTCGCCGTGCGGTCCTGGTCGCCCATACGCCCAACCTCGACGTGATGGAGGGCCAGATCCAGTCCATCATCAACTACGTGGGCATGCTCACCGGCCAGTACGACGAGGCGATGCGCAAGGCGACGACGTACCACTTCCCGCGCCTGGGGGACGACGGCACCGGGGATTCCGGCGCCGACCGCTGAAGTCCGGCCGCCCGCGGCGTCCGGTACCGCGTCAGACATGCGGCATCACCTCCGCGGCGAAGCGCCGGAGCACGTTGGCAGCGGAGCGCTCGTCCTGCGACGTGGTCGTCAGCGCGATGTCCGTGATGCCCGCCTCCTCCAGCTCGTGCACCTTGGCGACGCAATCCCGCGGCGTGCCGGCGATGCAGCACTTCATGACCACCGCGTCCGGCACCAGTTCGCGGTGCCGCGCGGTCCGGTCGAGGTGCTGGTAGAACCGGTAGTTTTCGGTGACGTTCCGGACCACGTCCGCGTGCTCGACCCCGAGCGTGTCGGGCAGATACTGCTTGCGCGCGATGTTGCGGGCGGCGGTCTGTCGCACCTGATCGAAGGCCACGGAGCGCTCGTCGTCGATGGCGCCCTCGATTGCCGCGATGATCCGGAAGCCCTGGAGGTCGCGTCCGGCCTGTGCCGCGCCTTCGCGCACCGCCGCCACCGTTGCGTGCACCCCCTCGGCGTTGCCCCCCATGTGGCCGTCGACGATGACCCCGTCGCAGATCATCCCGGCCACCCGGGCCGATTTCGGGCTCATGACGGCGAACTCGATCGGCACCCTGCCCCAGGTCCCGGTGCCCACGACCCGCACTCGCTTCTCCTGGCCCCACACCACGCGCCCGGCGCCTTCGGCCGGTGGCAGGGCGTCCACTTCCTCCCCCCGGAACAGTGCCCGCATGAATTCGATCCGCTGCCGCATCTGGTCCAGCTTCGCAGGCGCCAGCCCGGCGGTCCGCACCGCCGAGTCGCCGGCCCCGACCCCGCAGACCGCGCGGCCGCCGGACACCAGGTTGAGCGACGTGAACGCGTTGACCGTCACCGCGGGATGGCGGGTCACGGTGTTGGTGACGCCGGCGCCGAGCCGGACCCGGCGCGTGTTGTAGGCGCACGCGGTCAGCGCGACGTAGACGTCGTGCCAGATCATCTGCGAATCGCCGATGTAAACGGAATCGAACCCGCTCTCCTCCGCCAGGCATGCCAGGCGGACGACCGAGTCGATGCTGGAATCGGAATGCGGCCAGATCATGGTGCTGAAGCGCATGGGGCTCTCCCGTTTCATTGTTGCCGGTCAGGCGCGTTCGACTCGCCGACGTGCTCATTGCCAACCGCGGGATGACGCGCGGACCCGCCGCGCGCGCGGCGCCCCGGGGGCCTGCGCGACGGCACCGGCGTCATCGCGCGGTGCCGACCTCGATCACGACCGCCATTCCCGTGTCGCCGGCGGCGCAGCCCGTGAACAGGCCCCAGCCGCCGCCGGCCAGCACCAGTTCCTCGATCAGCTCGATGATCGCGCGCATGCCGGTCGCGCCCTGGGGATGACCCCAGATCAGCGAGCAGCCGTAGTTGTTCATCCGCATGACGTCGAACCCCGTCTCGCGCGCGAACACGCAGTCGTTGACCGCGAAGGGATTGTGCGTCTTGACCGCGGCCACGCGGTCGATGCCTATGCCGGCCATCGCGAGCGCCCGCCGCGCGGCCGGCACGGTCGCGGCCGGCATGTACCCGGGATCCGTCCGGGCGAGGCCGTGTCCGGCGATCCGGATCCCGATAGTCCGATCGGCCGACAGCTCGCGCGCCATGTCGGCGGTGGTAATGAGCATGCCGGCCGCGCCATCGGCAGGATGCGTCTGCCCGCCGTAGGTTACCGTGCCGCCGGGTTTTACCGGCCGCAGCCTGGCCAGTCCTTCCGCGGTGGTCGGATGGATGCCCTCGTCCCCGTCCAGCATCGCGAGCGTCCTCGCGAACCCGGCGTCCGGCACCGGGAACGGCAGCTGCATGTAGCGGCGCTGGAACGCCGCCCCGTCGCGGAGCGCGTCGTCGTATTGCTGGCGCCGCCGCAGGGCGACGGCATGCTGCTCGGCGGTCGGAATGCCCCATTTCGCTGCGCAGTTCTCGGCGGTCGTGGTCATGTCGCAGCCTACCAGCGGATCCTCGCTGATGTTCTTCAGCATCCAGTCCTCACACTCCCCGCGCCCGCCCGGCCCGCGCGGATCCGGGTAGTAGAGGTGCGGTGCATTGGAGGTGCGGTCCGCGGTCACGGCGAGCACGCAGCTCGATGCGCCCGTCCCGATTCGGTCCGAAGCGTGCGCGATCACCGCGGCACTGGTCGCGCAGGCCTGGGCGATGGTAGGCCCGCCGATCTCCCCGAGCCCCATCATTCCGGTCAGCCAGGGCAATCCGTAGAAACATTGCGGCTGCGGCACGGTGTGGCCCAGCACGCCGTAATCGATGACCTGTGGCGCGATTCCCCGGGCCGACAGCGCGTTCCTCGCCAGGTGCGCCGCGAACCGTACGCTGTGCAGGTGCGACAGGCTGCCCTGCCATTTCGCGAACGGGCTGCACCAGTAGGCGCCATGTGGAATCCAGGTGGCTTGCATTCAATCCCCCTGCGCACCGCCGTCAAAGTCCGGCCTGGCTGCGACGTGGCAGCCGCGGCCCCGGACTCGGGGACCACTCGCCGGTTCCTCCGCGGCCGGTCCTCGGATACCGAGGATGCCAGCCGGCGTACGAGGGTCGCGGCCGTCAGGCAGCGTGGACTGGCGCCAGCATGCGCTTGCGGCCGCGCAGGTGCGGGTTCCTCCGGGTCGCCCGCCGCGTCCGGCTTCGAGCCGCTCGACGCCGGCAAAGATCGCGCACTGGACGGATCCGCGCGCCGGTTATCGTCAACTTACTGATTCCAATGTTCTTAATATGTGAGAGGCACTGTCATTCCCAAGGCCGCAGGCTCGACATGCCTGACTCTTATCTGGATATTTTCAATTGAAACTAGCGTGAATGGTGGTATTTATCAACGACAAGTTTCAGGTAGCTTCAATTAACATGGGGCAGCACCCGGCGTTCGGGTCGACAGACGGGAGAGACAGCGGATGGATTTCATAGAACCTCGCAGCCTTGGCGACGCTCTCGCTGCGCTGGCCGCGCACGACGACGCCCGGTGCATCGCGGGCGGCGCGACGCTGGTCGCCATGATGAATGCCGATCTGCTCGCGCCCGGGGCCCTCGTCTCGCTCCGTCACCTGCGGGAACTCCGCGGCATCGAAGAGCGCGACGGTGAACTGCGCATCGGCGCGATGACGCGCCATGCCGAGATCGCCGCCGACGAGCGCTTGCGCGGCGCCTGGGGCGTCGTCCGTCATGCGGCCGGCCAGATCGCCCACCCGGCGGTACGCAACATGGGCACCATCGGCGGCTCGATCTGCCACGCGGACCCGAACGCCGACTTTCCGACCGCCCTCACCGCGGCCGGCGCGCGCGTCGAGGCCCTCGGCCGGGACGGGCCGCGGACGATCGCGATCGACGACTTCTTCCGGAACTACCTGGAGACCGCACTCGCGCCCGGCGAGATCGTCACCGCGATAGTGCTGCCACGCAGCCCGGCCGGCGCCCGCGGCCGCCACCTGAAATTCGCGCGCGTGCACGGCGATTACGCCACGATCAGCGTCGCCGCCGTGGTCGCCACGAATGGCGGGCGCTGCACCCATGCACGCGTTGCCGTCGGCTCCGCCGGACCGCGGCCGGTGCACGTGGCGGCCGCCGACGCGGCCCTGACCGCGGAGGGTCTCACCGCCGCTGCCATCGCCCGCGCCGGCGCCCTGCTCGCGCAGGCCGCCGATCCGGTCGATGACGTGCGCGGATCCGGCGCCTACCGGCGCCGCCTGATCCCGCGCCTGGTCGCCCGGCTCCTCACCGATCTGCGCAGTACCGACGGAGGCTGATTCCCATGACCCGCATGGCCCTGGAACTCACCGTCAACGGCGAACCCCGCGCCCTCGACATCGACACCCGCCGCACGTTGCTCGAGGTGCTGCGCGAGCACCTGAACCTGAAGGGCGCCAAACGCGGCTGCAACCAGGGTGTCTGCGGCGCCTGCACGGTGCTGGCCGACGGCAAGCCGGTGCGCTCGTGCATATCGCTGGCGGCCAACCTCGGCGGCTGCGAAATCACCACCATCGAGGGCCTCGCCCGTGGCGGCGAGCTCGACGCCGTGCAGCAGTCGTTCCTCGACCATGGCGCGGTCCAGTGCGGCTTCTGCACTGCCGGCGTGGTACTCACCTGCCGCGCCCTCGTCGACGAGGGCAAGCCGCTCACCGTGGATTCGGTGCGGCATGCGATCGGCGGCAACCTGTGCCGCTGCTCGGGCTACGTGAAAATCGTCGATGCGGTGCTGGCCGCCGCGGGAGACCCGCGATGAGCGCCCGTCCGCAACCCGGTTACGAGGATCCGATCGGCCGCTCGATCCCGAGGGTCGACGCTCGCGACAAACTGACCGGCCGCGCCGTCTACACGGACGACATCGACCTGCCGGGCATGCTGCACGCCGCCATCCTCGGAGCGGACCATCCGCACGCGCGCATCCTCTCCATCGACATCAGTGCGGCGCAGGCCCTGCCCGGCGTGAAGGCCGTGATCACCGGCCGCAACATCGAGACGGGGCTCATCGGCAGCTGCCTGAAGGACGAGCCGCCGCTCGCCACCGACAAGGTGCGGTACGTGGGCGAGCCGGTGGCCGCAGTCGCGGCCGTGGACGCGGAGACCGCGCGGCGCGCGGTGCAACTCATCGACGTGCGCTACGAGGAACTCGAGCCGGTCCTCGACATCGACGCCGTGCTCTCGCCCGGTGCCCCCGTCATCCACGAGCACAAGCAGGATTACTTCTGCATCTACGAGATGCCTTCGGCGCCCAATGCGGCCGGCTACACCCAGTTCAAGGAAGGCTCGCCCGAGTCCGCGTGGGCCGAGTGCGACGTGATCGTCGAGGGCGTCTACGAGACCCCGGCCCAGGAGCACATGTACCTCGAGCCCTGCTCGACCGTCGCGGCTCCCGAGGCGAACGGCAAGTTCGTGGTCTGGTCGTCCATGCAGAGCGTCTTCCGCGTGCAGGTGCTCACCGCCGAGGCACTGAAGATTCCGATGACCAGGCTGCGGGTGATTGCACCGAAGATCGGCGGGGGCTTCGGCGGCAAGTGCGAACTGACCAACCAGCCGATCGCGGTGGCGCTCGCCATGGCCGCGAACGCCCCGGTGAAGCTCACCTACACGCGCGCCGAGGACATGAGCACCGTCAAGTCGCGCCACGCGTGCCGCACGATCATGAAGACCGGCGCGAAACGCGACGGCACGCTCGTCGCACGCGAGGTGCTCATGCATTTCGACACCGGCGCCTATGCCGACGAGGGCCCGGAGGTCGCGTCCGTCGGCGCGTTCTTCGCCCGCGGTCCGTACCGCATCCCGCACATCAACGCGGAGGCCTGGTGCTGGTACACGAACAAGCTCAAGGCCGGCGCGTTCCGCGGGTTCGGCAACCCGCAGGTCTCCTATGCGAGCGAACTCCAGATCGACGAGATCGCCGCCAGGCTCGGCCTGGACCCGATGGACGTGCGCCGGCGCAACGCGCTCGCGAGCGGCGACCTGTGGCTCGGCGGCAAGACCGTCAAGGGCGGAACCCTCGTGCCCTGCATCGATGCCCTGCGCGAGGCCTGCGGCTGGGACGCGAAGCGGGGCGGGATCCCGGCGCCGCCGGGGAAGAAGCGCGGCATCGGCATGGCCACGGTCGCACACATCTCCGCCATGATGGGCGCCGGCTCCACCGTGCGTCTCAATGAGGACGGCACCGTGACGGTCAATACCGGCGCCATCGACATCGGCGAGGGCGCCGACACCGTGCTCACGCAGATGGCGGCCTCGGCCCTGCAGGTGCCGGTCGAGAGCATCAACTACGCCAACGCGGACAGCGATCTGTCGCCCTACAACTTCCAGACCTCCGCGAGCCGCACTACCTATACCGTCGGCAAGGCCGTGGAGAACGCGTCGCTCCAGGTGCGCGACAAGATATTCGCGCATGCGGCGGAGATCCTGGAGTGCGCCCCGGGGGACCTGGAGCTGCGGGGCAATGGCGTCGTCGGCGTGCAGGGCGTGCCGGATGCGAAGCTTCCCTACGCGGCGATCGCTGCCCGCGCGCTGTACGGCACCGGCGGGCCGATCAGCGGCCACTACAACTGGATCTACGAGGGTGATGCCTACGATCCTAAACGCGCCATCATTCGCGGATTCACGTTCTCCGGCATCGGCGTATTCTGCTTCGCGGCGCAGGCCGTGGAGGTGGAGGTGGACCTCGCTTCCGGGCAGGTCGAGGTCGTGCAGGCCTGGTCCGCGCACGACGTCGGACGGGCCATCAACCCGCGCTCCGTCGAGGGGCAGGTCCAGGGCGGCTTCGTGCAGGGGCTGGGCTACGCGCTGACCGAGGAACTCGTGTGGGACGGCGGCCGGCTCGAGAACCCGAGCATGATGGACTACAAGATACCCGGCGCGCTCGACGTCCCCTACGCCATCCAGCCCATCATCCTCGAGCATCCCGAGGAGGACGGGCCCTGGGGCGCCAAGGGCATCGGCGAGATCGGGATCGTCGGCGTCGCTCCCGCGGTAGTGAACGCGATCACCCACGCGACCGGCGCGACGGTGAAGACGATCCCGGCGACGCCGGAACGCGTGCTCGACACCCTGATCGCGGCCGGCGTGGAGGGGTCGCTGGATTGAAGGCCACTGTCCGGTTGCAGCCGGACCTGCGGGTGCTGCGGAGGCTGTGTCCGCTCCAGCTCCGGGCACTGCAGGCCCGCCAGTCCAGGTCCCGGGCAGGCGAAGGTCCACCGCACCTTCGCGCGCAAATGTCGGTCGCTCCGGCAGGCGCTTTTGCCGGGCGTCCGCTAACGCCCGGCCCGGCCAGGCGAAGGTCCGCCGGACCTTCGCTCGCGATCCGCACCCGGACTTTCCACGCCGTCCCTGGCGCGACCCCCGCGCGTCCGCTAACGCCCGGCCCGGCCATCCCTGGCCGGGCGTTCGGCCAGGACCTGGTCCGCGACGGCCGCGTCGACCTGGCAGGTACCGGCCGCCTTGTGGCCGCCCCCTCCGTGCTTGAGCATCAGCGCGCCGATGTCGGCCGTCGACGAGCGATCGAAGATCGACTTCCCGCAGGCGAGCACCACGTTCTTCTTCTCGCGGCCCCACATGACGTGGATCGAGACCTTCGCTTTCGGGAACACCGCGTAGATGAGGAAGCGGTTGCCGGCGTGGATCGCCTCCTCCCCGCGCAGGTCGAGCACCACGACGTCGCCATGCTGCCTGCCGCAGCGCTGCAATTGCGCCTCGAACTGGACCTGCTGGGCAAAATAGAGCTCGGTGCGTTCCTTCACGTCCGGGTTGGCGAGGATCTCGGCGAGCGGCAGGCGCCGGATCATGTCGATCAGTGCCATCATCAACTGGTAGTTGGAGATCCGGAAATCGCGGAACCGCCCGAGGCCCGTGCGCGAGTCCATGATGAACGACAGCAGCGGCCAGCCACCGGGCTTGATCACCTCGTCGCGCGACCACTGCGCCGAGTCCGCGCGATCGACCGCCTCCATCATGGCGTCGGTCACGTGCAGGAACTTCTGCTTGCCGCCGTAATGGCGCCAGATGACGCGGGCCGCCGAGGGCGATTCGGGGTCGATCACCAGGTTCGACCGGGTCCCGAGGCGGGTCACCTCGCTCGCGTGGTGGTCGAAGGTCATGTAGCAGCCCTCGACGTACGGCAGGTTCGTGATGATGTCACGGCCGGTAATCGCGACGGTCCCGTCCTGCATGTCTTTCGGATGAGCGAAGACCACCTCGTCGATGAGATCCAGTTCCTTCAGCAGGACGGCGCAGACGAGCCCGTCGAAGTCACTGCGCGTCACCAGTCGATACTTGCCTTCGGTCATGCTCGAGCCTCCGTTGCGTGCCGGTCGAAAGTGCGGCTGATGGTTCGCCAAAGCCCTGCAAATTGCAAGGGCAGCGACGCTGCCGATCGCCGCCGGCAACCGACTGCGACGCGGTGACCGCGGACCTCAGGCGAACGCGGCCGCGTGGTCGCGCGCGAACTGCGCGAGTCCGATCGGCTCCCGGCCGGTGATCCGGGCCACGCAGCCGCTCACCATGTCGAAGTGGCCGGCCGCGATCTCGGCGAACAGCTCGTTGTAGGCGTCGACCAGCCACGCCTCGTAGCCGAACCCGGCGAGGGCGGCCGCGAACTGCGAGGCGCTGACCGGCACGTATTCGACGGCCCGGCCGAGTGCCGCCCCGAGCCGGCGTGCGGCCTCCGCGAACCCGAGCGACTCGGCGCCGGTCACGAGGTAGCAGCGCCCCGCGTGGCCCTCGCCCGTGAGGGCGGCCGCTACCACCGCGGCGATGTCCCGGCAATCCACCATGCCGACCTCCCCGTCGCCCATCGGCAGGTACAGGCGGCCCTCCGCGCGAATGGTCGGGGCGGCGTGCAGCAGGTTCTGCATGAAGTAGGACGGACGCACCATCGTCCAGTCGAGGCCGCTCGCACGCAGGTGGCCCTCCGCCTCCCCGTGCCAGCGGGTGATCCGGGCGCTGCGATCGATGCCGGCGTCGATGGCCGAGTACTTGACCACGTGCCGGACACCGGCGGCGCCGGCACGGTCGATGAACTCGCGTTCGACCCGCGGCTGCTCGGGGACGTTCGGCGGCAGGAGCAGCGCCCGCTCCACGCCGGCGAGCGCGGCCGTCACCGTCTCGGGCCGCAGCAGGTCGCCCGCCACGACCTCGATGCCGAGGTCGGCGAGCCAGCCGGCCCGCGCCGGATCGCGGACGAGGGCACGGACGCGCGCGCCCTGCCCGGCCAGCAGGCGGGCGATGTGGGCACCGGTCGTGCCTGTGGCGCCGGTCAGCAGGATGGTCATGGGAGTTCCTCGCGCAGGTTGTCCAGGGGCGTCACTCTAGACCGGGTTTTGTTTCCGCTGAAGCGGCACTGTAGCCTAAGAGTGTTTCCATCACGGCCACAATCGACCATGGACCGCAGCGACCGCCTGCAATTGTTCGTGACCGTCGTCGAGTGCGGCAGCTTCAGCGCGGCCGCGGCGCGCAACGGCATCACCCGCTCGCTGGTGAGCAAGCAGATCCGCGCGCTCGAACGCGATCTCGGCGTGCGGCTGCTGAACCGGACGACCCGCTCCTCCAGCCTCACCGACGTCGGCCGGCGCGTGTACGCGCTGGCGCGGGGCCTGCGTGCGCAGTTGCGCGAAATCGAGGCGCTGGTCGCGAGCGCCCAGGCGACGGTCGGCGGCGAACTGCGGCTCGCGTGCGCGACGCATTTCGGCCGCCGCCATCTACTGCCGGTCCTGCTCGCTCTCGCCGCCGCGCATCCGGCCCTGCGCTTCGACGTGCGCCTCGACGACCGGCAGGTGGATCTGGTGGGCGAGGGCGTCGACGTCGCGGTCCGCATCGCGCGGCCGGGCGACTCGACGCTCGTCGCCCGCAAGCTGACCGACAACCCCGTCTCGCTCGTCGCCTCGCCCGCCTACCGGGACACCCGCGGCCTGCCGCGCACCGTGCGCGAGCTCGCCGTGCACCGGACGCTGGTCTATGCCCGGGAGGAGATCGTGGTGGATGACTGGCAGTACTACCGGGGTCGCGAGGTGCGCAGTGTCCGGGTCGCGCCCGCGTTCAAGGCCAGCGACGGGGATCTGCTCCTCGACGCGGCCGTGGCGGGTGCCGGCATCGCCCTGCTCCCGGACTTCATGCTCGGGGCGGCGCTGGCGGCGGGCAAGCTGCTGCGGGTGCTGCCGAAGCTGGCGCTGGTGCCCTACGCCCCGGTCTACCTAATCTATCCGGGCCGGGCGCACCTCCCGCCGCGGACGCGGGTATTCATCGAGGCGATGACCGCGCACGTCCGCGCGAGCGGCCTGGCGTGACGATCGACGCCGGTGCGGGCACGGCCGCCCGCGCGACGGCCGCACCGCGGGGCATGCGACCGGGTATTCAGACCCCGCGCCGCGGCCACTGCGCGAGGAAGTCCGCCGTCACCCGGCGCGCGAGCGTCGTCATCTGCGCGCGCGTCGGCGGCCCCGACACCCCGCAGTATCGTTCGAGCATGATCCGGTGCAGCAGCATGCCCCAGAAGTATTCCGCTGCCGGCTGCGGGTCGGGTATGACCGCGTCGCCGCGGGCGGCCCGCAGGCGCAGGTAACGGCTCAGGCCCTCGATGCCGCGGGCCGGGCCGTGCTCCCAGTACAGCCGGCCGATGGCGGGCTCGCGCAGCGCCTCGGCGAAGACCAGCCGCTGCACGCCGACCCCGCGCTCCGAGGTAAGCGCCTCCAGCGTCTTCAGGGCGAGGAACTCGAGGCCTTCGGCGAGCGGCCGTTCGCGCAGGTCCAGGTCGGTGAGCGGCGCCAGGACCTCGGAGAGCGTCGCGTCGATGATCGCGGCGAACAGTGCCTCCTTGCTGCCGAAGTGCGCGTAGACCGAACTCTTCGAACCGCCGACCCGCGCGATCAGTTCGTTGATGCTCGCCGCCTCGTAGCCGAGTTCGAGGAACATGCGGGTGGCCGCATCCAGCAGCGACTGGCGCTTGCGCTGCGCCTGCGGTCGCAGTGCACGCAGTGGGACAGCGGGCGCGGGGCGGGCACGCGGGGCGCGGGGCATGGCCGATTATCGCGGAAAACCGCGAGTGCTGGAGGCTTGACAAACTTGTACCATATGTTACAGATTTAGCCGGCCCGGCATGGTGACCGGGCCTGCCCGTCAACCCGCACAGGAGCAATACCCATGGCCACACCCGTCAACCGCGGCATGCATCACATGGCCCTCGTCACCCGCAACATGGAGGAGACCTGCCGGTTCTGGATCGACGTTCTGGGCTGCAAGCCGAAGGTGCTCCTGCACCTGCCCGGCGAGGATCCATTCGCGGACCAGACCTGGGATGTCCCGGTGGGCAGCCTCGCCAATGCGAAGCACTACTTCTTCGACATCGGCAACGGCGACGCCGTCGCCTTCTTCGACATCGGCGACCAGGTCGATGCCATTCCCGATTCCATGCGCTCGCGCTTCGCGCACCACCTGGCGATCGGCCTCGACTCCGAGGCGGAACTGCATGCCGCCCGCGAGCACCTGCTCGCTCACGGCGTCGACTGTTCGGACGTGGTCGATCACCTGTTCTGCAAGTCGATCTACTTCAACTCCCCGGAGGGTCATTACCTGGAGTACGCCGTGTACTCCAGGAACTGGACGCCGGAGCGCCCGTTCCTGCAGGATCGACAGCCTACGCCCGCCGCCCTGCGCGCCATCGGCGAGGATGCCTACCGGCGGCACGCGCTGGACTTCGAGGCCGGCGTCGCCGCGACCTACGACGAGGCCCGCCGCAAGCTGCTGGCCGACGAAACCCCGTGACCGCCTGCGTGTCCGGTCGCGTAACGGAGAGCGCCGACCATGTACCGAGAAGCCACCGCCCCCGTCCCGTCGTTCGAGTCGCTGGACTGGAACCTGTTCGACTTCGCCTACCAGGTGAATCCGTACCGGCACTACCGGTGGCTCCGCGACAACGCCCCCCTCCACCGGCTGACGCTGCCCAACGGCCACGTCACGTGGCTCGTCTCCGGCTACGAGGAGGTCCGCCGCATTCTCATGGACCACGACACGTGGTCCTCCGAAACCGCGGCGGACCTGCCGTGGCTGGTGTTCACGGACCCGCCCAGCCACACCCGCATGCGCGGGGCCATCCAGCGCGCCATGACCGACAAGGCGATCGCCGCTCTCGATCCGGAAGTGCTGCGCCTGACCCGCGAGATGTTCGCGCCCCTGCGCGCGGCCGGCGGGGGCGACGCGGTACGGTTTGCCGCCCTGTTGCCGGTAGGGGTCATCGCGCTGATCCTCGGCATCCCCACCGATCGCGCCGCGCAGCTGAGCACCTGGTCCCTGCAGTCGCTCGAGGTGCTCGGCCAGGTGTTCGGGCGGCCGGTGAGCCCGGAGGCCTACGCCGGCTCGGCGGCGCTGATGGACTACCTGCGCGAGGTGCTGGCGCGCTATGCGACCGCGCCCTCGCCGAGCATAGGCTCGGACCTCGTGCAGCTCCAGCTCGCCGGCGAGCTGACCGAGCAGGAGGTGCTGCGCTTCGCCCAGTTCCTGTTCGTCGCCGGCCACGAGACGACCTCGCACAGCCTGAGCGGCGGCATCGGCATCCTGGCGCAGGACCCGGCGCTGTTCGCCCGTCTCAAGGCCGACCGCTCGCTCGTCCCCGCCTTCGTTGAGGAAGTCCTGCGCTATCGCCCGGCGCTGCAGGCGACCTCGCGCGTCGCCCGCCGCGCGACCACGCTCGCCGGTGCAGCGGTGCCCGCCGGCACCTACGTGCGCGTGATGCTCGGCAACGCGAACATGGACGCCTCGAAGTTTCCCGACCCCGAGCGCTTCGACATCGATCGCGACCGCCAGGCGCTGCTGCAGCACGTCAGCTTCGGCAAGGGCATCCACACCTGCATCGGCGCCCCGCTCGCCCGCCGCGAGATGCGCATCGCCTTCGAGCACATCCTCGACACCGTGAACGTGCTGTCGCTGGACCCGGACAATCCCGCCGTCCCGCACGTCGGCGGCTCCACCAACGAGTACGGGTTCGATGCCCTGAACGTCCGCATCGCATGAGCGTGCCCGCCTTCGCTTTCCGTGCCCTGCCCTGGAACGTGGTGTTCGGCCCGGGCCGGATCGCGCAGGTCGCGCAGGTCGTCGAACGCGTCGGTGGACGGCGCGCGCTCCTGCTGTGCACGCCCGGCCAGCGCGGACACGCCGAGCGGATCGCGACCCTGCTTGGCCCGGCCGCCGCCGGCATCTTCGATTCCGCCGTGATGCACGTGCCGGCGGCGACGGTTGCCGCGGCGAAGGCCGTCGTCGCGTCCACCGGCGCGGACACCGCGATTTCGATCGGTGGCGGTTCGACCACGGGGCTGGCGAAGATCCTGAAGCTGCACGATGGCATTCGCCACGTCGCCGTCGCGACGACCTACGCCGGCTCGGAGATGACGAACATCTGGGCGATCACCGACGGCGATCGCAAGACCACCGGTCGCGACGAGCGCGCGGTCCCCTCGGCGGTCATCTACGATCCGGAGCTCACGCTCGGACTGCCGGCACGGGTGGCCGGCCACAGCGGCTTCAACGCACTCGCGCAATGCGTGGTCAACGTGTGCTCGGGCGTGGCCAACCCGATCGGGGACCTGTTCGCGATCGAGGCAATCGGCGTCATCGCGCGCGGCCTGCCGCGCGTCGTCGCGCAGCCTGGCGATCTCGATGCGCGTACCGAGATGCTGTACGGCGCCTGCCTCGCCGGCGCCGTCGTCGGGATGGGCACGGCGGGACTGCATCACCGCCTGTGCCACACGCTGGGCGGCACCTGGCAGACGCCGCATGCCGAGACCCATGCGATCCTGCTGCCGCATTCGGTCGCGCACAATGCGCCGGCCGTGCCGGCACAGACGCGGCGCGTGGCCGCCGCGCTGGGCGCCGACGATGCCGCGCGCGCCATCCACGAACTGGCGCTGGCGATCGGCAACCACACCGCGCTGCGGGACATCGGCTTTCCGCCCCAGGACATCGACCGCGCGGTGGCGATCACGCTGGAACTGCCGTTCCCCAACCCGCAGCCGGTGACGCCCGCGAGCCTGCGTCACCTGCTCGAGAACGCCACGCTGGGGCGCCCGCCCTCCGTGCCGCCGGGCTGACAGGACGTGTCACCAGGCCGGGCGATGACACGAACGTGCGACTGCACCAACCGCCGGCGGTGCTCGGCCGCGCAACCGGTGCGGCCAGACGCCCGGCGGTTCTCAGTCCGCCAGCGGATCGAGCACGACGACCGGGATCTCGCGCTCGGTCTTGCGCTGGTAGTCCTCGTATGGCGGGAACACGCCGGCCATCATCCGCCACAGCGTCGCGCGCTCGGCGCCGGCGGCGGTACGCGCCCGCGCCCGGAACACGCGCTCGCGGATCTGCACGGTCACCGTCGGCTGCGCGACCAGGTTGAGGTACCAGGCCGGGTGCGCCGGCGCGCCGCCGCGCGAGGCGACGATGACGTAGCCGCCATTCGCCTCGCCGAAGATCAGCGGCAGCGTGAAGTCCAGGCCGGACTTGCGCCCGGTGGTCGTCAGCAGCAGGCACGGCGCCGTGCCCTGTCCGCCATGCGGCACCATGTCGAGCAGGTAGCCGTCGGCGCCGTTGGTCGCCAGGTAGCGGCGCAGGTGATCGGCGACGAAATCCGACATTCCCGGTCGTGCCGAGGTTTCGCTCACTGGCAGTGCCTCCCGTTCGGTTCGCGCCCCTGCCGGGGCTGGTTCAGGGTGCCGGCGCGGCGAGGAACGCGGCGACGGCGGCGTGGCCGTTCTCGGCCGCGATGGTCGCCGCGTCCTTGCCCCGGTCGTCGCGCAGTGCCGGATCGGCGCCGCGCGCGACGAGCCGCCTGACCGTGTCCAGCTGGCCGTAGCCCGCCGCCCACATCAGCGCCGTCAGCGCGTGATGATACCGCGCGTCGACCGGCACGCCACGGTCGAGCAGCAGTTCGACACAGTCGGTCCGGCCGGCACCGGCCGCGTAAGTCATCGCGGTCTTGTCCACCTGGTCGACCGGTGTGACGTCGGCGCCCGCCTCGAGCAGCGCGGCCACGATCCCGGCGTGCCCGGCGTAGGCCGCCGCCATCAGCGGCGTCGTGCCGTCGAGCGCCGCGAGGTCGACGCTCGCGTCGCGCGCGAGCAGTGCCTTCACGCCCGCCGGATTGCCCGCCGCCGCGAACATGTGCAACGCGGTGCGCCCGCCGCGGTTGCGGGAGTCGGCGTTTGCGCCCTGGCCGAGCAGCCGCTCGACACGCGCCACATCGCCCTGCCGCGCGAAATCCAGCAGCTGCGCGTTGAGGGTCCGGTCGGGAATGCCCTCCACGGCAAGCGCCGGGGCGGCGAGGCCGAACAGCGCGGCGAGCATGCAGGTGCGGACGAGGCGTGTCGATGCGAGCGGGGTCGGAGCGCGAATGGGAAATATTCCTTGCCACGGCGGGATAAATGCCATTGAATCGCGAGTGTACCCGCACCCGGTGGTTCACAGCACTCGCGGCCGCATTCTGCCGCACTGCCGCATAAGGGACATCTGCAGTTCTCAAGGGAGAGAGCACATGCGTAGAAGCACACTCGGAATGGCCATTGCCGCGGCGCTGCTGGCCGGCGCGAGCGGCGCGGTCCTGGCAGGGGCCGAGATCGAGGGCGCGGCCACGACGGTCGCCAGGCCCGTGCCCAAGCCGATCGACGTCAGCCAGGCGGCGCTCGACAAGGCCGACGGCGATGCCGCCAACTGGCTGCACTCGAACATGTCGTACGGAAATACCCGGTACTACCCGGCCGGGCAGATCAACACCGGCAACGTCGCCGGACTCAAGCCGGCGTTCGTGTTCCAGACCGCGGTGCTGGAGTCGATGGAAACCGCGCCGATCGTCGTCGACGGCGTGATGTTCCTCACCACCTCGTACAACCACGTGTACGCGGTCGACGCGGTAACCGGCGAGGAGTTCTGGCACTACAAGCACAAGATGGGGCCGATCACGACCTACTGCTGCGGACCGAACAACCGCGGCGTCGCGATCTCCGGCGGCACGCTGTTCATGGGCACGCTCGACGCGAAGCTGGTCGCGATCGAGGCGAAGACCGGCAAGGTGCTGTGGTCGACGCAGATCGCCGATCCCGAACTGGGCTATTCGGAGAC
>CAYOJP010000005.1:0-36727 GCA_964404305.1 uncultured Gammaproteobacteria bacterium
GACGGCCTGCAATACGAATGCATCGGCTGTTCGGCCTGCATCGACGCCTGCGACTCGGTGATGGAGAAGGTCGGATATCCGAAAGGCCTCATCCGCTACACGACTCAGAACGCCCTGGAGGGGCGGACGACTCACGTCCTGCGCCCGCGCGTGTTCGTGTACGGCGGCATCCTGCTGACGCTGGTCGCCGCCGTGGGCGTGGGCATCGCGGGCCGCGTTCCCCTCGCCCTCGACGTGATCCGCGACCGCAACCAGCTCTACCGGGAAACCGACGAGGGCGGGATCAGCAACGTGTACACGCTCAAGATCCTCAACAAGAGCGAGCGAGAGCGCGAGTTCGTGCTCTCCGCCGGCGGCATCCGCGGCCTGGAACTGGAATTCGACCAGGACGCCATCCGGGTCGAGGCCGGGGGGGTCGCCAACCTGCCGGTGCGGCTGGAGGCCGATGAGGACGCTCTCGAGGCCCGCTCGACGGCGGTGGAGTTCGAGCTGCGGGCCGTCGACGACCCCTCGCTCGTCGTGCGCGAGGAGGCCCGGTTCATCGGGCCCGGATCCTGAGGCGGGATGAACCGGACATGCGCGTGGAGACACCCCGGCAACCCTGGTACCGCGAACCCTACGTGTGGCTGGTCATCGCCATCCCGGCGTCCGCGATGGTGGTCTCGGCCGTGCTGATCGCGGCCGCCCTGCGTTCGGAGGACGGGCTGGTCGCCGACGACTATTACAAGCGGGGGCTGGAGATCAACCGGGTCCTGGCCCGAGACGAGGCGGCCGCGCGGCGCCGACTCGGCGCCAGCATCGGCGTCGACCGCGCCGCCGGTCGCTTCACCATCGCCCTGCAGGCCGCCGAGGGCGTGGCGTTGCCCGACCGCGTCCGGGTCAGGTTCTCGCACGCCACCCGCGCGGGCTTCGACCGCGAGACGACGCTCGAACGCGCCGGCGCCGGTCGCTACGAGGGCCGTCTGCCCGACCTCGCGCCGGGCCACTGGGAAGTGCTGATCGAGGCCGACGACTGGCGGCTGGTGGAGCGCTTCGACAGCCGTTGAACCGTCCGGTCCCCACGACGACGGAGAGCCAGTGACCGGGCATTCGCTCCTCGGCGAGATCATCGCGCTGCTCGCGCTCTCGGTCGCGGCGGTGGTGGGGTTCAGCCGGCTGCGACTGCCACCCATCGTCGGCTACCTCGCCGTCGGCACGGCCGTCGGCCCGCACGCACTCGGGTGGGTGAGTGCGAACGAGGGGCTGGCGCTGTTCGGCGAGTTCGGCGTCGCCTTCCTGCTGTTCACTCTCGGCCTGGAATTCTCCCTGGAGCGGTTCCGCGCCATGCGCGACACGCTCCTGAGCCTTGGCGGCACGCAGGTCCTCGTGGGGACCCTCTCGGGCGGCATCATCGCCGCCGGCATCGGCATGGACTGGCGGGCCGCGGTCGTGGCCGGCGGCGCGCTGGCGCTGTCGTCCACCGCCATCGTCGTGAAGCAGCTGAGCGGCCAGCTCGAGCTCTACGGCCGCCGCGGCCAGCTCGCGCTCGGCGTGCTGCTGTTCCAGGACCTGGCGGCGGTGCCCTTCATCGTGCTGATCCCGCTGCTCGCGCCTGCTGTCGACGGCCCGGTGCTGGTGCCTGTGCTCGTGGCGCTGCTGAAGGGCGTCGTGGCGCTGACCGCCACGCTCGCGGCCGGTCGCTGGCTGCTGCGGCCGCTCTTTCACCACGTCGCCGCCGCGCGGCAGCCGGAGGTCTTCACCCTCGCCGGACTGCTGGTCGCGCTGGGCGCCGCGTGGCTCACCGATGCCCTGGGCCTGTCGCTCGCCCTCGGCGCATTCCTCGCCGGCCTGGTCCTCGGCGAAACCGAGTACCGGCACCAGATCGAAAGCGACATGCGGCCGTTCCGGGACGTGCTGCTCGGACTGTTCTTCGCGACGGTGGGCATGCATCTCGACCTGGTCTCCGTGCTGCCGCACTGGCCGTGGGTACTGCTGATCGTCCTCGGCGTCGTGGTGGGCAAGGCGACGGTGATCGCGCTGCTCGTCCATGCCGCCGGACATGGCGCGCGCATCGCGGTGCGGACCGGGATTGCCCTCGGGCAGGGCGGCGAGTTCGGGATCGCACTCGTGGTGCTCGCGACCGCCCAGGGACTGCTGTCCCAGACCGAGGGCACGTTGCTCGTCACGGCGACGGTGCTGAGCATGACGATCGCGCCGGTGCTCGTCCGTCACAACGGCGCCCTCGCCCGCTGGCTGGTGCCCCTGGCCAACGGCGATGGCGACCAGCCCGTGGATGACGAGGGCCTGCGCGATCACGTCCTGCTGTGCGGCTACGGCCGCACCGGTTCTCTCATCGGCCGGATACTCGACGAGGAGGGAGTTTCCTGGAGCGCCGTGGAGGCGGACCCGCAGTACGTCCGGGCCGCCTGGGCCGAGGAGCGCAAGGTGGTCTACGGGGACGCCCGCAACCACGCCATCCTGGCGGCGGCCGGCCTCGCGCATGCCCGGGCCGTGATCATCACCTTCGACAGCCTGCCGGCGGCGCTGGCGATCCTGGCCGGCGTGCGCACCGTACGGAAGGACATCCCGGTGCTGGTCCGGGCCCGCGAGGAACAGGCGCTCGACCGCCTGCTGGGCGCGGGCGCGACGGCCGGCGTCCCCGAAGCCTTCGAGACCGGTCTGATGCTGGCGCTGCAGGCCCTGCTCTTCCTGCAGGTACCGGCGGGTCGCGCCCGGCGGCGGGTGGTGGACATCCAGCGCGCGCAGTATCCGGTCCTCGCCGGGTTCTTCCGCTCGCTGGACGAGCACTCGCCCGACTCGCTCGCCGCGGACGAGGCGCTGCACAGCATCATCGTCCCGGCCGGCGCGTGGGCCGCGGAGCAACGTATCGAGACCCTGGCCCTGGACGAGTGCGGAATCACGCTCGTGTCCGTGCACCGGCCCGGCGCCGGGAGCCTGCCCCCATCGCCCGACCTGGTGATCGCGCCCGGCGATACGCTGGTCGCGCATGCGAATGCCGTGGCACTGGCGCGGGCCGAGCGCAGGATACTGACTGGCGACGCCCGCGCTGGCTGAAGGGCGCGGAAAAAAGGACGCCCCACGTACCTTCCCGCCGGCGTTACCGCCGTCGAGTCAGCGCCGTGGGGCGTTGTTGCTCCTGACATTCCTTGCAACGGGGGCTACGGCACAAGCAGCCAGGAGCGTGTTCATTAGAGCAATCCTGGTTCCAGTGGAATTGATCCCGATCAACATTACGTGACCTCGGGGAAAGGCCCGTCGTCACCCGCCGAAGGTGTCGCGGGTGATGCTGTCGAGCCAGTCGCGCGCGTAGCGCGCCTCCGCGTGTCGCCGCGCCCGCGGTGCGCCCACCGGACTCGTGCCGCCGGCGCCTTCGACCGGCACGATCCCGCCCTCCAGCACCCGGTAGATCATGCTGACCGAGATCCCGTAGTCCGCATCGACCAGGCTGTAGCACGTGTTGTGCAGGGACGGCGCGGGGGGCGTCTCGCCGGCGAGCAGCGCCGCGATCGCGACCGCCGCGAGCTTGCCCTGGCTGTTGGCCGCGGAGGCCGACTTGGGCATCGCGCCGGCGGTCGCGGCATCGCCGATCACGTGCACGCCCGGCACCCGCGCCGACTCGAAGGTCAGGGCGTCCACGGGGCACCAGCCGGTTGCGTCGACGAGACCCGCAGCGACGGCGAGCGCGGCTGCGCCCTGCGCCGGAATGACGTTCGCCACGTCGACCCGGTGGTCCTCGAGTTCGGTATGCACGGTCATGGCGCCCGGATCCACGCGCCGTACCGCACCGTCCCGGTCGATGGGCACCCACTCGATCAGGCCTGGATACAGCGCCTCCCACGCTTCGAGGAACAGCGCCTGCTTGCTGAAATCGGCGTTCGCATCCAGCACCAGCACCTTGGCGCGGGGACGATGGGCGCGGCACCAGCGCGCGACGAGGCTTGCGCGTTCGTAAGGACCGGGCGGGCAGCGGAATGGCCGTGGCGGTACCGTGATGGCGATGACACCGCCCGCGGGCAGCGCTTCGAGCTGCCGGCGCAGGAGCAGTGTCTGCGCCCCCGCCTTCCAGGCATGCGGCATGCGCAGGGCGGCGGCCTCGTCGTAGCCCTCCGGCGCGCCCCAGCGCAGCCGGATGCCCGGCGCGACCACGAGTCGATCCCAGCCGCTGCGGCCGGCCCGGGTCACGACCTCGCGCCGCGCCGCGACGAGCGCGAGCACGCGTTCGTGCCGCACGTCGACCCCGTCCCGGTCTCGCAGCGACGCGTACCCGTGCCGCAGCGAACCGAACTCCGCCAGCCCGCCGATGACCTCGTTGCTGTGCGGGCACGTGAGGTAGGTCCGCCGCGGTTCGAAGAGCGTCACCGCGATGCCCGGGGCGAGGCGGCGCAGGTAGCGTGCGGCCGTCGCGCCGCCGAAGCCGCCGCCGACGATCGCCACCCGGGCGCCGGCGGCCGCGCGGCTGCGCCCCGTCCACCCGAGCGTCCCGGCCAGCGCCCACGCCGCCAGGCTCGCCAGCACGTCGCGGCGGCGCGCGCGCCGGCCGGTCACGGCGGCGTGCCGAGGTAGCCGGCGATGAGCGCAATCTCTTCGTCGCTGTAGCCCCGGGCGATCCGATCCATGATGGTCGGGGCGCCCTCCCCGGCGCGGAACGCGCGCAGCCTGCCGGCGATGAAGTCGGCGCTCTTGCCCGCGAGCGCCGGGAGGTCGCGGACGCTGCGGCCGTGCGCCTCGTGGCAGGTGTGGCAGTTGAGAGCGAGCGCCGCGGCCCGCCCGGGCGGGGCTGCGCAGACCGTGCCGGTGCCGGACAACGACCCGAGGGCGAGCACGACGGCCGCCAGCCCCGGTGCCCGACGCGGTTCCGTACCGGCCCGCGCATCAGTAACCGTAATACCGCCCATTCAACCAGTCCCGCACGAGGCCGAACTCCTCCTCGGTCCAATCGAGTTCGAGGTAGGCCGCCCAGCGTCGGACCCAGCCATCGATGGCGGCGACGCTGCGGGCCTTGCGACGGGCGCGGACGTGGACGCCGCTCTCGTGGCATTCAAGGCAGTGGTTCTCGTACAGGGCCCGGCCCTCGTCGGGAACCGGCGCGTCCGCCGCGTGCATCACGCCCGGCACGGCGAGCATCACGACGACGGCCAGCCGTTGGACCGCTGCCCGCCATCCGCCTGCGTCCGCCCTCGAATTGCGCATGCCCGCACCCTCGCGCCGGCGCGCCGGCGCCCGCTGCGGGCTATGTTAGAGTACGCGCGTCCCTCCCGTCCCGCGCCGCCACCATGATCCTTCAACGCCGCACCGCAGTCGCATTGCTGCTCGCAGCCCTGGCCCTGACGTCGCACGCGGCGACCGGCGCCGCGCCCGCGTCGTCGCCGACCGCCCGGGTCCAGGCGGCCGTGACCGAAGTGGTCGGCGTCCTCAGGGACGAGACGCTCGACCGCGAGATGCGCTGGGAGCGGATCGGGATGGTCATCAACCGGTCGTTCGATTTCGAGGCGATGTCGCAGAGCGTGCTGGCCACCAACTGGCGCAAGGCCTCGCCGGCCGAGCGCGAGCGCTTCGTCGACTTCTTCTCGCAGTACCTGGAAGACACTTACCGGACGAAGATCGAGGGCTACACCGACCAGGAGATCCGCTACACGGGCGAGACCGTCAGGGACGACCGCGCGACGGTGGACACGATCATCGTGAGCGGCAGCACGGAGATCCCGGTGACCTACCGCCTGCGCCTGGAAGGCGGGGAATGGTACGCGTACGACGTCGTCATCGAGGGCGCCAGCCTCGTCAACACCTACCGCGAGACCTTCTCGGCCATCGTCCGCGCCGAGGGCATGGACGGCGTGCTCGCCGACCTGCAGGAACGCATCGCCCGCTACAAGGCCGCGCACCCCGACGCGGTCGCCCCCCCGACGCCCGCGCCCTGAGCGCCGGCACGTCGCGGCGGGCGGCGTCTACTTGTCGAAGATGTACTTCGAGATCAGCTCCTCGAGGTTGATCGAGGACTCGGTCTCGATGATCTCCGCGCCCTCCTCCAGCATGACCTCCGCCCCTCCCGGCGAGAGCTTCAGGAACTTGTCGCCGATGATGCCGGCCGTGCGCACCGACGCCGTCGCGTCCCTCGGAATGCGCACTTCGCGATCGAGCACGATGCCGACCACGGCCTCGTAGGTCTGCGGATCGACACGGATGGAGTCGACCTGTCCGACGCGCACCCCCGCCAGTTCCACCCAGGCGCCCTCCCGCAGCCCGGAGACCGATCCGAACCGGGCCTGCAGCGCGTAGCGGCCGGCGCCCGCCGGTCCGACGTCGCCCGCCCGGATCGCCAGCCAGCCGAGCGCTCCCAGGCCGGCGAGCATGAACAGGCCGACGACCAGTTCCAGGCTGATCCGTCCCCGCATCGGTTTGCACGTGGTCACAGCAGCAGTGCGCTCACCAGGTAATCCGCGGCCAGCACGGCGATCGCCGACCACACGACCGCATCGGTCGTCGCGCGACTGACGCCCTCGGCGCCGCGGACGCCCTCCGCCGACAGGTGCAGGTAATAGCCCCTCGCCGTCGCAACCCAGGCGATGATCATCCCGAAGACCAGCGACTTGACGATCCCCATCCACACGTCGCTCCACAGCAGCGTATCGTACATGCCCCCGAAGTAGGCGCCAGGACTCACGTCATTCAGGACCACGCCGACGAACCAGCCGCCGGCGATCCCGATGACGTCGAACATCGCCACGAGCAGGGGCAACGACAGGATACCGGCCACGAGCCGCGGAGCGACGAGGTGGCGCAGCGGATCGATCGACATGCACTCGAGCGCGTCGATCTGTTCCTCCGAGCGCATGATCCCGAGTTCGGCGCACACGGCCGAGCCGGCGCGACCGATGACCATCAGCGCCGTCAGCACCGGGCCCAGTTCGCGCACGAGCGACAGGCCGACGGCCGCGCCCAGCAGCCCGACCGAGCCGAAGCGGACCAGCGTGTCGTGGAACTGCAGGGCCACGACCATGCCGGTGAACAGGCCGGCCACCGCGATCACCAGCACCGAGCGGGCCCCGATGAAGTGAATCTGGCGCACGACCGCGGACGGCCGGAACGGCGGCGTGGACGCGCGCGCGGCGGCGCCGGCGAGGAACAGGCCCAGCCGGCCGAGTCCCTCGATGGCGGCGAGTCCGCTGCCGCCGAGGCTGGCGATCGCCCTCAGCACGGGTGACCGCCCCGACCCGGCACCGCCCGCATCCTAGTGGCCACCGCCGGTCAACCTGCTCAGGTAGGCATCGGCGTCGACGGTCTCGTCCCGAGCGCGGCGCTCGAGCAGGTTGCGAACCCGGGGGTCCGGGCAGGCACGCACCTCCGCCACCGAGCCGGTGACCAGCATGCGGCCGTCGACCAGCACGCCGATGCGGTCCGCGATCGCCATCGCGCTCTGCAGTTCGTGCGTGATGATCACCATCGTCATGTTGAGCGCCGAGCGCAGCTTCAGGATCACGTCGTCCAGCTCCGCCGCCGAGACCGGATCCAGGCCCGCCGACGGCTCGTCGAAGAACAGCAGCTTCGGATCCATCACCACCGCCCGGGCGAGGCCGGCACGCTTGCGCATGCCACCCGAGAGCTGCGCCGGCCGCAGCGCCTCGCAGCCCTGCAGGTTCATCATCTCCAGCTTCATGCGCGTCATGATGTCGATGACCGCCGGGTCGAGGCGGGTGTGCTCGCGCAGCGGCAGGCCGACGTTCTCCTCCACCGTCAGCGAGCTGAACAACGCGCCGCCCTGGAAGGCCACCCCGATGTGGCGCCGCAGCGCGAAGAGTTCGGCCCGGGTCAGGCGCATCACGTCGCGCTCGAGGACACGCACCTGGCCGGCGGCCGGCGGCTGCAGTCCGAGCAGATGCCGCAGCAGCGTGCTCTTGCCGGATCCGCTCGCTCCCATGATCACGAAGATTTCGCCGCGCTCGACGCGCAGATCGAGGCCGTCGAGCACCTTGCGCTCGCCATAGCGGCTGACGAGCCCCCGCACCTCGATGATCGGGGCGAGCGGACCGGCGCGTTCAGGCGGATGGCCGGCGTGACCGGCTGGGGTGGGGGTGGGCATGCGGAGAAGGCCGGCGACCGGGCGCCCATGTAAGCATCCCGGGGGAGCCGCCGCAACCCGGCGGTCGGCGTCAGTCCCGGGCCGCTCGCGCGGCGACCTCCAGCGCGTGCCGCAACCGTTCCGGTTCGCCCAGCTCGTCGGCCAGTACCAGGGCCAGGCGCGCGAGGAACGCAGCCTCGGACCCGGCCGGCACCGCGTCCAGCGCGGCGGCCAGCGCATCGTAGAAGTCCTCCAGGTCGGCCGGGGCGAGCCTGTTCATGCGGTCCTTCCGGTCGCCGCGTCGATCGCCCTGCCGACGTCCGCCAGCGCGAGGTCGCGCCAGCGCGAGGCCACGTGCCCGTCGGGGCGGGAAAGATACGCGGTGCCGGGCAGCGCATCGTAGAGCGCCGCGATGCGCCCGCCGGGATCGGCGATCGCGCACCAGCCCGCGGGCGCCTGCGCGGGACCGACGAGGAAGCATCGGACCCGGGGTGCACCCGCCCGCAGGCGGGCGACCAGGGCCTGCGATCCGTCCGGCGGCCGGTCCCCGAAGACCACGAGCGCGAAGTCGTCCCCGAGATGATCGAGGAAGTAGTCGTCCGCCCCCAGACGGACGTTGCGCAGCGGGGCGCCGGCGCGCGGACCGGCCGCGAACGCGGCGTCGTCCCCGGGGCTGGTGAGAGGGCTGTCGACGTAATCGTAGGGCACCGACTGCCGCGGGTTGATGAGCGGGCGGGTGCAGTCGTTGGCCACGGCGAGTTCGAGCGCGGCGCGATGCAGCAGCCGGTAGCCGCGGGTGGGCGGCGTCATGAAGCGCGTGCTGCGGCCGGCGGTGGCGAACGTCTCGAGCGTGGCGGCGCGCCGCTCGGGCGTGTAACTGTCGAGGAGGCGCTCGGGAGCCTCGCCCCGCAGCACGGCCGCGAGCTTCCAGGCCGCGTTGTCGGCGTCCGCGAAACCCGAGTTCAGGCCCCGGACGCCGAAGATCGGCACCAGGTGCGCCGAGTCGCCGACGAACAGGACCCGGCCGTGACGGTAGTCGTCCAGGGCCAGCGTATAGGCCCGGTAGAGGCTGTGCCATTCCAGCGTCCACGGCCCGCGCACGCCGAGCATCGCCAGGATTTCGCCGACCCGCGCCCGCACGCGTCCGGGCTGCAGTTCGGCCTCGGCGTCCTCCTCGTCGCGCAACTGGTAGTCGATGCGCCAGATGCCGTCCGGCTGGCGATGCACGAGCACCGTCGCGCCCTCGTTGCAGGGCGGGTCGAAGTAGGCGCGGCGCTCGGTCGGGAGATCGAGCTGCGCGTGGACATCGGCGATGAGATAGCGTCCCTCGTAGGCCTCGCCTTTCAGCTTCAGGCCGAGGGCCTGGCGCACGAAGCTGCGCGCCCCGTCCGCGGCGAGCAGCCAGTCAGCGTCCAGTTCGTAGTCGCCGTCGGGCGTGCGCACCGCCATGCGGACCCCGTCCACCCGGGCCTGCACGCCGACCACCTCGCTGTGCCAGCGCAGTTCGATCGCGCGTTCGGCATCGGCGCGCTCGACCAGGAACTGCTCGATGTACTGCTGCTGCAGGTTGGTCATCGGCGCGAAGCGCTCGTCGTCGGAGTGCGGCATCTCGAGCCGGTAGACGAGGCGATCACGGAAGTACGAACTCCCGTGCGTCCAGGCCAGGCCCTTGGCGACGAAGGGCCGGTGCGCGTCGTTGCGCCGCAGTATCTCCAGGCTCGCGCGCGACAGGCACAGGGCGCGACTGCCTTCCGACACGCTGCCCTTCGGATCGAGCGCGACGACGGGCACGCCGCCGCGCGCCAGGCCGAGCGCCGCGCACAACCCGACCGGTCCGGCGCCCACGACCACCACCGGCCGCCGCGTGCCGGGCCGGTCCAGCTCCGGCGGTCGCCGGAACCGGTACCGCGGATACGCGAAATAGGTCATGCCACCGGGACGACGCGCTGCTCGATCGCTCCGAAGAGGCTGTGCCCGCCCGCGTCGAACATCTCTATGCGTACGACGTCGCCGTAGCGCAGGAACGGCGTGCGCGGGGCGCCGTGCTCGATCGTCTCGAGCATGCGGCGTTCGGCTAGGCAGGCCGAGCCACGCGAGCGATCGTAGTTCGACACCGTGCCCGAGCCGACGACGGTCCCCGCACCGAGCCTGCGGGTCCGGCTTGCGTGGGCGATGAGCTGCGCGAAGTTGAACGTCATGTCGACGCCGCACAGCGGCTGCCCGAACAGCGTGCCGTTGATGTGCGACACCAGCGCCAGGTGCACGGTGGAGTCGCGCCACGCGTCGCCGAGTTCGTCCGGCGTGATCGCCACCGGCGAGAATCCGGACGCGGGCTTGGACTGGTAGAAGCCGAAGCCCTTCGCCAGCTCCTCCGGTATGAGGTTGCGCAGCGACCAGTCGTTCACCAGCATCAGCAGCTTCACGTGGGCGGCGGCGTCCTCGACCGTGGTCCCGATCGGCACGTCGTCGGTGACGACCGCGACTTCTGCCTCCAGGTCTATGCCGTAGTCCTCGCTGGGGACGGGCACGTCGTCGCACGGCCCGAGGAAGTCGTCCGAGCCGCCCTGGTAGACCAGCGGGTCGTGCCAGAACGTGGCCGGCATGTCCGCGCCCCGCGCCTTGCGTACGAGTTCGACGTGATTCACGTAGGCGCTGCCGTCAACCCAGTGGTAGGCGCGCGGCAGCGGCGCGGCTGCCTGCGCCGGCGCGAACGGCATCTCCCCGGGCACCGTGCCCGCCTGCAGGCGGGCGGCAACCTCGGCCAGCCGCGGCGCGGCGTTCGCCCAGTCGTCGAGCGCGGCCTGCAGGGTGGGCGCGATGCCCGGCACCGCCACGGCGCGGGCCAGCGCGCGATCGACCACCGCGAGCGTACCGTCACGGCCGCCGGTCCTGAGCGTTGCGAGTTTCATGCGCCTGCCCCCGTACGGGTGCCGGGGCACCCTTGTCAATTAGTTTCACTCGCAACTATAATGGTTTCATATGAAACTGCAAGCGCTGCAGGACCCGGCTGCCGACGCCCCGCTCGACCTGGGCGCCTTCCTGCCCTATCGGCTGTCGGTGCTCGCGAACCGGGTCAGCGCCAACTTCTCGGCGATCTACGCCACGCGCTTCCAGCTGACCATCCCGGACTGGCGCGTGATGGCCGTCCTCGGCCAGGCCGGCGGCCTCGCCGCCGACGACGTATGCCAGCGCACCGAGATGGACAAGGTCACCGTGAGCCGCGCGATCGCCCGCCTGCACGCGCGGGGACTCGTGCGCCGCGGCACGGCCGCCCAGGACCGCCGCCGGCTCGCGCTGGACCTGACCGCCCGTGGCCGCGCGATCTACGACCGTCTCGTGCCGCTCGCGCGCGACTACGAGGGCTGGCTGCGCAGCGCGCTCACGCCCGACGAGGCCCGCACGCTCGACCGGCTGCTGGACACGCTGGCGGCGCGGGCCCTGCGGTTCGACCCCGAGGGCAGGTCGTGACACGCGCGCGCCGGACACCACCCGCACATCGATCAGCGCCCGCATCGCGGGCCACGAGGAGGATACACGCATGGCCACCCTGCTGAAGCCCGGCGGCACCCCGGAGCCCGCATCCGCACTCGCCTACCAGTCCGGCTGGGGCAACGAGCATGGCTCGGAGGCGCTGCCCGGCGCGCTGCCGCTCGGGCGCTTCTCGCCCCAGCGCTGTCCCTACGGGCTGTACGCCGAAAAGCTGAGCGGCACGGCCTTCACCGTCGCGCGCGCGGGCAACCAGCGCCTGTGGCTGTACCGCATCCGCCCGTCCGTCGTACACGGCGCCTTCCGTCCGCTGCCGCAGGGACTGCTGCGCACCGGGCCGATCACCGAAGTGGAAACACCGCCCGACCAGATGCGCTGGGATCCGCTGCCCTTCCCCGAGCAGCCGACCGATTTCGTCGCCGCGCTGGTGACCTGGGCGGCCGCGGGCGATGCGACGGCGCAGGCCGGCATCGGCATCCACCTGTATGCCGCCAACCGTTCGATGGAGGATCGCTACTTCTACGACGCCGACGGCGACCTGCTGATCGTGCCGCAACAGGGCCGCGTGCGGCTGCACACCGAATGTGGCGTGCTCGAGGCCGGTCCCGGCGAGATCGCGCTCCTGCCGCGCGGCATCAAGTGCCGCGTCGTGCTGCCGGACGGTACCGCCCGCGGCTACGTCTGCGAGAACTACGGCGCGCCCTTCCGCCTGCCCGAGCGCGGCCCGGTCGGGTCCGACGGCTATGCCAACCAGCGCGACTTCATGGCGCCGGTCGCCGCCTTCGAGGATCGCGAGGGCGACTTCGAACTCGTGTGCAAGTTCAGCGGCCGACTCTACGCGGCCGACCTGAAGCACTCCCCCCTGGACGTGGTGGCGTGGACCGGCAACTACGTGCCCTACAAGTACGACCTCGCGCGATTCAACACGATCGGCACGGTGAGCTATGACCATCCGGACCCGTCGATCTACACCGTCCTCACCGTGCCGTCGGACACCCCCGGTGTCGCCAATGTCGACTTCGTCGCCTTCCCCGAGCGCTGGATGGTCGCCGAGAACACTTTCCGCCCGCCGTGGTTCCATCGCAACGTGATGAACGAGTTCATGGGCCTCGTGTACGGCCAGTACGACGCCAAGGCGACGGGTTTCGTGCCCGGGGGGGGCAGCCTGCACAACTGCATGACGCCGCACGGCCCGGACACCGAATCCTTCACGAGCGCCTCCGCAGCGAAGCTCGGGCCGCACCGGTACGAGAACACGCTCGCGTTCATGTTCGAGACGCGCTACCTGCTGCGCGTGACGAGGCACGCCCTGGAGGGGGCGCAGCGACAGCGCGATTACCGCGAGTGCTGGCAGGGACTGAAGAAGGCCTTCGACGGCAAGCCGTGAGCGTGCGGTCGCCACGGCAACGGCACGCCCGCGCGCCACGAGCACCCGGATGTCCCGGCTCTCCACCAGCAGGGCAGGTTCCGCCCGCACGGCCAGTCGCAGGCCGGCTAAATGGCAGGGCGGAATCGTGCTGCACCTGACGTTGAGAAGCTCCGGGCGCCGGTGCCGGGCAGGTGCGCGGCGACCGTGAGCGCGCGGGGACGCGGGCGACCGAGCGCTACAGGGACGTACGCGAGCGGGTCGCGGCGGACGCGCCCGGTACCGGCACCGGCCGCAGTGATCGTCTGTCGGGCTCCGCTGTTCAGGGCACCGCCAGCCAGGCCACGGTGGCGACGATCCAGCTCGCCTCGTTGGTTGACTCGCTTACCGCCAGCGCCAGCCGGGGTCGGTCCCAGCCTCCCTCCCGGATCGACAGGACGATCTGCCACAGGCGCAGACCGATGGTGATGTGCCCGGCGACGAGGGCGACGGTCGAGAGGCCCGCCCCGCCCTCGCGCCAGATGTTCCAGGCGAGCGTCAGTTGCGGCACCGACTTGCTGAACACCGCGAACGCCGCGTGCACCATCGGATCGGAGATCCGCAGGTGCCGCACCCGGGCGACGGCCAGCGTCCCGGCAACGCCCGCCAGGACGATGGCCGCGGTCGCGCTGTCGATGGAGTTCCAGGCGGCAGCTTCGGACAGGAGCAGCAGCGCGAGGTTGGCGCCGCAGAGCACCGTCCAGAGCAGGTAGATGACGATCGTCTGGCGCGAGATGCGGCTCGCGAACACGCGGTGCGCGCGCACCGCCAGCCCGAGGTTGACCGCCAGGAACACGGCCCAGAACGCCATCCACGTGATGCTGATGCCCTCGACCGAGTCCAGCATCCGCGCGAACTGCGACAGTCCGAACCCGAGCGCGCAGGCACACTGGAGCAGGAACACGGCGTCAGCGACAAGGCGACGCCGGGCAGCCGAGGCGCGGGTGCCGACCCCGGTGCGGACGCCAGCCTCCGCACCGTGCAAGACGCCTCGACCGTCGCGTTCGCTTGTTTCGTGAGCTAACATGTCAGTCATGGCGGCATCTGCGATTCTTGTGGCGGTGCACCAACGATTTCTTCATGCTCGGCCAACCGTTAACATGCTAGTGGCGCCCGAAGTCGCTCAAGGCAGGCGGGATCCCGCAAGCGGCATCAGCACAGGAGTCCCATGCACAGCGTAGCGCAGCCACCGGCAGACACGGACACCACCACTGTCCCCGAACCCGCCACGGTGGCCGAGGTCCTGGCCGCCGCCCTGCGCCGCCACGACGTCACCGACGTGTTCGGCCAGAGCATCCCGGCAGCGCTGTTCACCGTCTCGCACCGGTACGGGATCCGCCAGATCGGCTACCGGACCGAGAACGCCGGCGGCGCCATGGCCGACGGCTACGCACGCGTGTCGGGCAAGGTAGGCGTGATCGCGGCCCAGAACGGCCCGGCCGCCACGCTGCTCGTGCCGCCCCTCGCGGAGGCGTTGAAAGCCTCGGTGCCGCTCGTGGCCATCGTGCAGGAGGTGCCGCGCGCGATGACCGATCGCAACGCCTTCCAGGAACTCGACCACGTCCGGCTCTTCGACGGCTGCGCCAAGTGGATCCGTCGCGTCGACGATCCGGCGCGCATCGACGACTACGTCGACCGCGCCTTCGTCGCCGCCGCCAGCGGCCGGCCCGGCCCCGCGGTGCTGCTCGTCCCCATGGACGTATTGCGCCTGCCGGCACGCTCCGCGCCGAACCGCCGCGGCAGCGCTGGCACGTACCCGCTGGATCGGGCCGTGCCGCCACCGGACCGCATTGCCGAGGCCGCCGCGCTGCTGGCCCGGTCGCAGCGGCCGCTGGTCGTGGCCGGCGGTGGCGTGCACCGCTCGCGCGCCTCCGCAGCGGTCGAGGCCTTCAGCCGGGCCACCGGCCTGCCGCTGGCGACCACCAACATGGGCAAGGGCACCATCGACGAGACCGGGCCCCTCGCTGCGGGCGTGTTCTCCAACTGCATGGGCCCGGGGACGGCGGCGGGCCACCTGCGGACCCTCGCCACCGACGCGGACGTCGTGCTGCTGCTCGGCACCCGCACGAACCAGAACGGCACCGACTCCTGGACGCTGTTCCCGCCCGCCGCCACGTTCATCCATATCGACATCGACCCGCAGGAGATCGGCCGCAACTACGACGCGGTGCGCCTGGTCGGCGACGTCGGCGCCACGCTGCCCCTGCTGCAGGCCGCGCTCGGCCGGCACGATCTGCGGGCGCTGCACGCGCGCGCCGCCGTGCTGAAGGACGAAATCGCCGCTGCGCGCGCCGCCGCCATGAAGGAACGCGAGGCGATACCCCCGGCCCGTCAGGGGACGCTGCGTCCCGAGCAGGTCATGCAGGTGCTGGACGGCCTCCTCGCCCCGCAGGACATCGTGGTCGCCGATGCGAGTTACGCGACGAACTGGGTCAACGCTTTCCTGACCTGTCGTGCCCCGGGCACCCGGTTCCTCAGCCCGCGCGGTCTGGCCGGCCTGGGCTGGGGCTTCCCGATGGCACTCGGTGCGCGCGCGGCCCGGCCCGAGGGCCGCGTGTTCGTGGTCGCCGGGGACGGCGGCTTCGGCCATTGCTGGTCGGAACTGGAAACCGCGCGGCGCATGCACCTGCCGGTCGTCCTGCTGGTGCTCAACAACGGCATCCTCGGCTACCAGCTCCACGCCGAGCACGTGCACTACGGCGTGCACTCGGATGCGTGCCGCTTCGGGCCCGTGGATCATGCCGCCATCGCCCGCGCGTGCGGCTGCCACGCCGAGACCGTCAACCGGCCCGAGGAGGTCGGCCCGGCCCTGCAGCGCGCCGTCGCCAGCGGGCAGATGGCGCTCATCGACCTCATGATCGATCCGGATGCCTACCCGCCGCTGTCGCTGTTCGATGCGAAGGCGCCGGTGGGCGATGCGTTCGACGAGGTGGGCCTGTGAACGCGGGCACCGGGAAGGTCTGCTGGGTCACCGGCGCCTCGAGCGGCATCGGCGCCGCCCTCGCGGCGCTGCTGGCCGACCAGGGACACCGCGTCGTGCTGTCCGCGCGGGGCCGGGAGGCGCTCGACGCACAGGCCGCGCGGATCGCCGCCGCCGGCGGCAGCGCCGACCTCGAACCGGTCGACGTCGGCGACGCGGTACAGGTGCGCCGCGCCGTCGCCGCGATCGAGGCCCGCCACGGACGCATCGACGTGCTGGTGGCCAACGCCGGCGCGAATGTCGGCAAGCGCGCGTGGGGTGAAGTCTCGGTCGCGGATTTCGACCGCCTCGTGCAGATCAACCTCAACGGAGTCTTCTACTGCATCGATGCGGTGCTGCCGGGCATGCGCGCGCGCGGCGCCGGCCAGGTGATCACCGTGGCGTCCTGGGCCGGCAAGTTCGTCAGCGTCAAGCCGGGCCCTGCCTACACCGCCGCCAAGACCGCGCTCGTCGCGCTCACGGCCAGCCTGAACATGGCCGAGTACGCGCATGGCATCCGGGCCTGCGCAATCTCGCCCGGCGAGGTCGCCACGCCCGCCATGGCGCGCCGCATTCCCCCGGTGCCGGCGGAAGTCACCGAGCGCATGCTCAAGCCCGAGGACGTGGCCGCCGCGGTCGCCTTCGTCGTCGCCATGCCGGCGCATGCCAACGTCAACGAGATCGTGATGTCGCCCACCTGGAACGCCGCCTTCGGTGCCTCGGTGCCGCCGGCCGGCAGGTCCTGAGGCGGCACACGCCACACCTGCGAGCGGAGGAGGCACGATGAACATCCGGTCCCTGGGCTATGTCGGCATCCGCGCCGAGGATCCGCAGCAGTGGGTTGCCCTGAGCGACCGGCTGCTGGGCCTGCAGGTCGCGAGCGCCACGCCCGACCAGGTGCTGTTCCGCATGGACCAGCGCCGCCAGCGCATCACCGTCGTGCGCGGCGAGGGCGGCGGCATCGCCTTCCTGGGCTGGGAGCTGGCCGACGCGTCCGCCCTCGGCGAACTGCGGAAGGCGCTCGACGCCGCCGGCGTCGCATGGACACCCGGCTCCACCGCCCTCGCACAGCAGCGCGGCGTCACCGAGCTCATCTGCTTCGCGGACCCGGACGGCAACCGGCTCGAAGCCTACCGGGGCGCGCTCGACGCCGACACGCCGTTCGTGCCCGCGCGCACGATTTCCGGCTTCGTCACCGGCAGCCTGGGCGCGGGCCACGTCGCGCTCACGGTGACGGACATCGGGCCGATGCTCGCCTTCTACCGCGACGTGCTGAAGTTCCGGGTGTCGGACTGGGTGACGCGCCCGTTCCAGGGCTATTTCTTCCATGTCAATCCGCGCCACCACAGCCTGGCGATGCTGGCCACCGGCAAGCAGGGCGTGCACCACCTGATGCTCGAACTGCTGAACCTCGACGACGTCGGCCAGGGCTACGACCGCGCGCAGATGGAATCCGGCCGGCTCTCCGTCACTCTGGGCCGGCACACCAACGACTACATGACGTCGTTCTACATCAACACGCCCTCGAACTTCCTGCTGGAGTACGGCTGGGGCGGACGCAACATCGAGACCGGCACCTGGCAGCCGCGCGAGCTGACCGAAGGCCCGAGCCTGTGGGGCCACGAACGCTCGTGGCTGCCGCCGGAAGGGCGGCAACAGGCGCTGCAGATGCGCCTGAAGGCGGCCGACGACGGCACGCGCGCGCCGGTGCAGGTGCTGCCCGGCAACCACCGCCTGAGCAACCCGGCCGGCTGATGCCGTCGCGGAGCGAGCCGAACCGATGGAACCCCTCGCGATACTTCCCCGCCAGCCCGTGAACTTCGAAACGGGCGGCAACGGCCGCGGCCACCTGATGGTGGCCGCGTACGAGCTGCTCAAGGAGCGCCTGCTCGAAGGCCGCTACCGTCCGGGCGAACGCATCTCGCCCGACGAGGTGATGGGCAGCATCGGCGCCAGCCGGCAGCCGGTGATGGACGCGGTGCGCCGCCTCGCCGCCGAGGGCTTCATCAACGTCGTGCCGCAGGTCGGCTGCCTGGTCGCCAAGCCCGAGCCACGCGACATCGGCGACTTCCTGCGCATGCTCGCCGCGCTGGAGGGCACCTGCCTCGAACTCGCCTGCGAGCGCGCGACCGGCGAGGAAATCGCCTTCCTCGGCGAGATCGTCCGGCGCTTCCGCTGCACGCTCGATGCCGGAGCCGACCGGGCGAGGGCGGCTCGCGCGTTCCGGTTGCACAACCGCGAGTTCCACCACTACCTGTACGCGATGGCGCACTCCGGCATCGTCTTCGATCTGGCGACGAGCCTCAGCGACCGGGCCGACTTCTACATCAACACTTCCCTCGGCGCGCACAGCTTCGAAGCGCGCCTGGAGGATGCGCTGGAGGAGCACCGGCGTATCGCCGAGGTGGTCTCCTGGCGCGACAGCCAGGCCGGCAGACGGGTGATCGAGGCGCACATCCTGGCGTTCATAGATTCGCTGCACGGGCAGCAGGCCGGCGCCTGAATCGTCCCGGCGACCTGCGGGTCGTCCGGCGGCCAGGACCGGCGCGAATACACAACGACACTTTCGGGGAGATCCACGCATGAAGCTGCGGTTGGGAGCGTTCCTGTTGCCGAGCGCCGGCGCGACGATCGATGCATTCGAGCAGGGCTACGCCGGCCAGAATCCGAACTTCTACCAGCGCTCGCTGCGGGAGAACGGCCGCCTGCTGGGCCAGCTCGACGAACTGGGTTTCGACTTCGTCGCCTTCTCCGAGCATCACTTCCACGTCGAGGGACTCGAGGTCTCCAACAACCCGGTGCTGCTGGGCTCCTGGGCCGCCGGCAGGACGAAGCGCCTGCGCATCGGGCAGATGGGCAACGTGCTGCCGGCGCGCAACCCGATCCTGCTGGCCGAGGATCTGGCGATGCTCGACCACTTCTCCGAAGGCCGGATGATCGCCGGCTTCGCCCGTGGCTACCAGGCGCGGCACGTGCTGACCATCGGCCAGAAGATGAACGCCTACTGGACGTCGGCCAGCGACCCGCTGTATGCCGAGCACGACAAGCTCAACCGCGAGCTGTTCCTGGAACACTACGAGATCATCCGCAAGGCCTGGCGCGAGCCGCTGTTCGCGCACCACGGCAAGCACTGGCAGATTCCGCCCGCGAACGTCGACTGGAACCACCCGGCGACCCACACGATGGCACGCGGGATGGTAGACGCCGCCGGCCGGCTGGTGCAGATCGGCATTGCACCGCAGACGCTGCAGGACCCGGATTCGATCGAAGTGCAGATCCCGTTCACCACGAGCAAGGCGACGATCGAGTGGGCGGCGCAGGAGGGCCACATACCGATCATCCACACTCCGATCGACGAGAACATCCGCGGCTGCCTGGACCTGTACCACGGCGCCGCGCGGGCCGCCGGCCGCGACCTGCGCTGGGGGGCGAACATCGGGCACTTCCGCGACATCGTCGTGGCCGACACGGACACAGAGGCCGCCGCGATCCAGGAAGCCGGGCTGGGCTACCTGTGGACGCGCTGGCACGACTGGTTCGGCTTCAACGAGACACTGCGCTACCCCGGCGAGACCGGCGCCGTGCCGAACTTCCCCGCGACCCAGCGCGAGCGCGGCTTCGCGCTGTGCGGGTCGGTCGACACCGTCGCCCGCGGACTGGAGAAGATGCTGACCGCCTACGCGCCGGAACTCGTCGTGCTGTGGATCGGCTCCGGTCCCGCCCCCATCGACGGCCTGCTGAAGAGCAACGACCTGCTGGTGAACGAGGTGCTGCCCAAGCTCGGCGTCGAGTTGGCGACGGTGACGCCGACGTTGCGCAAGGAGTACCAGCCGGTGCAGGTCGCGTAAGTCCCGCTCCCCCCTGCCCGGACCGCGCCCGGGCAGGGGCATGTCATTCAACCCTCCGGCGTCTCATCCCACGGTGCCCACATCTTCCTGATGTTCTCCCACCGGCCGTCCTCCGGGTTGGCGCTGCCGGGCTGGTAGCGCACGCCGCGGTGGCGCACCGCGGGCGGCGTCCAGGTGCCGCGCTCCTGCAGCCGGCGGATGTTGTCGCGGTAGATGTCGTCCACCGCCTCGTGCTGCTGCGGATCCTGCTTCAGCCACAGGTTCTTCGGGTGGATGGGCTGCTCGTACATGCGCTTGAACAGCTCCGTGCGCAGGTCCTTCAGCCAGTTCGAGTTGAGGTTCATGGCGCGGAACTGGCGCAGTGCCTCGATGTCGATGGTCGCCGCGACGATCGTGTTCGCGCCCGACGGCGAGTAGCTCATGATCTCGCCGCGGTAGTCGACGATGTGCGCGTGCCCGCCGGTGATGTCGATCGGGTGCTTCGAGCTGGGCGAGAGGTACACGGGGCCCGCGTTCGGGCACAGCATGTAGACGCTGTTGAACTCGGCGTGGCCGCGGTTCTGGATCATCCAGCTCCCGCCGCCGGGGTAGCCGGACTGCGTCATCGGCATCGCCTCGCTCGGCCGGTAGACGACCTCCGCGCCGTTGAAGGCCAGCGCGCGCACCGCCTCGGGGTACTCGCCGTCGGAGCAGCAGATGGTGCCGATGGTGCCGATGTCGGGGGTGCGCAGCACCGGGTAGAAGGCCTCGATGCCGTCGCCGAACAGCTCCACCCAGCGATCGTAGACGTCGTGCGGCGTGCAGGAACGCTCGCGGCACCAGATGTGGTTCTTCGCCGCCCGGTGCACCACCGTGCCGTCCGGGCCGATCACGAACAGCAGGTTGAAAAAGCGGTCCGGCATCACCTCGGGCCAGCGGGCCTTGCACTGCACGATGATGTAGGTGTCGTACAGCTTCGCCAGCCGGCCGAGCCACTCGGTCTCGGGGCCGGGGATGTCGATGAACAGCTCGCGCGCCGCCAGCGTGTGGGGCAGGTCGAAGATCTCGTCCGTGAATCCCGTCAGCGCCCCCTCGCACAGCGCGATGATCCTCACCGGCAGGTTGATGTTGGTCATCGCGATCGCGGCGTGGATCGCCTCCTCGATGTTCTCGAGGTTGTGCCGGATATGGCGACGCTGCGCCACGCAGTGGATCACGGTCGACAGGCCGAGAGCGAGGTACGGGGCGACGGGCGTGGCATTCGGGGGTGTCATGGCGCGGCATCCTGGTGTCCGGGGTCGGGCGCGCCGCGATTGTGGGCCGGGCGCAGCCCCATGATAATGAGTGCCTTGCCGCCGGGCGACCCGTCCCGGCCCGACGGGGGATCCACGCTCGTGCTGCTACGCCTCATCGCCGGCGACGCCCGGCACGCGGTCGATATCGACAGCACACGTTCGCTCGCCGCCGCCCTGATCATGGCCGTGATCGGCCCGGCGGTGTTCATCGTGCAGCCCGCCTTCGTGGGCGGCATGGTCGAGCACCTCGACTACGCGCCTGACCGCGCCAATCTCGTCGCTTCCGCCGAGATGTGGGGCGTCGCCCTGACGACCGTCGCCATGACCGGCCTGGCCGGGCGACTGCACTGGCGGCACGCATTCGCAGTCTCGCTGCTCGTCGTCATCGCCGGCAACCTCGCGTGCATGGCGGTGCAGGCCTTCGTCCCGTTCGCGGTCACGCGGTTCCTGGTGGGACTGGGCTCGGGGGGCCTGGTATCGCTCAGCTTCGCCGCAGTCGGGCTGACCCGCAATCCGGATCGCAACTTCGGCTGGCTGATCATGTGGGTGCTGATCTACGGCACCGCGGGCATGCTGGTCCTGCCGCGGCTGTTCGAGCTTGCCGGAATGAACGGCGCGCTCGGCTTCTTCGCCCTGCTGGGTGCGTGCGGCCTGCCCTTCGTGCGCTGGCTGCCGGCCTCGGGCACGGAGCGGGCGCAGGTGGATGCACGCGCCGTCGACCTCGGCGCGGTGCTCAAGGGCTCCGCCCTGGCGGCCATGCTCGCCTACTTCCTGGCGCAGGGCGCGGTGTGGACCAACCTGGAACTGATCGGCAAGGCGGGCGGGGTCCCGGCTGTTGCCGTCACCAACGGGCTGGCGTTCTCCCAGTTCCTCGGCATCCTCGGCGCGCTGACGGCGGCGCTCGTCGGCAGCCGCTACGGTCGCGCCGTCCCCCTCGCACTGAGCCTCGTCGCCGGGATCGTGCCGCTGGGCTTCCTGTTCGGCGGCACGGCGGCGCTCACCTATGGCGCGGCCGTCGGCGTCTACAACTATGCATGGAACCTCACGCACCCGCTGCTGCTCGCGGCGATGGCGAGCTTCGATCGCCACGGCCGCGTGGTGGTTTACGCGGTTGCCATGCAGATGCTCGGCCTGGCCATCGGCCCGGCCCTCGCGGCCGCGCTGATCGTCGACGACGCCTACGGCCCGGTGCTGTGGCTCGGCATGAGCCTGTTCGCGCTCTGCCTCGCCTGCATCCTTCCCCCGGTCCTGCGCCAGGCGCGTCTCTCCGGCGGCGGCCCCGCCGTCACTCCCTCGCATCCGCCCCTGCACTGACGCCGCGGTCAGCGGCACAGCCGCGTCCGGCGCCGCGTATCGGCCGGGCTCTCGCCGTAGGCGGCCCGGTAGGCGGCGGCGAACCGCCCGAAGTGGTTCCAGCCAGCGTCGGCCGCGAGTTCCGAGATCGGGCGCGCGCTGCACCGGGCATCGAGGAGAGCGTCGCGAACGCGCTCGAGCCGCCGGCGCCGCAGCCAGCGCAGCGGGGATTCCCCGGTGGCGGCGAGAAACGCCCGCTGCAGCGTCCGTTCGCTCACCCCGGCCGCCGCGGCGAGATCGGCCGCCGTGATGTCCCACCCGAGGTGCGCGAGCGCATGCCGCTGCGCGCGTACCAGCACTTCGCCGGCTCGTCCCTCCCGGGCCCCGCCGGCGCTCAGCACCGCCAGCATCGCGCCCACCAGCAGGATCTCGGCCGCCTCGGCACAGCGGGGCCCCGTGTCAATCAGGTCGCCACCCGCGATTTCTGCCACGAGCAGGTCGACGACCCGGCCCAGTGCGCCGGCAACGCCGCAGGGAACGAGTACCGGCTCGCCGCCATCGGCGTGGCGCGCGTTCACCACCGCGGTCAGGCGGGCATCCTGCGGGCGCAGGACGAGCAGCCGGCAGGCCGGCGCGCAGGTCATGCGCAGGTGCTCGTGCGGCGCGACGACGTGCGCCTGTCCGCAGCCGACGGCGCGTTCGCGGCCCCGGCCGTGCAGCACGTAGCCGGCCCGCAGCGGCACGTGGATCAGGGGCCTGTCCCCGGGTCTGCCCACGTCGACATGCGCCCCGCCGCCATAATCGATGATGGTCGCCGTCGTGGCGGCGAACCGCCGGTACCAGATGCGCGCATCGTAGGGGCCGTTGCCCGTCGCCTCGAGGACGAAGGGCTTGAAGACGCCGGCGATCGCCCGGCGGGCGACGGCGAGGTCGGGCGTGCGCAGAACCCAGTGGGAGCCGGCCGGCGCGGGCATCAGGGCGGACCTTCGCTCCGGTTGACGGAGAGTGGATCGTCCGGCGGAACACGGCTAGACCGGCCGCCGCGAGTGCGAGTATGGATCGGACTCACGCCCGCAAGCCAGCCGTAGGCGCGCACGCGGGCGGGAGAGGACGCAACGCCATGCGCAGGAACATGCCCCCCGGGTTCGTCGCGCCGTACGACGCCTACGAGGCGCGCTATGCAGACGCCACGAAGGCGCTCGCCTGCAGCCTGCTCGGGCTGCAGGATCGCGGCGGCGACCTCGGCGCGGCACTGGACGCGGCGCGCGACTGCCTGCACGGAGGGGACGGCCCCGACCTCGTCGAGCAGGGCCGCCACGACGACACCCCCGGCGCCCGCACGCACGTCCTTCTCGCCTACTGGCGCGATGCGGCACGCCATCGGCGCTGGCTGGACGGTGCCGAGGTCGCCCGCTGGCTCGGCCAGGCGCGCAGCGCGCCCCTCGTCGGGCGCTACGTCGAGAGCGTGCTGGTGCCGCCGCGCAGCCTGGACACGCTGATCGCCGATCCGGGCCGGCACTGGGGCCTCGCGCAGCTCGCCGACGCCGTCGAGGTCACGCCGTATCACGGCTACTGGGGCGGCACGCGCGATCGCATCGCGCAGTCCGCGCAGGATCCACTGCAGAATCCGGACGGGCCGCAACTCCCGCGTCCGGCCGCTCCGCCGGCCGGACTGGGCGAGGTGGTCGATGCGACCATGCCGGCCAACGCGGTGTTCGCGCGCGGCGGCCCGGACTGGTCGCGCTGCGAGACCGACGAACTGCGCGAGTTCCGCGACTCGGTCTATCCGGCCTATGTCCGCGGCGCGCGCTACCTCGTCGCCGCACCCGACGAGGCCGGCTGCTACGCCGCCTGCCTGTTGCAGGAGACCGACGCGCAGGGGCGCGAGGTCCCGCGCGCCCACCTGCTCGCGTGGTTCGTCGAACTCTCCCACCTCGAGCGCTGGACGCGCCTGCATCCGACGCATCAGGACATCCACGGGCGCTTCCTGCGGCTCATCCGCCGCGTCGGCGGGATGCCGAAGACCAATCTCTACCACGAGGTGACAGTCGTCCCGGCGGGGGGCATGACCGCCACCTACGTCGACTGCCTGCCGGGCACGGGCTTGCTGCGGTTCGGCACGGCGCGCGCCTGAGCCCCGCAACCGCGATCGCGCAGCGTGCAACGCGGGTCCCGGAAGCTCTCGCTGCCGCGCGGTCCCCGCGCTCGCCCGGGTGTCAGGCCCTGCGGCAGGCGGCGACGAACTCCGGCAGACAGGCCTCCAGCCCGCGGGCCGGGCGCCCGAGCAGGCCGGGCAGATCCGGATGGACGACGGCCTCGCCACCTTCCCGCACCACGTCGAGCAATTCGATCACCATCGCCGCGACGGCCGGGTCCAGGCCCTCGAGCCGCGTCAGCATGAAGCGCGCAAGCCAGGCCGGCGGGCTGACCCGTCGCACCCGCCGCCCGAGCGCCTCGCCAAGCGCGGCGGCGATCGCGGGCAGCGACCAGGCGCGCGGCCCGGTCAGCGTGTAGATGCGGCCGGCATGCCCGTCCTGCGTGAGACAGCACGCCGCCGCATCCCCCAGGTCGTGCACATCGACCATGGCCATCGCCCCGTCGCCGCAGGCGAAAGGCAGCACGCCCAGCCGCGCGACCGGCCGGGCAAACAGCGCGAGCGTCTGGCAGAAAAAAGTGGGTCGCAGGATCGTCCACGCAAGGCCGCACGCCTGCAGGTGCGTCTCGATCGGCCGGTGCCAGCGGCCGACGCTGCGGGGCGGTTCGAGGCCGGCCGTGATCGCCGACAGCTTGACGATGTGCCGCACGCCCGCCGCGCGCGCGGCGTCGATCGCGGCGATCTCCTGGGCGACCTGCGCCGTGCCGTCCGGCGCGGCGAGAAACAGCCGCCCGACTCCGGACAATGCGACGACGAGACCGGGCGGATCGCCAAAGTCCGCCCGCCGCCACTCGATGCCCCCGCTGCCGGGCACGCCGGAGGGCGGCCGTCGCGACAGCGCCACAATGGGCCCGTCCGTCCCGGCCGGCCGCGCGGCCAGTGCCCGCAAGGCCGCGCCGCCCACGCGCCCGGTCACCCCGAACAGCGCTGTCGAACCTGCGCTCATGCATCCATCTCCCGCTTTTCACTGGCCGAATCGCCTCCGGGGTGCTTGCCCGGGACAAGACGCGTGACGTATAAGGTATCCCATCGACGGGGGGCTGCGGCGGTAGGGGCTGCCGACACCATGGTCCGAACTTCGGGGCAATGCGCACAGGTTGTCGCGAGGACCGCCACAAGGTCGGCTCGCACGGGACGGTGGGCATCCCCGCCCGCCCCCGCATCGCAGGGTTCGGCGCCCGTACCGCTCGCCGCTGCGCGGGACGGCAACCACCCGAACATGCGGTTGACCACCGGACGCCTGCGCTCCGATGCTCGTTCATTCCGTCCGCGAGGACGCAGCACGTGCCCGCCGCGGGCGGGCACTGCAGCAGCCGATGGCGACTCCGGGGAGAGCGCAGCCATCCATTCCCGCCAGCGTCCGTGCCGGTCGGCGCGGCCGCGGAGGGTCGGCACCATTGCACCAGGGGGAAAGCAGACATGAAGCGATGCACATCCACGAGTACCGAGGTGGGACGCCTTGGCGTCCTCGGGCTGGCGCTGGCCGCCGTTGCCATGCCCGCCAGCGCGCAGATCGGCCAGACCGGCCTCGAGGAAGTCGTCGTCACCGCGCGCAAGCGCGAGGAGTCCGTCCAGGACTCGCCGGTCGCGGTCTCGGCCTTCACCGGCGAGGCGCTGGAGTTCCGCGGCGTCACCAGCATCGACAAGGTCTCGAACTTCACGCCGAACCTCGTCCTGGCGAAGTCGCCGACCAACAGCGGCGTGACCAACGCGCAGGTCTTCATCCGCGGCATCGGCCAGAACGACTTCGTGCCGGTCATCGACCCGGGCGTGGGCATCTACGTCGACGGCGTCTACCTCGGGCGCTCGGTCGGCGGCGTGCTCGACCTGCAGGACGTCGAGCGCGTCGAGGTGCTGCGCGGCCCGCAGGGCACGCTGTTCGGCCGCAACAACATCGGCGGCGCGGTGAGCCTGACCACGAACAAGCCGCAGGACAGCTTCGGCGGCAGCGTCGGCGTGCGCTTCGGCACCGATTCGCGCATCGACGTGCGCGGCACGGTCAATGTGCCGTTCACCGACAACTTCTTCGGCCGCTTCTCGGCCGCATCGCTGAACCAGGACGGCTACGTGGAGCGCGTGTCCGACGGCCTGGACCTGGGCAACGACGACACCATCGTCACCCGCGCGGCCTTCCGCTGGCTGGCCAACGAGGACTTCGAGGCCAACTTCTCCGTGGACTACAGCCGTGATCGCGAGAACGGCCCGGCGCAGGTGACGACCGGCATCCAGCCGCTCAACGCCGGTTTCGCCGCCGGCGGCGCGCCGTCGATGGTGCTGGCGCAGAACACGATCGCCGCGCAGCTCGCGAACGGCGGAATCGCCCCGGGCGGCACGTTCTTCGATCCGGCCCAGCCGTTCCCGTTCAACTTCATGGCGTGTTTCTCGCCAGCGAACGTGAACAACCCGGCCTGCTACAACCAGCGCTACATCGACGACGGCAGCAAGGAGCGCAACTTCGGCACGGACCCGAGCTATGCCAACCTCGATACCTGGGGCACGGCGCTGACTCTCGACTACTCGATCAGCGATGCTCTCGCCGTCAAGTCGATCACCGCGTACCGCACGTTCGAGGGCGAGTTCTCCGCCGACCAGGACGCCGGTCCGCAGCGCCTGTCCTGGCTCATCGACATCTACCAGCAGAAGCAGGTCAGCCAGGAACTGCAGCTCCTCGGCACCAGCTTCGACGACAAGGTGGACTGGATCCTCGGCTACTACTACTTCTGGGAGGACGGCAAGAACATCAACCCGGTGCGCTTCTCGCAGGTGGACCTGCAGTCGGGCGGCTACTTCGAGGCCGAGTCCTGGGCGGTGTTCGGGCAGGCCACCTGGCATGCCACCGACAAGCTCGACCTGACCGTCGGTGTCCGCTACACCGAGGACACGCGCGATTACCTGCCGGACCAGTTCTTCGAGGCCCTGCCGATCGGGCCGCTGCCGCTGAACTGTCCGCCGCTGCCGCCGGGCTCGGCCTTCAACCCGGCGCTGCCGGTCTGCGCACCGGGTGATCGCGTCCTGCCGTTCACGACCGTGACACAGGAGACCCAGGAACCGGTGCCGATGGTGAACATCGCGTACACCTGGATGGAAGGCTTCATGACCTACTTCACCTACTCCGAGGGCTTCAAGAGCGGCGGCTTCACGCAGCGCATCTTCCCGCCCGAGCAGAGCCTGCCCGGCTTCGACCCGGAGTTCGTGACGTCATATGAAGGCGGCTTCAAGTTCGACGGCTTCGACAACCGGGTGCGCCTGAACACGGCGGTGTTCTTCACCGACTACAGCGACATGCAGCTCCTGGTCGCCGATCCGAGCCGCGTCGGTCCCTTCGTCACCAACGCCGGCGACGCCGAGATCTGGGGCGTCGAATTCGAGCTGACCGTGGTGCCGGCGGACGGCTGGCTCATCACCGCCAGCGCCGGCCTCACCGATCCGGAGCGTACGGAACTGGCCGGCAACGTCCAGGGCCTCACCCTCGACAGCCGCTTCGAGCACATCTCGGAGTGGATGTCGAACGCGCAAATCGAGAAGGAATTCCACCTGGGCGACTGGGGCTACCTCACGCCGCGCTTCGAGTGGTCGTACCGCAGCGGCTACGGCACCAATTCGAACAACGTGCCGCGCGAGGGCGCGCCGACGGTGCCGTTCTTCGGCAATCTCGGCTTCGGCGTTCCCAACCCGGCGCTCTACCAGGACGGGTTCAGCCTGTTCAACGTCAGCATGCGCTGGGACGTGAAGGATTCGGGGTTCTCGATCGCCGGCGGCGTCGACAACCTGACCGACAAGGAGTACCGCCTGTTCGGCAACTTCCAGGACTCGTTCGGCTGGACGAACGAAGCCTACGACCGCGGCCGGCAGTGGTACATCAACATGAACTACCGCTTCTGAGGTCCCGCGTACCGGTGGCGCTCCCGCCCGGGGGCGCCACCGGCCCTTTCCCTGCCTGCACTGCCGCACGACCAGCCCCCCCTCCCGGAGCCCCCCGCATGAGCGCTGACCCGCGGCCGGCACCGCCCTGGCCCTCGCCGTCGCGCGCGTGGTTCACCGTGGCGCTGTGCATGCTGGCCTACGTGCTGGCGTTCGTCGACCGCCAGATCCTGGCGCTGCTGGTCGATCCGATCCGCGCCGACCTGCGGATCTCGGACACGCAGTTCAGCCTCGTGCACGGCCTGGCGTTCTCGGTCTTCTACGCCCTGTTCGGGCTGCCGATCGCGCGCCTCGCCGACGGCGGTCCGCGGCCCGCGATCATCGCCGCCGGCATCTTCATCTGGAGCATCGCCACCGCGGTCTGCGGCCTCGCGCGCAGCTTCACGCAGCTGTTCGTCGCGCGCATGGTCGTCGGCATCGGCGAGGCCGCGCTGTCTCCCACCGCCTATTCGATCATCTCGGATTCGTTCCCGCGCTCGCGCCTGGGCTTGGCGCTGGGCGTGTATTCCCTCGGCGCCTTCATCGGCTCGGGGCTCGCGTTCATCGTCGGCGGCGCCGTCGTCGACCTCGTCGCCCGTTTCGGCGTGCCGGACCTGCCCTTCGTCGGCGTCCTGCGCCCGTGGCAGGTCGCGTTTTTCGTCGTCGGACTGCCGGGCGTCGTGATGGCGCTGCTGTTCGCCGTGCTCGTGCGCGACCCGCCGCGTCGCGGCGCCGGCGACGGCCGCTACACGCTCGGCGAGGTCCGCGCCCATCTCGTGACCCACCGCGGGGCCGTCATCGCCCATTTCGGCGGCTTCGCGGCGCTGGCGCTGAACCAGCAGGCGCTGTTCGCCTGGGCGCCGGCCTACCTGACGCGCGTGCACGGCATGGCCGTGAGCGACACGGGACTCGTCCTCGGCGCGGTAGTCCTCACCGCCTGCACGGCCGGCGCCCTGACGAGCGGCTGGCTGGCCGACCGTCTCAGTCGCCGCGGACACGACGATGCCGCCTTCCGCGCCGGGATCACCGGCGGCCTGGGCGTGCTGCTGCCGGCGGCGCTGTTCCCGTTCGTGGCGGATCGCACCGCCTGCATCGCGGTCATGGCGCTCGCGTTCTACTTCGCCAGCTTTCCGATCGCGGCCTCCGCGATCGGGCTGCAGGTGATGGCGCCCAACCGCATGCGCGCGCAGGTCAGCGCGCTGTTCTTCCTGCTCGTGAACCTGGTCGGCATCACGGGCGGCGCGTCGCTCGTGGCCCTGCTGACGGACGGCGTGTTCCGCGACGACGCCGCCGTCGGCTACTCGATCGCGGTGATCTGCACGCTCGCCGGCGCCATCGGCGCGGCCGTCCTCGCCGGCGGCCTGGCCGCCTTCCGCCGCACGGCCCGGGCCGCCGCGCAGTCCGCCGCGGGCTGACACCGCGTGCCGGCCACGGCGCGGGTGCGTCGCACCTGAGCCAGATCAAGCGGGCGCGGGCCCGGGATGGGCTACGGTGGCGCGTACGTCCGGCGCTCTGCGAAGGGGCGACGGGCGGGGGCACCGACCGGGAGGACGTCCGCATGCCCGTGGTCAAGGGTTCCCCGACGCGCCGGGATTTCCTCGGCGGCCTGCTCGCCTGCGGCGGCGCCCTCGCCGCCCGGCCGGCCGGCGTGCTCGCCGACACCCCGCTCGAACCGGCGCTGTCGCGCGCCGCACGCGTGGTGCACCGCGCCGATCCGGACTACGAGCCGTGGCGCGCGAGCATGGTCTGGTACCTGGCCAGGCCGGCGCGCAAGCCGCAGGTCATCGTGCGCGCGGGCAGCGAGGACGATGCATTGGTCGCGGTGCGCTACGCGGCGGCCGCGGGATTGCGCATCGCGCCCCGCACCACCGGCCACAACCCCGCGCGCAGCGTCCTGCGCGACGGCGGCCTGCTGCTCGACCTCTCGCGGCTGCAGGCGATCGACATCGACGCCGATGCCGGCACCGCGTGGGTGCACCCCGGCGTGCGCAGCGAAGCGTTCGTCGCCGCCGCGGGCGCGCACGGCTGGTCGTTCCCCGCGGCGCACACCGGCATCGTCGGGCTCGGGGGCTACCTGCTCGGCGGCGGCCTGGGCTGGAACATGCAGGCCTGGGACATTGCCTGCCGCTCGATCGTCGCCGCCGACGTGGTCCTGGCCGACGGCCGGCGCCGGCGTGTCGACACCCGGAACGATCCCGATCTGCTCTGGGCGATCCGTGGCGCGGGCCCGGGGTTCTTCGGCGCGGTACTGCGCTACCAGGTCCGGCTGCGACCGGCGCCGAAGACGCTCGTGAAGACGCGTTACGTCATCCCGATCGCGCGGTTGCCGGCGGCGCTCGCGGCGCTCGAGGACGTGACCGCGGCCAAGGCGCGCGCGCTGGAGATCCTCGCCGTCGTCGGCCGCTTCGCGCCGCCCGACCGGCCGGTGGCGCAGCGCGACCTCGTCTGCGTGGTGAGCGGCATCGCCTTCGCGGACTCGCCGGCGCACGCCCGCGAACTCGTCGCGCCGCTCGCCGCGAGCGCGCTGCCGGCGCTGGCCACCGCCCCGGCCGTCACGCAGGCGCTGACCTGGCCGGCGCTCTACGCCGGCCAGGTGACCGACTACTCCAGCCCGCGCCGCATCGCCGTGAGCAACCAGTGGACCGACCGCCCCGCGCAGGTGCTGGCGGTGCTCGCCGACCGCCTGCAACGCCTGCCGCCCGCCTCGCCGCATGCCTTTGCGCTGTCGGCCTGGGGCGTGAACCCCGCGCGCGACGACGCCGACTCGTGCTTCACGTACGCCGCGGACCACTACGTGTCCTGGTACCTGATGGCGGACCGCCCGCAGGACGAGCAGGCGACGCACGACTGGATGGACGGGGCCATCGAGCACGTGCGACCGTACGCGCGCGGTCACTACGTCAACGAGATCGACCCGGGCCGCTACCCGGCGCTCGTCGAGGCGAGCTACGCTCCGGCGAAATGGCAGCGGCTGGCGGACCTGCGGCGGCGCCACGATCCCGGCAAGCTCTTCCACACCTGGCTGGGACGCGACTGACATGACCGACACAGCGACGACCGTACCCGCGGCCGTGGACGGCATCCGCGCCGCCGCGGTCGGCGCGGGGCGCATGGGCCGCGGCATCGCCATCGCCCTTGCCTGGGCGGGCGTGGAAGTCAGCCTCGTCGACAGCGAGGCGCGCGACGCGGCGCAGGCCGCCGCTGCGGCCGACGCCACGCGCGCGGAACTGGCGATCGAACTGCGCCTGCTCGCGGACACCGGCGTGCTCGCGCCCGGCGAGGCCGGGGCGATGGCGGCGCGCATCGCGCTCGTGCCGCGCGCGCGGGCCGCCGTCGCGTTGCGCGAGGCGGCGTTCGTGTTCGAGGCCGTGCTCGAGGTCCTGGAAGTCAAGCGGGCAACCTGGGCCTGGCTCGACCCGCTCGTGGCACCGGACGCGATCGTCGCCTCCACGACCTCGACCATGCTGCCCGACGCGCTGGCGGCTCTGGTCGTCGATCCATCCCGCTACACCAATGCGCACTGGCTGAACCCCGCCTACCTGATGCCGCTCGTGGAGATCTCGCCGTCCGCGCGCACGGCCCCGGCGACAGTCGCGCGCCTGCGCGCGTTCCTGGAGGGCTGCGGCAAGGCGCCCGTGACCTGCCGCGCGTCGCCCGGGTACATCGTCGCCCGCGTGCAGGCGCTGGCGTTGAACGAGGCCGCCCGCCTGTACGAGGAGGGCGTGGCCTCCGCGGAGGACATCGACCGCGCGATCCGGCTCGGCTTCGGGATCCGCTACAGCGTGTTCGGCCTGCTCGAGTTCATCGACTGGGGCGGCGGCGACATCCTGCACCATGCCTCGAACTATCTAGCCGGGACCCTCGACGCGGCCCGATTCGCTCCCCCCGCGATCGTCGAGCGGCACATGCGGGACGGCCACAACGGCATGCGCGACGGCCAGGGCTTCTACGATTACCGCGACCGCGATCTGGCTGCCTACCGGCGGGCGCGCCTGGGCGAGTTCGTCGCGCTGCTCGACCGCGCCGGTCTGCTGCCGCCCGCGTTGCGCGGCCGGACGCCCGGCGGGGAGCGGCAGGCGTGAGGCGCACGCTGCTGTCGGCGTCGGCGGCCGCCCTGCTCGCCGGCACCGCGCCGGACGCCGCGGCCGCCGGCGACCTCGCCGCCGGCCGGGACAAGGCCCTGCGGTGCGTCGCCTGCCACGGTCCGGAGGGCGTCAGCGAACACGAGCAGTGGCCCAATCTGGCCGGCCAGCGCCCCGGCTACCTGCGGCGGCAACTGCAGGCGTTCCGCGCCGGCACGCGTAGCGATCCGTGGATGAGCCCCATGGCCGGCGATCTGAGCGACGGCGACATCGACGACCTGGCTGCGTACTATTCCGGCCTGTGAGGACGGCGATGATCGATGTCCTGAAGCCGCTTCGCGCGTGTCCCCGCAGCCGGCGCGCCGGTTCCGCCCGCCGCGGTCGCGCGCGCTTGCCCGCGTGCCGTCGGCCCGCGCGTTCACGGCCATGAGCGGTCCGACCGTCGGCGCCCACCTGCTGCAGCGCCTGCGCGCGCTCGGGGTCGACCACCTGTTCGGCATTCCCGGCGACTTCATCCTGCCGCTGTTCGAAATGCTGGGCGCGAACGGCCTGCAGCACGTTGCGAGCTGCAACGAGCTCAACGCCGGCTACGGCGCCGACGGCTACGCGCGCCTGCGCGGCCTGGGCGCCGTCGCCGTGACCTACGGGCCGGGCGCCTTCAGCCTCGTCAACGCGACCGCCGGCGCCTATGCCGAGCGGGTGCCGGTCGTGGTGATCTCCGGCGGGCCGGCACGCGCCGCCTACCGCGCGCAACCCCACCTGCACCACGTGCTGCCGCAGCGTATCGACGCCTCGGTGCGGATCTTCGAGCAGGTGACCGTCGCCGCGCGCGTTCTCGACGATCCGGCGAGCGCCCCGGCGCTGCTCGACGAACTGCTCGCACTGTGCCGCGCCGAGCGCCGCCCGGTCTACCTCGAGATCCCGGTCGACGTGCAGACGGCCGCATGCACGCCGCCGGCGGGATCCGCGTCGCCGCGCGCCGCCGCCGGCACCGCGGTCGCCGGGGCGATCGCTCTCATCGCCGAGCGGCTCCGCGCGGGCAACCGCACCGTCCTGCTCGCCGGCCACGAGATCCCCGCCTACGGGCTCGAAGCACGGGTGCTCGCGCTGGTCGAGAAGACCGGCCTGCCGGTTGCGAGCCTGTTCAGCGGCAAGGCGTGCTACCTCGAGCACCTGCCCCAGTGCATCGGTGCCTACCAGGGCGCGGGCAGCGACCCGGTCGTGCGCGACTTCGTCGAGGGCGCGGACACGGTCCTGTTCCTCGGGGCGGTACCCTCCGATTTCAATCTCGGCGGCAACACGGCCAGACTGCGTCCCGACCAGCGCGTGCATGCCTTCGACGGCCGCGTGTGGACCGCCGGCACCGCGCTCACCGACGTCCCGATCGTCGACCTCGTCGATGGCCTGCTCGCGGCGCTGCCACCGGATGCCGGGCGCGTTCAGGATCTGCCGGCGGCGACGTTCGCGCACGTGCCCGAGCGCGACTACGTCCCCGCGGACGGCACGCCGATCACCAACCGCCGCCTCTACGACCGCCTCGCGCGCCACTTCGAGCCGGGCGACGTCGTGCTCGCGGATGCGGGCTGCATGATCAACCTGACGCAGGTGCGTCTGCCGCGCGGGGCCCGCTATCTCGCCTCCGGCTACTGGGCGTCGATCGGGGCCGGCTTAGGCGCGACCGTCGGTGCCTGCTTCGCCGCCGCGCCCGGCCAGCGCGTGCTGGCGCTGGAGGGCGACGGTTCGTTCCAGATGACCGCGCAGGAACTCTCGACGCTCGTGCGTTACGGCCTCGCGCCGACGATCGTCGTCGCCAACAACCGCGGCTACACCGCCGAGCGGCTGATCCATGACGGCCCGTTCAACGACATCCAGGACTGGCGCTACCACCGCCTCGCCGAGGTGTTCGGCGGCGTGATCGGGGAGGACGTGCGGACCGAGGAGGACCTGGAGCGCGCCCTCGCCCGTGCGCAGTCGCACACCGGTCCCGGCCCGCTGGTGATCGAGGTGCATCTCGATCCGCTCGATGCGCCGGAGGCCTTCCGGCGCATGAGCGAGGGCTTGCGGGGCTGAGGTCCCGCGGCCGCGGCGCCCGCCCGGGGCACCCGGGCGTCGCTCAGCGTCGCCTGATCGTCTCCATCAGCGCCTGCGCCTTGCCGACCCAGTCCGGGTTCACGTTGACGCGGTTCCTGCCCCAGCCCTCGGAGTACTCGCACAGCAGTTCGAGCGTGAGGCTCGTGTGCGCGAACCTCCACTCCCCGTTGACGCGGACCATGCGGTCCTCGTAGGCACCCGCCAGCCACACCGGGTCGTAGGCGCCGGTGCGGCCGTTGTGCACGGTCGCGGCCTCCAGCAGGTACCAGCGCGCGGTCGCGGTCTGCAGATCGTCGCCGATGTCCACGCGAAGCGGGATCAGGCAGTGAAACATCCAGGTGAAGGCATTGACTTCCAGGAAGGCCCGGATCTGGTCGTGGCCCCGGTACGAGGTGCCGAAGCTGAGGAACTCCATCACGCCGTCCGGCACATACAGGCCGACGAGGTGCTCGATCTCCATGCAGGGATCGGCCGCCTCCGCCGATCGCTGGCGCAGGCGCTTCACGTCCTCGATCGCCTCGAGACGGGCCACGCGGCGGGCGAGTGCGAGCAGCGCTTCGGTATCGGTCATCGGTTCATCTCACGGTGGCTGACGACTGCTCCCGGGCTCGTCATTGCGGGCGCAGCGTCGCAATCCGGGACCACTGATCGGCCATGCGGCCCGGGGGTCCGGTTCAGCGCGCGGGGCCGGCGGTGGCGGGCATCGACGATCGGCAGCTCAAAAGTGCAGAGCGGAATTGTGCTGCACCTGACGTCGGGAAGCCCCGGGCGCCGATGCCGGGCGGGTCCGCGGCGACCGTGAGCGCCCAGGGATGCGCGCGACCGAGCGATACATGGACGTACTCGAGCGAGTCGCGGCGGAGCCACCCGGCATCGGCGCCAGTCCGCGCCAGCCTTGTCGCGCCACCGGGACGGCACTCATGACCTGAACAGCCGCGTGTACTGCGTTTCGTGCCGGCTGCTGGCGATGGCCAGCGCCGGCACCGTGCCGCCGATGTCGTCGTCGTCCACGGCCAGGGCCCAATCGATCGCGGCGGGCAGCCGCGCCGCGAGCGCGAACAGCAGGCGCTGGCCCGCGGACTGGCCGAGCGGCACGAGCTTCACGCCGGCGATGACCTGGTTCTCCAGCCAGCCCCAGCCGTAGACCTGGGCGACCGGGCCGAGCGGCAGGTGCCAGGCGTGCGCGGCGAGCGCGAGCGGCGTGGCGTAGGGCGTGTCGCCCCGGCGCCAGCGCCCGGCGCCCGGCACGCCGAGTTCGTGCAGCAGCCGTGCGAGCGCGGTGCCGCGCGCGCAGTCGTCGGCGCGCAGTTCGCGCGTCTCGCGGCTCGCGAGCAGGTGCGCGGACCAGCGCTCGAGCGCGGTGGCGTCCCCGGCGAGCGCCGCCGCGTGCAGCCGCGCGAGCAGCGGCAGGTCGACCTGCCCGAGCGAGCCGTCGAGCAGTTCGCGCAGCCACTCGCCGAGCGACGCCTCGTCGTGCACCCAGCCGCATTCGACGGCCCACTCCAGCCCCTGCGAGTACGCGTACGCGCCGACCGGCAGGGCGGGGCTCGCCAGCTGCAGCAGGCGCAGCAGGCCGAGGGCGTCGACGGTGGCGGTCACTGCGACCGCCCTGCGCCGTCGCCGTCGTCGTGGCCGTGAGCGTGCCCGTGATGGTGGTGGTGCCCGCCGCCGTAGGCGCCGGACTCCGGCTCGAAGGGCACTCGCTCGGCGCTGACCTCCAGTCCCAGTCGCACCAGCATCGCGTCGAGCACGTGGTCGTGCAGGTAGCGCACCCAGTCGGTCCCGACCTGCACCGGCACGTGGCGGTTGCCGAGGTGGTAGCAGGCGCGTGCGAGGCGAAGGGGGTCCGCGCAGCGCGCGGTGCTCACCAGCTCCGGCGCGGCACGCACCTCGATCACGAGGCCGCCGTCCGCCTGCACGCGGTCGCCGTCGCGCAGCACGGTGCCGCGCGGCAGCAGCAACGCGGCCTCGTGGCCGCTGTCGAGGTGCACGCGCTGGCGCGTGCGGCGGCGATTGCCGAAGTCGAGCGTCAGCGTGTCGCCGGCGGGCGCGTGGTCGTCCAGCTTCGCGATGATGGTCAGCATGGCGCTCAGAACAGGAAGTAGCGCTGCGCCAGCGGCAGGACGGTCGCCGGTTCGCAGGTGAGCAGCTCGCCGTCGGCCCGCACCTCGTAGGTCT
>CAYOJP010000006.1:0-35397 GCA_964404305.1 uncultured Gammaproteobacteria bacterium
ACCCAGACCAGCGCGATCAGGATGTCGATCGGCCATTCGAGCTCGGCGTATTCCTTGCTCGTAGTGTAGCCGAGGGGCAGGGTGATCGCGGCCGCGAGGATGACGATCTGCCAGCCCCAGAAGGTGAAGGCCGCCAGCCCGTCGCTGATGAGCCGGGCGTGGCAGGTTCTCTGGACGACGTAGTACGACGTGGCGAACATCGCCGAGCCGCCGAACGCGAAGATGACCGCATTCGTGTGCAGCGGCCGCAGGCGGCCGTAGGTCAGCCACGGGATGTCGAAGTTGAGCGCGGGCCAGGCGAGCTGGGCGGCGATGATGACGCCCACCAGCATGCCCACGATGCCCCAGATGATCGTCATGATCGCGAACTGGCGGACGACGGTGTAGTTGTACGTCTCGCCGGTCGCGGAGGTTGCGCCCGTCATCGAATGGTCCTCCGAAAGAGTCGTCAGGTCCGGAACGTCAGCTGGTGAACACCGGCCCGATGCCGATACCCCACAGGATCACGGTCACCGCGAGCAGCCCGACGAGCCCGACGAGCCCGACGGCCAGCACCGCGCTCGCGAACAGGAACCCGCGCTCGGACGGGATTTCCATGAACACCGGGATGCCGGTGTAGAGGAGGAACATCGTGTAGGCGAGCGCCGGCATGGCGACCAGCAGGTTGATCCAGACCACGGGAATCGCCTGGAACACGCCGACCAGGAACATCGGCGTGGGGATGAATACCGCCAGCGCCAGGCACTGGCTGAGCGGCTGGTTGGACCCGTAGGTCTGACCCATCCAGTGAATCATCCAGCCGATCGACAGCGTGGCCACGACGATGACCACGTAATAGGCGATCGCGATGCCGAGCGCGCTCTGCTGCGTGAGTCGCACCGGCTCCGAGGCGCCGACGCGCCAGCCGAACTGGGTCGAGCCGATCCAGGCCGCGAGCACCGGAATCGCGGCCAGCACGAGCAGGTACGCGAGGACCTGCGGCAGGGTCTTGTTGTCCGCCTTGATCCGCTGCCATTCCGGCAACGGGTTCAGCAGCAGACCGAACACGTGTCCAGCGAGCATAGCGCTCCCCCCCCTTTGTTCAGTCGGGCCGCTGGTCCGGCCCTCGTGCACGAACGCCCCCGCGCGTTGCGGGTCCCCACGGCCGTTCATCGAGATTCGCAGATTGCCACCGCGCGTCTCACGGGCGATGATGGTTGTGCAGCGCACACCCGGTCGTGATCTGGATCAAGGCTTCGTGACACTATCACACGCCAAGCTGCGGCCCGTAGCGGGGCAGGCGCAGCCCGGCGCACCCGGGAGCAGGTGCTTTCACTGCGAGGGTCCGCTGCCGGCGGACGACGCCGACACCGCGGTCATCGCCGGTCGCAGCGAACCGGTGTGCTGCGCCGGCTGCCGCGCGGCCGTGGAGTACATCTGCGCTGCCGGCCTCGGTGATTACTACCGCCGCCGCGCGGCACCCGCGCCGAGGCCGCCGAAGGCGGGGTCGCTCGACTTCGCGGACTACGACGATCCGCAGTTCCAGTCGGGGTTCGTCGCCTGCGCGCCGGACGGTACTTGCGAGGCGACGCTGGTGATCGAGGGCATCGTCTGCCCGTCCTGCGCGTGGCTCAACGAGGAACGGCTGCGTCGCGTGCCCGGCGTGATCGAGGCGCAGGTCAACTACACGAACCACCGCGCCCGGGTGCGCTGGGAGTCCGCGAGCGCCCGCCTGAGCGGCGTCCTGGGTGCCATCCACGACTTCGGCTACGCCGCGCATCCCTACAGCCGCGCCGGGCACGACGCGGCGCTCGAGCGGGAGCGCGAACTGCTGCTGAAGCGCCTGGGGGTCGCGACCGCGCTCGGCATGCAGGTGATGATGTTCGCGGTCGCGCTGTACGCTGGCGACTTCGGCGACGAGTTCGCAGGCCGGGAAGCCCTGTACCGCGAGTTCTTCCGCTGGGTGATGTGCCTGCTCACGCTGCCGGTGGTCCTGTATTCATCGCAGGCGTTCTTCGAGCCTGCCTGGCGCAGTCTGCGCAATGGCACCCTCGGTATGGACGTGCCGGTGTCGCTGGGCATACTCGTGGCCTTCATCGCCAGCGTGGCCGCGACGGTGGCCGGTGGTCCCGACGTCTACTACGACTCGGTCACGATGTTCGTCGCGCTGCTGCTCGGCGGTCGCTACCTGGAGTTCGCCGCGAGATTGCGCGCCGCCGAGACCGGCGACAACCTCGTGCGCCTGGCCCCGGTCGTGGCGACGCGACTGACCGCGAGCGGGGAGGAGCGTGTGCCGGCCGCGCGGCTGCGACCGGGTGACCGCATCCGCGTGCGACCGGGCGAGCAGGTGCCGGCCGACGCGGTGGTGGTCGCGGGCGAGTCGGGCCTCGACGAATCACTGCTGACCGGCGAGAGCGCCCCGCGCCGCCGCGGCCCGGGCGATGTGGTCATGGCCGGCTCGGTGAACGCCGATGGCGTGCTGGAGTGCGCGGTCACGCAGGCCGGGGAGGCCACCGTACTCGCGCAGGTGCTGCGCCTGCTCGAGCGGGCGCAGGCCGCCCGGCCCGCGCTCACGCGCGTGGCGGATCGCGCGGCCGCGTGGTTCATCGGCGCGGTGCTCCTGCTGGCGGCCGGCGTCGCCTGGGGCTGGTGGCAGGCAGGCGGTGACTGGGTCGGCATCACGGTCGCCGTCCTGGTCGTGAGTTGTCCGTGCGCACTGTCGCTGGCGACACCGGCCGCCCTCACCGCGGGAACGGGCGCCATGATGCGGCGGGGGCTGCTGGCCGTGCGTCCGGATGCCATCGAGGCACTGGCCGGCGTCGGGCTGGTCGCGTTCGACAAGACCGGAACCCTCACGTGCGGCCGTCCGGCGCTCGTGGACGCGGCGCCATTGCGGGACGTCGATGCGGCCCGGTGCCTGCTACTGGCGGCGGCGCTCGAACGGCATGCGAACCACCCCCTGGCCACCGCGTTGCGGGAGGCAGCGCAGGGACTTCCGGGCGTCCCGCCGGTCGCGACCGCCGTCACCGTGCAGACCGGGCGCGGGGTCGAGGGCACGGTCGGCGGGCGCCGCGTGCAGCTCGGGTCGGCGGCATTCACTGGCGTGGTGGCGGCCGGGCCGGCGGGCGCCGCCGGGGAAACGCAGGTCTGGCTGGCCGACGACACGGGCGCCCTGTGCCGTTTCCGGTTGCGGGATCCGCCCCGTCCGGATGCGGCGGCGGCGGTCGCGGCGCTGGCCGCGCTCGGCATCGAGACCGCGCTGCTGAGCGGCGATGACCCGCAGACGGTTGCCGCGGTCGCGGCGGATCTCGGGGTCCGGACGGCTCGCGGCGGCCTGCTGCCCGCCGCCAAGCTGGCGGCCCTGCAGAGCCTGCGCGCCGGCGGTCGCCGGGTCGCCATGGTCGGGGACGGTGTGAACGACGCCCCCGTGCTGGCAGCCGCCGACGTCGGCATCGCCATGGGCGGCGGCACGGACGTCGCCAGGGCCCAGGCTGATCTCATCCTGCTCGGAGATGCCCTCGGCGCCGTGGTCGACGGCATCCGGACCGCGCGACGGACCCTCGCCATCGTGCGGCAGAACATCGGCTGGGCAATCGCCTACAATGTCGTGGCGCTGCCGGCCGCGGCGGCCGGGTGGGTCCCGCCATGGCTGGCCGCCATCGGCATGTCGGCCAGCTCGCTGGCGGTGGTCCTGAACGCGCTGCGCCTGTTGCGGACACGGTCGTGATCGGCGCGCCTGCGGTGATGCAGTCATGGAAATCCTCTACTTCCTCATCCCGATCTCGCTGGTGCTCGTGGCCGCGGTGGTCTGGACGTTCCTGTGGGCGATCCGCAGCGGGCAGTTCGACGATCTCGAGGGGCCCGCCTACCGCGTGATCGCGGACGACGACGCGTCCGCCGACGAACCGCGGGCGGGGAGCGAATGAGCCCGGAGACGGACGAGGTCGGGCGCCTGCGACGGCGCGCGGCGGACGCCGAGGCGCGACTCGCGACCATCGCCGACGCCATGGTCGACGCGCTCGTCATCATCGACGACCGCGGTCTCATCGAGTCCTGCAACCGGGCGGCCGAGCGCATGTTCGGCCATACGCAGGACGAGATGCGCGGGCGCAATGTCAACATCCTCATGCCGGAGCCGTACCACGCCGCGCATGACGGCTACATGCACCGGTACATGACGACCGGCGAGGCCCGCATCATCGGGATCGGCCGCGAGGCGAGGGCGCTGCGTCGCGACGGCAGCACCTTCCCGATCGATCTCGCGGTGGGCGAGATCCGGCTGCCCGGCGGAGAGCGCCGGTTCCTCGGAGTGATCCGCGACATCGCGCGGCGCAAGGCCGCCGAGGAGGAGGCCCGCCATCACCGCGAGCGGCTCGCGCAGGTAGGGCGCGTCAGCACGCTCGGCGAGATGGCCTCGGGGATCGCGCACGAGATCAACCAGCCGCTCACGGCGATCGCCGCCTATGCGCGCGCCTGCCAGCGGCTGCACGCCCGCGGGGCCACGGATTCGCCGGACTTTGCCGAAGCACTCGATCAGATCGCCCGGCAGGCCGAGCGGGCGGGCCAGATCGTGCACCGCCTGCGCAGCTTCGTGCGGCAGCGGGCAGCCGCCTTCGATCCGGTCGATCTCAACGCCGAGGTGGCTGCGGTCCTCGCGCTGGCGGATCTCGACGCCCGTAATCACGATACGCGACTGGTGCTCGATCTCGCGCCGGAAGTGCCCGCGGTTGCCGCCGACGCCATCCAGATCCAGCAGGTCATCCTCAACCTGGTCCGCAATGCGATCGACGCGACGGCGCATCTGGAGAGCGGGCGGCGCGTGGTCACGATTGCGACCAGCGCGCTCGCCGACGGGCTGGTCGAGGTGCGCGTCAGCGATCCCGGGCCGGGCGTGGCGCCGGCCGCGATCGAGCAGATCTTCAACCCGTTCTTCACGACCAAGAGCGCCGGCATGGGCCTGGGGCTCTCGATCAGCCATACGATCATCGAGTCCCATGGCGGCCGGCTGTGGCACGAGCCGAACGATCCACAGGGCGCGGTGTTCGCGTTCCGGCTGCCGGTCGCGCTGAGCGAATGACCTTCCCGGCCGCCGACGCCATCGTCCATGTCGTGGACGACGACAGCGCCGTCCGCGACGCGCTCACACTGCTGCTGCGCTCGGTCGGCCTGGCGGTGCGCGCCTACGAATCCGCGGATGCCTTCCTCGCCGGCTACGACGCGGCGGCACCCGCGTGCCTGGTGCTGGACATCCGCATGCCCCGGATGAGCGGGCTGGAACTGCAGCGGGTGCTGACCGAGCGCGGCGCGCGGGTGCCGATACTGTTCATCACCGGGCACGGCGACGTGCCCATGGCCGTGGGGGCGATGAAGTCCGGGGCCTTCGACTTCCTGCAGAAGCCGTTCAATGATCAGGATCTCATCGACCGGGTCCAGCGCGCGCTCGACCACGCCGTGCAGGCCCGCGAGTCCGAGGTCGGCAGGGCGGCGGTGGCGACCCGGGTGGGACGACTGACGGCGCGCGAGCGGGAGGTGTTCGAGCGCGTCGTGCGAGGCCAGGCGAACAAGGTCATTGCAGCAGAACTCGGCCTGAGCGAGCGGACTGTCGAGATCCATCGCGGCCACGTGATGGAGAAGATGGAGGCGCAGAGCCTCGCCGACCTCATCCGGATGTCGTTGACCCCGCGCTGAAGCCGGCCAGCGGCCCGGCGTCGGCCGTTCCGTGGCCGCCTACGTGGTTCCCCTTATCCCCGCACCGGAATCCCCGGATTCCGGCCGCCGCCCGCCCCGTGTTGTCATGCGTGCAGCCGGCACTCGCGGGCCGGGCGGTTCGGACACAACGCGCAGGGGGCATCGCCATGCAGATCGAAACGAACATCGTGCGGCTCAGGAATCACAAGCCCGGTTGCGAGGCCTGCAGCCTCAGCCGGTTCTGCCTCGCCGCCGGCCTGAGCACGGAGGAAATGGGAGTGCTGGGCGAGACGACCCGGCAGAGCCGCCCGCTGCCGCGCGGGCACCGCATGTTCCGGGCCGGCGACGCGCTCGAGAATCTCTACCTGATCAAGTCCGGCTCGATGAAGACCTACCACACCACGCCGGACGGCCTGGAGCAGATCCTGCGCTTTCACCTGCCGGGAGATCTCATCGGGCTCGACGCCATGGGCCACGACCGTCACACGAGCACGGCGGTCACCCTGGAAACGACCAGTGCCTGCATGGTGCCGTGGGCCGCCATCGAGGGCTTGACGCGCCGCGTGCCGGCGGTGCAGCGCAGCCTGATGCGCTTCATCGGCAATGAGCTTGCCAACGAGAACGACCGCGTGGTCCTGCTGGGCCAGCGCAGTGCCCGCGAGCGTCTGGCGGCGTTCCTGCTGCACCTGTCCGGCCAGTTCCACCGGCGCGGTTTCTCGGCCACCGAGTTCAACCTGAGCATGTCCCGCCAGGAGATCGCAAACTACCTCGCGCTCGCGATCGAGACGGTGAGCCGGTTGTTCACCGCGTTCCAGAGCGAAGGCCTGCTGGCGATCGACCGCCGCTTCGTGCGTGTGCTCTCTCTCGATGCGCTCGCAGGCGTTTCGGGCACTGGAGCCAGGGCCGCGATGTCCCTGGGGTGACGACGCGACCCGTGACGGCAATGAGCGTGACGGAAACCGATTTCGCCGCGGTGACCGTGGTGAGCAGCCCGGTCGTGCACGTCGTCGAGCCCGATCCGGGTGTCGCCGGCGGGCTGCGGGCGCTGCTGTCGAGCCACGGACTGCAGGTCCGGCTGTATGCCTCAGCGGAGGAATTCCTCGCTGCCGGAGAACCCGTCTCCGGGTGCGTCGTGACCGAGGCCGAACTGCCCGGCAAGTCCGGCATCGAACTCATCGAGGCGCTCCGCCGCCGCGAGAGCGCGCTGGCGGTGGTGGTCATCGCCGCCCGGGGCGACGTGGCGACCGCGGTGAAGGCCATGCGCGCGGGCGCCGCGGACTTTCTGGAGAAGCCCTTTTCCCAGAATGCGCTCATCGACCGGGTGGCCGAGCTGGTGGCGCAGTCGGGGAACGCGGCCGGCCAGCGCCACTGAGCCCGGTTCAGGGCCGCTTGCCGAATGGCCCGATCGGCGCCGGGCGGCCGATGCCGTAGCCCTGCGCATAATCCACGCCGACGCCCCGAAGTTCGGCCAGGATTGACTCGGTCTCCACGAACTCGGCGATCGTCTGCTTGCCGAGCACGTGGCCGATGTCGTTGATCGAGCGCACCAGCGCGAGGTCGAGCGGGTTGCTGACGATGTCCTTGACGAACACCCCGTCGATCTTGAGGAAGTCCACCGGCAGGGTCTTCAGGTAGCCGAACGATGACAGGCCGCTGCCGAAGTCGTCCAGCGCAAACCGGCAGCCGCGGTCCTTGAGTATCGAGATGAAGCGCAGGGCGGTCGCGTAGTCGTTGATCGCGGCGGTCTCGGTGATCTCGAAGCACAGCTTCGAGGCCGGGATCAGTCGCTTGTCGAGCTCGCCGAGCAGGTAGCCCAGGAGCGCCTCGTCGCCGAGCGACTGCCCCGACAGGTTGATGGCGCACAGGTACATTGCGTCGAGTGCGGCGCGGTCGGTCTGCAGCCAGGCAAGCGCGTTCTCGACCACCCAGCGGTCGAGTTGGGACGCGAGGCTGTAGCGCTCGGCGGCGGGCAGGAACTCGTTCGGCGCGATCTCGCGGCCCTCCTCGTCGCGCATGCGCAGCAGCAGCTCGAAGTGCGCGCCGTGGAGCCTCGCCGCCCCCCGCGGAGCCACGGGCGTGATCGGCTGCACGGCGAGATGGAAGCGCCCGGCCGCGAGGGCGTCCTTGATCCGGCTCACCCAGTGCATCTCGCCGAAGCGCGCGAGCAGCTTGAGGTCGCCCTCGGCGTACACGTGCACGCGGTTGCGCCCGGCGTCCTTCGCCGCGTAGCACGCGGCATCGGCCATGGCGAGCAGCGCGGCCGTGTCCCGGCTGGCGCGAGTAATCGGCACGATCGCGATGCTGGCGCTGACCGACAGCGTGCGGCCGGCCCACTGCAGGTGGTGGGCGGCGATCGCGTCGCGCAAGGCGTTGGCGACCGTCGCCGCCGGCTCGACGCCGCAGTTCTCGATCAGCAGCGCGAATTCGTCGTCGCCCATGCGCGCCAGGGTGTCGCGACGGCGGACAGACTTGGCGAGGATCTCGGCGATCCGGACCAGCAGCTCGTCGCCCGCCGCATGGCCGCAGGTGTCGTTCACGACCTTGAACTGATCCAGGTCGAGGAACACCAGGGCGTGCTCGATGTCGGAGCGACGGGCGTCGGCCAGCGCCCCCTCGATCTGCTCGGTGAAACTGCGCCGGTTGAGCAGCCCCGTGAGTGCATCGTAGCGCTCGTGAAAGGACAGCCGCTCGGACAGCCGGTAGGTCTCGTTGATGTCCTCGCAGACGACCAGTATCGAGCCGTGGGCGCCGCCTTCCTCCACCAGGCGGGCGGTCTCCCGGAACCAGCCGGCGTCGCCGGCCCGGTGCAGCTTGCGCAGCTCCCAGCGGTGCAACCGCTCGGGGAGCTCGACCACGCCCTTCAGGTAACGTCGGGCCGCCGCGCGGTCGTCGGGGTGATACAGGCTGAGCATGGACGTGCCGATCAGATCGGAACGGCGGTAGCCGAGCTGGCTGGCGCCCAGGTGGTTCGCCGCGAGGATGATGCCGTCCACCGACAGTGTGAACAGCATCGACGGATTCTCGTCGTAGAAGACCCGGTACCGCTGCTCGCTCGCGCGCAGCTCGCTCTCCGCCTGCTCCTTGCGTTGTTCCGCGGTCTCCAGGTTCGACTGCGATTCCTCGAGCGCGACACTCTTGTGGACAAGCGTGCGTTCCAGTTCCCGGTGCGCCTCGCGCAGCGCATGGTGTGCGTGCCGCAGGGACGTCTGGGTGTTGATGCGCGCGACCAGGACCGGCAGTTCGCCGGGCTTCACCACGTAGTCGTTCGCGCCGAGTTCATAGGCCTGCACGATGTCGGGGGTGTCGTCACTGACCGTGAGCATGATGACCGGCAGTTCAGCCGCGGTGCGCCGGCGGCGGATGGCGCGCAGGGCGTCGAGGCCGCTCGTTGCCGGCATGCGCAAATCGAGCAGGACGATGTCGAACTCGCGGGTGTCGAGCAACGCGAGCGCTTCCTCCGCGGACGCGCTCGTGGTCACGTCGAACCCGTGGTTGGAGAGCCGCAGCGCCAGTGAACGGCGCACGGTCTCGCTGTCGTCCACCGCCAGAACGGTGGTCACACCTGCCACATTCTCACGAGCCCTCCCGCCCGAGCGGCCGTTCCGATCCGGTCCTGAAACGGAGACGTTTTTCAAATCCTATTGCAAGTTCATGAAGTTAACAATACTTCTTAACGTGCTTTATGGAGTGAACCCGCTGAATTCAGGCGCGGAACAGGGGTTCGAGCGATGCAGGTGCCGGTGCAGCGGCGGGCGGGGCAGCGGACAGCCCGGCGACGAGCGTGGCGCCGTCGAACGGCACCGCCGCGCGCCCGTATAGCGCTGCGTCGAGGCGACTGATCTCTGTCCTCGCTGGCCCGGTCACCCGTCGTCCCAAGGCCGCGAGGGTGGCCGGCGGATCCGCGGGCCAGGCGACCCGGGCCCAGGCGAGCAGGGCATCGCGAACGCCGACGGCGTCTCCGGACGCTACCGCTCGTTGCACGGCAGCCAGGTTGGCTGCGGATGGACGGGGAACCGCTGCGGGCGTCGTTGTGCCCGGTCTGGGTCGGGTGTTGAACCACCAGGCCGCCAGCGTGGCGAGCCAGGCCACGGCGAGGCCGGCGCTCACGACCGGCCAAGGGGAGAGTGTCGCCTCTGTGCGAGGCAGCGCCGGCGCCGCCACCGGCGCCGCAGCCGCCGGGGTCGGCGCGGCGTCCGCTGTCGGCATCGGACCCACGACGGTGATCCGACGCTCGGGCAGTCGGGCGATCTCCGGCGTGCCGGTTGCGACGTTCCACCATGGAATCTCGATGGCGGGCAGCACGTAGTTGCCGGGAAGGCCGGGGATGAGGGCGACCTTCTCTATGCGGACGCCGGTGAAGCCACGCTCGCCCGGTCGATCCTGCAGTTCGGGTTGTTCAGGGTAGCGTTTCAGGCCGTCCGGCAACGCGTCACCGAGAAGTTCCGGCAACTGCCCGGCGGTGAGACCCTCGGCGGTTAGCGCGACGGTCCGCGAAACAGCCTCGCCCACGTCCAGGGTGGCAGCGTCGTCCGACCAGACCTCCTGGATCTCCACCCGCCGCGCCGGCAACCAGGCGCGGCGGCCGGTCGCCGGTGGCGCGGGGCGCACCTCCAGCCGGAGCGGTTCGGTGCGCAGCCGGCGCGTGCTGATGCGCTGGCCGAACGGGTCGAGGAAGGAACTGGTGCCTTCCACGATCTGGCCTTGGAACTCCACCGGCTTGATCGTCAGGGTGCCGCTCGACTGCGGGTAGAGCGCGAAGCGCCTCTCGACCACGGAGTAGCGCCGGCCGTCCCGCCGCGCCTGGTACAGCGTATCGGCACCCAGCGGCTTGACGAGCGCCGTGCCGCCCTCGAATGCGATCTCGCCCAGTTCGGCATCGTTCATCTCCACGGTGCGCCAGATGCTCAGCTTCAGCACGACCTCGCCCTGGACCCAGACGTCGGTCGGCGTGGCCTCGGCCTCGAGGAACAGGTCACGCGGAGCGCCGGCGGCCGCGCCTGGCGCCTCGTCCCGCACGATCAGGGTGAGCGGCTCGCTGCGCGCGGACCCGAAGTCGATCGAGGGGATGGTCAGGGTGCCGCTGCCCGTGGCCATCAGGTTGAGGATCCACGTGCTGGAGCGCATGAGGCGGCCGTTGACGAAAGCGATGTTGCTGCGCTTGCTGCGGCCGAGGATGCGGAAATCGTGTTCCAGCGGACTGAAATCCGGCTCGCGACCGGTGTCGCTGTCGCTGTCGACCTCGAAGGTGATCCGGAACGACTCCCCGTTCACCAGCGTGTCTCGGTCGACGGAGGCGCGTACCCCGGCCTGAGCGCTCCACGGCAGCCCCAGGGCAAGGATGAACAGGCAAGACCGCAGCATGAAGTTCACCATGGCGTATCCGTCTCCGCCTGCCGGCCGAGCTGGCGATACTGATAGAGAAATTTGCGCCGCAGCAGGCCACCGGGGTCGTCAGGGATCCGGCGCAGCCACTGCTCGGCGGCCTGCATCTGCTCCGCGTCGGGCGTCTCGCGACCCGGCACTTCCTGCGACGACGCGGTCCCGTTCGCCGCCTGCTCGCCCGCGCCCGACGCATCCGCAGACTCCTCCTCCTTGCGCGGCGCCGTGGCCGGAGATGTCGTCGGGTCGCTGCCCGCCTGTGGCGAACCGGGGTCGTCGGTGCCCGTTCGCTCGGCTGGCTGCTCGCCCTGGCCTCCGCGGCTTTCGGCTTCCTGCGGTGCGCTCCCCGGCGGCGGCTGCGCCGGGTCGGGGTCGCTCTTGGCGTCTTCGCCGTCGGCCTGCTGTTCGCGGTCGCCCGGCGGACCGCGCGACGGTGCTCCCTGCGACTGCTGCTCGAGGAGCTGGCGCACGAGGTCCCGGTTATGGCGCGCGTCGGCGTCGCCCGGATCGCGCGCGAGCGCTTCCTCGTAGTCGGCGAGTGCGGCCTCGTAGTCGCCCATGCGCGCGCGCGCGTTGCCGCGGTTGTACAGGCTCAAGGCGTCGTCGCGCCCGCGCAGGCTCTCCACCGCCGCCTGGTAGTCGCCGGCGCGGTACTGCGCAGCCCCCTTCCACGCCGGATCCCGGAACAGGTCCGCCGCCTGCGCCGGGGCCTGCTCGAGCAGCTGCGCGGCCCGCTGGTCCGGGTTGCGCCACAGGTCCGCCCAGTCGACTGCCGCGGCCGGACGCGGCCAGGGCAGCACCAGTGCGGCGAACAGCGCCAGCACGATTCCGCGCCGGAAGAGCAGGGCGGCGAACGGGACCGCCGCGGCGACCAGCCACGGGCCGAGCTCGCGCCACTGGTCGGCGAGCAGCTCGCTGCGCCGGGAGTCGTCGATCGCATGCTCGGTGCCGAGCGTGGCGAGCAGGGCACGCAGATCGGAATCGTCGGCCGTGACGGTGCGGTAGACTCCTCCACCCCGGCGGGCGAGCGCTTCGAGCGTGCCCGGATCCAGCCGGGCGATCACGGGTTGCCCGTTGTCGGCGGTCAGGTGTCCCGCAGGGCCGGGCACCGGCGCGCCCTCCAGCGTGCCGACGCCGAGGATCGACAGGCGCAGGCGCGCGTCGGCCAGCGTCGCCTCTATGCCGTCGATCTCCCGCGGGGTCACGCCGTCGGTGACGAGGATGACGTCCCCGGCCGGCAGACCCGAGCGACGCAGGAGCTCCACGGCGCGCTCGACCGCGAGATCGGCCCGGCTCCCCTGCGCGGGCATGAGTTCGGTCGCGAGGACCGGCAGTTGCGCGGTGATGGTCCGGTAGTCGTCGGTCAGCGGCGTGACCGTGAACGCGCCCGCCGCATAGACGACGAGGGCGGTCATGCCGCTGCGGCGCGCGGCGACGAGATCGGCGATCTCGAAGCGCGCGCGCGCCGCCCGGCTCGGCTTGATGTCGGTCGCATCCATCGACCGCGACAGATCGAGCGCTATCACCAGCGCCGAGGTGTCGCGGAACACGGGCTGGGGCAGTCGTTCCCAGGTCGGCCCGGCGAGAGCGAGCAGTAGCAGCGCAGCCGCGGATCCCGCCAGCCACTGGAACGGATCCCGGCGGGGCACACCGGCCTCGCCGAGCACGTGGGGCAGCAGCCTCGGGTCGCACACGCGCAGCCAGCCGCTGCGACGCTGCCAATTGCGTCCGTGCAGCCACAGGGCCGCGGCCAGGGCCACGAATCCGAGGAGCCACCACGGGCGCAGGAAGTGCAAGTCGGCAAGACTCATTCCCGGCTGCCTGCGAGGGCCGGCGCGACGCCCAGCGCCGCGAGCGCCAGCGCGAGCGCGAGCGGCCAGGGGAACAGTTCGTGCCTCGGCCGGTAGTGCAGCGCGTCCTTCTCGACCGGCTCGATCTCGTCGAGCAGCGCGTAGATGCGCTCGAGTTCCCCCGTGTCCCTGGCCCGGAAGTAGCGCCCCCCGGTCTGGTCCGCGATGGACCGCAGGGTCACTTCGTCGAGATCGAGCGAGGGGTTCACGGTGCGGGAGCCGAACAGGCTCGGGACCGTCATCGACTCGGCGCCGACGCCGATGGTATGGATGCGCAACCCGGCGCGCGCCGCGAGTTCGGCGGCGGTGAGCGGCTGGATCTCCCCGGCCGTGTTGGCGCCGTCGGTGATCAGGATGAGCACCTGCTGGCTGGACGACGTGGCCGAGAGGCGCTTGACCGCGAGGCCAATCGCGTCGCCGATCGCGGTTTCCTTGCCGGCCAGCCCGATCACCGCCTCGTCGAGCAGCGTCCGTACGGTTTCGCGGTCGAAGGTGAGAGGAACCTGCAGGTAGGCCTGGCGACCGAACAGGATGAGGCCAATCCTGTCGCCGGCGCGGCGCGCGATGAACTGGTCGGCGACGTGACGCGTGGCGGTCAGGCGGTCGACGACGGTCCCGCCGAGTTCGAAGTCGGTCTGCTCCATGCTGCCGGAGAGGTCGATTGCCAGCATCAGATCGCGCCCGGAGACCGGCACCTCGATCGCTTCGCCGAGCCATTGCGGGCGGACGGCGGCGGCGACGAGCAGCAGCCATGCGAGTCCCGCCACGAGAACGCGCCAGCGGTTGCGGGACGTGGCGCCCTGCGTGACCGCGAGGTCGTCGAAATCCGCGAGCACCGGCATGCGCAGCGGCGCCTGCGACGCGCCGGTCGACGGCGCCACCCACCGGCGCACCAGCAACGGCAGCGGCGCCGCGGCGGCGAGCCATGGCCAGGCGATGTCGATCACGGGCCGACCGCGCGCGGCAGCGCCGCGATGACGTGCTCGCAGGCGGCGAGCAGGGCTTCGGCGTCGACCTCGATGGCCGGCCGGTACGGGGCGACCGCGAGCACCCGGCCGGGCCCGCTGCAGAAGGCGGGCCGGGCGGCGAGCCGGTCGAGCAGTGCGAGCCAGGCATCGCCGTGCAGCCCGGCCGCCTCGGTGCGAGGCAGGAGTGTGAGCGCCACGCGGCGCATCAGGATGGACAGGTCGCGCGCAAGCCGGGCGCCGTCGCGATGCGCCGCATGTTCGGCGCGCAGGCGGGCCAGTTCTTCCGCCGCGACGCGACGCAAGTGCAGGCGCCGGCCGCGGCCGCGGCGGTGATGCCACCATGCGAGGGCGGCGATCGCGAGACCCAGTGCGAGCAGCAGCCACCACCCGGGCGCCGGCGGCCAGTAGCCGGGCGGTGGCGGCAGGTGGATGTCGCGCAGCGGGATCTCGGTGGCTTCCACGGGCGTGTGCTCAGTGGGCACGCCGGCGCAGGCCGGCGGCCAGCGCGGGGACCAGGTCCGCGGCGGTGGTGAGTTCGATGCAGTTCGCCCGAGCCCGGCGCGCGGTCTCGCGCACCAGTGCCCGACGCTGCTCGAAGCCGCGCGCGTAGCGGGCGGCGACCCCCGGATCGCGGCTGTCGAATTCGAGGCGGCGGCGCCCGTCAGAGACGACGTACCGCCCCGGTGGCGGCGCGGCTGCCTCGACCGGGTCGTACAGGTGCAGGAGCGTGATGTCGCTATGGCGCGCGAGGCCCACGAGTTCCGACTGCCCCGCGGCGCCCAGCCCGCGGAAGTCCGACAGCACGAACACCAGGCTCCCCGGCTTCACGACACGATGCAGCCGGCCGGCGGCCTCGTCCAGGCCGCCGGCGCGGTAGTGCCGTTCGGGCGAGGCCCACGCCGGATGGGCTGCGAGCCGGTGGATGAAATCGAGCACAGCGCGACGTCCGCGCATCGGCTTGACCTCTGAGTGTTCGGTGTCCGCGAACACCAGGCCGCCGGTGCGATCACCCCCCCGCGCCGCGCTCCAGGCGAGGAGCGCGGCGGCATGGGCCGCCACCACTGACTTGTAGGCGCCGCGCGTGGCGAAGAACATCGGTGCTCGCAGGTCGAGGGCGATCAGCACCGGTCGCTCGCGTTCCTCCCGGAACAGCTTGGTGTAGGGTTCACCCGTGCGCGCGGTGACCTTCCAGTCGAGCGAGCGGATGTCGTCGCCAGGCTCGTACGGCCGCACTTCGTCGAATTCCATGCCGCGGCCCTTGAAGCGCGCGGTCCATCCCCCGCCGGCCCGGGCGCGCGGTACCCGCGCTGCCAGCGAGAGCGCCGCGGCGGGTTCCGCGAGGCGGACGAGCGCCGGCACGCTGATGCCGGTCACCTCCTCGTATGTGACCCCGTTCACGGGACCGCGACGCGACGGAGCAGTTCGCGGACGAAGGTGTCGGTCGTCACGCCCTCGGCCTCGGCCTCGTAGGTCAGGATCACGCGATGGCGCAGGATGTCCGGCACGACCGCCTGGACGTCGTCAGGCCCGACATAGTCGCGGCCGGCCAGCCAGGCACGCGCCCGTGCGCAGCGATCGATGGCGATGGTCGCGCGCGGGCTGGCGCCCCATTGCACCCAGCGCCCCAGTTCGTCGCCGTAGGCGCCCGGCCTGCGGGTGGCCAGCGTCAGCGCGAGGATGTAGCGCTCGAGGGGTTCGGCCATGTACACGTCCAGCACTTCGCGCCGGGCCGCGAACACCGTCTCCTGCGAGATGGGCGTGAACGGCGTCTCGTCGACCGAACTGTCCGCTCTGGCCTCCCGACGGGCAAGATGCAGGATGGCCTGCTCGTCATCCACCTCCGGGTAACCTATCCGGATGTGCATCAGGAAGCGGTCGAGCTGGGCTTCGGGCAGCGGGTAGGTGCCTTCCTGCTCGATCGGGTTCTGGGTAGCCATCACCAGGAACAGCCGCGGCAGGCGGTGCGTCGTGCGGCCGATGGTGACCTGGCGCTCCGCCATCGCCTCGAGGAGTGCCGACTGCACCTTGGCCGGTGCCCGGTTCACCTCGTCGGCGAGCACGAGATTGTAGAAGAGGGGACCGGGCTGAAACCGGAACGAGCCGTCCTGGGGCCGGTAGATCTCGGTCCCCGTGAGGTCGGCGGGCAGCAGATCCGGGGTGAACTGGATGCGGTGGAACTCGCCGTCGATGCCTTCCCCCAGGACCTTGATCGCCCGGGTCTTGGCGAGGCCGGGCGCACCCTCGACCAGCAGGTGGCCGTCCGCGAGCAACGCGACGAGCAGGCTGTCGACGAGCGCCTGCTGGCCGACGATGCGGCGATGAACGAACTGCTTCAAGCTCTCGATGGCTGCCTGGGCGGACATGCGCTGGATTTTCTCGGCGTTGGGCGGGACGGGTGGATCGGCGGGACGTACTGGAACCGGTGCTGCGGTCAGCAGCATTCTAAGTGTCGCCACTTCCGATTGGCACACCATACGCGTGCAGCCGTGACGGCGGGAGCGAATCGTTGAGAGCACTGACTGGCCTGCCCGCATCGAAGTTCATCCTCCTGGCGTTGGGGCTGCTGCAGGCACCGTGGCGTCCGGCCACCGCCGAAGTGATGCTGGACGGCGCGACCATGGGCTCGACCTGGACGGTCCGCATCGCCGCACTGCCGGCCGGCCAGGACGCCGGGACTGTCCGGGCCGCAATCGAGGGCGTGCTGGAGAGCATCAACCGCCAGATGTCCACGTACCGGGAAACGTCCGAGATCACGCGTTTCAACCGCACGCCGGGCCTGGACTGGTTTCCGGTATCACCCGATTTTGCCGCGGTGGTGGCTGAAAGCGCCCGGATCAGCGCCCTCACCGGCGGTGCATTCGACATCACCGTGGCACCGCTCGTCGATCTGTGGGGTTTCGGTCCGGACTGGTCGGCGCGGCAGGTGCCCGCCGCTGCGGCGGTCGAGGCAACTCGGGCGCGGGTAGGCTGGCAGGGAATCGAGGCGCGGATGGACCCGCCGGCACTGCGGCGGACCGTCGACGGAATAACTCTCGATGTCTCGGCCATCGCCGTGGGGTACGCCGTCGACCGGCTCGCCGACGTGCTGGAGGACGCCGGAGTCGAGGACTACCTGATCGACGTCGGCGGCGAGTTCCGCGGCCGCGGCTCCAGTGCTGCCGGTCGTCCGTGGCGGGTCGGCGTCGAGCATCCAGGAACCGGCGCGGTCGCGGCGGCGGTCGAACTGCAGGGGATGGCGCTGGCCACGTCCGGCGATTATCGGAACTATTACGAGGCCGGGGGCGAATTCTATTCGCATGTGCTCGACCCGCGCACCGGACGCCCGGTCTCCCACCAGCTGGCGTCGGTCACCGTCGTCACGCGCACTGCCACCGAAGCGGATGCACTGGCCACCGCTTTCCTGGTCCTGGGTCTGGCGCCTGGCCGCGCCCTGGCGGACGAGCACGCCCTGGCCGTCTTGTGGGTCGTCCGGGGAGACAGCGGTTACCGGGTGGTCGAGACACCAGCCTTCGCCCGGCTGCACGCCGAGGAGTAATCACGCAGGAAGGTCAGGCGCGCCAGTGACTGGAACGGAATCGCCGCCCGGTACCTGGTTCTCACACTTTTCTAATCCCATGCCTTGTTTGTGGGATGCTCAATTGCGAGGCCCTGTATACAAGTTGCCCGCAATGGCAGGGGAACGATTCGGCATCATCGAGAAAAACTATTACATATGTGCCATAACTCTATGTATGAGCACATTAATAAGGCTCCATTCAAACAACTGCAAACGGCTGCTGCCGGCGCCGTACCGGTACCCCCGACGCGGTATCGAGCGGCTCGGTGGCAGGAGTGCCGAGCCCGCCGCAGGCGTGAAGGACACGGGCCAGGCGGTCGGTTACGGCTGCTCCCGAGGACACGGGAAGGTCGGTGACGGAGGGGAACCGTCGGAGGCTGCACACCGGCCGCGCGGTCGTGGCCCGTTGCAATGCTCCCTTGCCTCTCCGGGAACGGATGGTGCGGAGGAAAGCGCGCTCAGGCGCCACCGCGCGCGGCCCCTTGTGGCGGAGTCGCAGTCGAGGCTCGCTCGGGATGTGATCTCGAGATTTCCAGGGAGCCGTTCTGCGCAGGTTAATGGTGAAACAGCCTGCGTCCGAGATCTCTGGCGGGGCAATGCCGCGTCCGATGGCTGCGGCTGCGCGGCTAACAACCTTAATTTACCATAATATACATTATGCGTAATTCGATAGATTGCCGTCCGCATTGCTGAAGGCGCCTGCAGCGCTGGCCGCCAGTACGCGACGCAGCCCGGCTTTAGCCCAGATGAATTCGGGGCGCGTCGCGAAGCCGGCTCCGACGTCTGGTGACCTGCCGGGCCTGCAACCGGTCGTGACCATCGGCGCGGGACTTGCCATCGGTCGTGCACCCGACAACAATCCCGCCGGGTCCCGACCGTCGCCGATGCTCCTTTTCCCCCTGAACCGCATCCGGTACCTGCTCGGGTCGCTACTGGTGGCTGTGCTGCTGCCAGGATCTGCAGTCGGAGCGCCGTCCGAGGTGCCGGCCCCGATCAAGTCGATCGGCGGGCGGATCCGGTTTCCCACCGACAGCCTGAGCGTCTATGTCATCGAGATCGGCGCGCGGGAGCCCGTGCTGGCGTTCAACGCCGATGTTCCCCGCAACCCCGCGTCCGCGATCAAGATCGTGACGACCTGGGCGGCCCTGGAGGAACTGGGACCGACCTACACGTGGCGCACCGAAGCGTGGCTCGGGGGCCCGATGCGCGGGGACATCCTCGACGGCGATCTGATCCTCAAGGGCAAGGGCGATCCGTACCTGGTCACCGAGGAGGTCTGGCGGATGCTGGGCGCCCTGCGGCGCCGCGGTCTGCGGGAGATCACCGGTGACCTGGTCATCGACAGCTCATATTTCGACCTGCCGCCGGAATCGCCCGGTGGGTTCGACAATCAGCCGTACCGCGCCTACAACGTGCTCGCGCACCCGCTCCTGTTCAATTACCGGACGGTCCGGTTCGACGTATTCCCCGGCTCGGGCCAGCGCGCCCGCATCGAGGCGGACCCGCTGCCCGCCAATCTCGAAATCGCCAACAAGGTGCAGATTGTCGACGGGGCCTGCCGCGGCGACGCCAACGCGGTGACTTTCGGGGTCAGCGATCCGCCCGCCGCGGCGCAGGTCGTGATCGGCGGGCGTCTCGCGCGCGGCTGTCCAGGCGCCGGGTTCGTGCGTGCCGTCCTCACGCCCGAAACGTTCGCGCTGGGACTCTTCCAGACAGTGTGGCAGCAGCTCGGCGGGACCTTTACCGGCACGGTGCGTAATGGTTCCGCTCCGGCCCGCGGCCGGCCGTGGTTCGTCTGGGAATCACGGACGCTCGCGGAGGCGATTCGCGGCCTGAACAAGTTCAGCAACAACACCATGGCCCGCCATTTCCTGCTGACGCTCGGGGCCGAGAAGCACCAGCCGCCGGCGACCCTCGACAAGGGCGCGCGGGCGGTGACGGAGCTGATGAAGAAGCGCGGAATCGACGCGTGGGGCCTGGAGATAGCGAACGGCTCCGGCCTTGCCCGCGAGACCCGGGTGACGGCCCGCACGCTGGCCGAGGTGCTGGTCGATGCCTGGCGCTCACCCCGTATGCCGGAGTTCGTCGCCTCGCTGCCGATTGCCGGCGTTGACGGTACGATGCGCAGGCGTTTCCGTGGCCGTCCGGAGGCCGGTCACATGCACATCAAGACCGGGAGCCTGCGCGAGGTATCGGCGATCGCCGGTTACGTGCACGGCGCCGACGGGCGGACGTTCGCCGTGGTATCGCTCATGAACGACCGGCAGGCCCAGTGGGGCCTGGGCTCGGCGGTGCACGACGAGATCCTGCGCTGGACGTGGCGTCAGTCCCAGCCGCCGCCCGCGCCGCGGAAGCAGTGACGGGCGTCGCCGTGCTTCAGCGATCGTCCCACTCCCCGTTGCCCTCGTCCTCGTCCCAGTCGTCTTCGTCCTCGTCGAGGTCCTCGTCCTCGTCGTCGAGGTCTTCCTCGTCCTCGTCCTCGTCGTCGTCGTCGTCGTAACCTTCAGCTTCCTCGGGCGCCTCGATCGCCTCGAGCTCGAGTTCGTACCATTCGTCGAGGTCGAGCTCGGCGGTGTCGCCGTCGAGATACTGGATCTCGATCATGCCGTTGTCCTCGTCGATGTCCGTCACCTCGAACTTGCGACCGCTCTCGAGGTTCTCGAACCAGTGGTCCACGATCGGTTCGTTGTCTCTGCTCATCCTCAGCCCTCAGCCCTGGTGCCTGCCAGCCCGCTCCTTCCGCGCCATTGTAACCGGAACCCGCAGCGTGAATATCTCGCCGGCGACCGCGTCCTCAGGCCGTCTGCTGCACGCTCAGCCCCAGCATTTCGATCATCCGATCCCGCATCATGAACTTCTGGACCTTGCCCGTGACCGTCATCGGAAAGTCATCCACGAAGCGCACGTAACGGGGGATCTTGTAGTGCGCGATCCGCTCGCGGCAGTAGCCCCGGACTTCCTCCTCCGTCGCCACGGTGCCCGGCTTCAGCCGGATCCACGCGCACAGTTCCTCGCCGTAGCGATCGTCGGGCACGCCGAACACCGACACGTCCTGGATTTTCGGGTGCCCGTACAGGAACTCCTCCACCTCGCGGGGGTACACGTTCTCGCCGCCGCGGATGATCATGTCCTCCTCGTCCAGCGTCGCCAGGTCGCCGGTGTGCATCCAGCCCGCGACGTCGATGGCCTCCGCGGTCCTGGCAGGCTCGTCCCAGTAGCCGCGCATCACCGAATACCCGCGCGTGAGCAACTCGCCACGGTGGCCGCGCGGTACGACCCGGCCGTTCCCGTCGACGATCTTGACCTCGACGTGCGGGTGGATCCTGCCCACGGTCGACACGCGCCGGTCGAGCGGGTCGTCCGTGCCGGACTGGAAGCTCACCGGGCTCGTCTCGGTCATTCCGTAGGCGATGGTGACCTCGCCCATGTGCATCTCGCCGATGACCCGTTTCATGACTTCGATCGGGCAAGGGGCGCCGGCCATGATGCCGGTACGCAGGCTCGAGAGATCGAGCCCGGCGAACCCCGGGTGCTCCAGTTCGGCGATGAACATCGTAGGGACCCCGTACAGGGCCGTGCAGCGCTCGGCAGCCACGGCCTCCAGCGTCAGCAGCGGGTCGAACCCGTCGTTCGGGTAGACGATCGTCGCGCCATGCGTGACGCAGCCCAGGTTCCCCATGACCATTCCGAAGCAGTGATACAGCGGGACCGGCACGCACAGGCGATCACGCTCGGTGAAGCGCATGGCCCTCGCCGTGAAGTAGCCGTTGTTGAGGATGTTGCAGTGGGTCAGGGTCGCGCCCTTGGGCGAGCCGGTGGTGCCGCTGGTGAACTGGATGTTGATCGGATCGTCCGGCTGCAGCTCGTCGGCAAGCCCGATCACCCGCCGGCGCTCGGCCTCGCCCGCCCCGGCGCTCACTGCGTCGAAGGCGAGCATGCCGGGGGTCTCGCCTTCGCCGAGGCGCACGATCCAGCGCAGGTGCGGGAGGCGCGCGGCGGCCAGGCATCCGGGCTCGGCGCCGGCGAGTTCCGGCGCGAGCGCCTGCAGCATCGCGAGGTAGTCGCTGGACTTGAAGCGTGCCGCGGTGACGAGTGCCTTGCAGCCGACCTTGTTCAGCGCGTACTCGAGTTCGTGCACGCGGTAGGCCGGGTTGATGTTCACCTGGATGATGCCGGCTTTGGCGGTGCCGAATTGGGCCACGACCCACTCGGCGCAGTTGGGTGCCCAGACGCCGACGCGGTCCCCGGGGGCGAGTCCCAGGGCGAGGAGTCCGGCTGCGAAGGCCTCGGCCCGCGCATTGAGTTCAAGCCAGGTCCAGCGGATCCCCTGGTGGCGCACGACGAGCGCCTCGCGGTCGCCCCACCGCAGGGCCGCATCGTTCAGGGCGTTGCCGACTGTCCGGTAGATGAGCGGCGTCGCGCTCGTGCCGCACACGTAGCTGCCCATCGCCGGCTCCCGCATGTCCCCGCTCCCCTCGTGCCCGTCAGCGACCGGGAGTGTAGCGGTGCGTCGCGGTGCGATCGAGATCGGGCCCGGCGCACGCCCGCGGATGCGCGATGCCCTGTCATGATCGCGAGCCGGCGGGCAGAATGGCGGCACGAGTCCACACCGCGAGGCGCGCCGTGAACCATCGCCACCCCTACCAGCGTTGTCAGACGCCGCCGCCCGCGGCGCTCGGCGGCCCGCACGCGGAGCTGGCGGGGCTTACGGCGGTGGCGCTGTCGGCGGCGATACGCCGACGCGAGTTGTCGAGCGAGCAGGCCGTAGCCGGCCTCCTGGAGCGCAGCGCGGCGCTGGGCGGCCGGGACGGCCTCAACGTCTGGGTGACACTGGACGGGGAACTGGCGCTCGCTCAGGCGCGGCACCTCGATGCCGAGGCCGCCCGGGGCGAGTGGCGCGGCCCGCTGCACGGCGTGCCGCTGGCGATCAAGGACGCGCTCGATACCGCCGGAGTCCCGACCACCGGCGGAACGGCGGTCCTGCGCGACTGGGTGCCCGCCGCCGACGCAACAGTCGTCGCGCGGCTGAAGGCCGCCGGCGCGATCGTGCTCGGCAAGGCGAACCTGCACGAGGCGTGCTTCGGAATCACCTCGCGCAATCCGACCTTCGGCGCGGTGCGCAATCCCTACGGCCCCGGGAACATCCCCGGCGGCTCCAGCGGCGGCACCGCGGCGGCGGTGGCTGCGGGACTCGCGCCGGCCGGCATCGGCACGGACACCGGTGCGTCGGTCCGGCTGCCCGCGGGGCTGTGCGGAGGAGTCGGGCTCAAGCCCACCGTCGGGCGCGTGCCGCGCGGCGGCATGCAGGGCCTGTCGTGGACCTGTGACGTCATCGGTCCGATGACGCGCGACGTCGCCGACGCGGAATTGCTGCTCGGGGTGATCGCGGGCGGCCCCGATCCGCGCGATCCGGGCTGCGTCGCGAATCCGGTTGCCGCCCTTGCCCACCTCGCGGCGCGCCCGCGGGAGTCGGTGCTGGCGGGACTGCGCATCGGCATCGTCGGGGGCCTGTTCGCGCGCGATCTGCATCCCGACGTGGTGCGCGTGCTGGACGGCGTGCGCGGCGTACTGGAAGGCGCGGGCGTTCGGGTCGTCGACGTGCAGGTGCCGGAAGTCGATACGATGGGCGGGGCGCTGCTGGCCGTGGTGCTGGCGGAGACCATCGTGCTCATGCGCGAGTACTGGCAGGTGGCGGCGCCCGGGGTGACGCTCGAAGGCGCGCTGGACGGTTTCGGGCCGGACGTGCGCGGTATCCTCGGCTCCCAGGTCGGGCCGGGCGCGCAGCCGGTGCCGGGCCATGCGTATCTCGATGCACTGCGTCGGGTGCGCCCGCAGCTGCGGGCCGGCTTCGCCCGCGCCTTCGGGCAGGCCGACCTCCTGCTGGCGCCGGTCGCGCCCGCACCTGCGCCGACGCTGGACGAGCACGCGCAGATGCGGCTGAACGGCGAGTTGCTCGACACCTTCGGGACGATGGTGCGCCACACCGGGCCGATCAGCCTGGCAGGCCTGCCGGCCGTGGCGTTGCCAGCCGGCATGTCGGCGGCGGGCCTGCCGATCGGCGTCCAGCTCGTGGGGCCGGACTGGAGCGAGGGGGCCCTGCTCCGCGTCGCCGGCGGCTACGAGCAGGTACTGAGCTGAGCATCCGTTCGGCGTCTCACCAGGCAGTCAGTCCCCCGTCGATCGCCAGCGCCTGGCCATTGACGAACGCCGCCTCGTCCGAAAGCAGCCAGGCGATCGCACGAGCGACCTCTCCGGGCTCGCCGAGGCGGCGCATCGGGCTCGCTTTCGCGAACACCTGCTCCATTTCCGGCTGATCGGACAGGATCCGTTCCACCATCCGCGTGCGCGTGTAGCTCGGGCAGACCGCGTTCACGCGGATCCTGCGGCGGCCGTACTCCACTGCAGCCGTGCGCGTGAGACCGACGACGCCGTGCTTGGCAGCGGCATAGGGCCCCAGGGTGGGGGCGCCGCCCAGCCCTGCCACCGAGGCGACGTTGACAATCGCTCCCCCGCCCCTTTCCATCGCCCGCAATTCGGCCCGCAGACACAGGAAAACGCTCTTCAAATCGATGGCGAGCACCCGGTCCCAGGTGTCCTCCGCGCAGTCCGCCAGGCGCGCCGGGGCATGCTCTATGCCGGCGTTGTTGACTGCGGCGTCCAGCCGGCCCCATGCGCGCAACGCGGCGTCGACCATCGCCTCCACCTCGGCCGCGACCGACACGTCCGCCGTAACGAACCGGGCTTCAAAGCCGGCCGTGCGCAGGGCGCCCGCGGCCGCCTCGCCGGCCGCGGCGTCGATGTCGGCCAGCAGCACCCGTGCGCCGGCGGTCGCGAGCAGGTCGGCGGTGCAGCGCCCGATCCCGGCGGCGGCGCCGGTAACCAGCACTACCCGCCCTGCGTGCGGGCTCACGCGGCGCGGCCCTGCAGCGCCACGGTCGCAGTCCGCGCGAGGGCGTGCACCTGTCCGATGAGGGCGCCGAAGCGGGCATCCCGCGTCTGGCCGTGGTAGTAGCGGTAGTAGATCTGCAGCAGCACGACCGCGAGCCTGAACACGCCGAAAACGTAGTAGAAGGTGAAGTCGCCCGTCGGCGTCCCGGTGCGGGCGCTGTAACGCTCCAGCACCTGGGCGCGCGTCAGCGCCCCGGCGACGTTGGTCGGCATCATGCGGAAGCTGTCCATGTAGTCCGGGTCGCCTGCCTCGACCCAGTAGGAGAGCGTGCACCCGAGATCCATGAGCGGGTCGCCCAGCGTGGTCATCTCCCAGTCGAGAACAGCCAGCAGGCGGGTCGGATCGTCGGCGCGGAAGATCACGTTGTCGAGCTTGTAGTCGTTGTGGATGAGCGTCGCGCGGCCGCTCTCCGGCGGCAGGTTCGCCGCGAGCCAGAATGCGATGCCATCCAGGTCCGGAGCGTCGGGCGTGCGCGCCGCGGCGAGGCGCTTCGTCCAGCCGGACACCTGGCGCTCGACGTAACCGGCCGGCCGCCCGAGATCGCCCAGTCCCGCGGCCGCGAAATCGACCTGATGAAGCCTCGCCAGGCCGTCGATCAGCGCCTCGCACTGCGCGCGTGCGAGGTCCGGCCGGCCGGCGAGCCCGGGCGCGTAGTCGCGGCGCACGACCAGGCCGCGCAGGCGCTCCATCACGTAGAACTCGCACCCCATCACCGCCGGGTCGTCGCAGAACAGCAGTGCCGCCGGGCAATACGGGAAATGCGGACGCAGCGCCGTCAGCACGCGATACTCGCGCGCCATGTCGTGTCCGGATTTCGGCTTGGTTCCGAACGGCGGGCGGCGCAACACCAGCTCCCGGTCGCCGAGCGTCAGCGCGTAGGTCAGGTTCGAGAACCCGGACGGGAACTGCTGCACAGAGAGTGTGCCGGACAGTTCCGGCAGGCGGTCGTGCAGCCAGGCGCCGAGCTTCGCGGTGTCGAGTTCCTCGCCCGGCCGGACTGCCGCGGGCGCATCGAGCAGCGTCATGCGTCGCCACCCCGGATGATGCGCCGCGCGACGGCGAGCTTGTGCACCTCGTCCGGACCGTCGTAGATCCGCGACGCGCGCTCCTCGCGGTAGAACCACGCGAGCACCGTGTAGTCGGTCATGCCCAGGCCGCCATGCGCCTGCAGCGCACGGTCCACGACCCTCTGCAGGATGCCGGCGACGTAGTACTTGATCATGCTGATGTCGTTGCGGGCCGCCTTGGCGCCCTCGCGTTCGATCCGCCAGGCAGTCTGCAGCGTGAGCAGGCGGGCCGCCTCGATCTCGGCAGCGCATTCCGCGATCCAGGCCTTGATGATGTCGCTCTCGATGAGGCGGCGGTCGCGCTCGCCGATGACCCGCTGCGTGGCGCGGGCGGCAAGCATGTCGAGCGACCGGGCGCAGATCCCCAGCCAGCGCATGCAATGGTGGATGCGTCCCGGGCCGAGGCGCACCTGCGCAAGCCTGAAGCCCTCGCCCTCGCCCCCGAGCCGGTTGGCGGCCGGCACGCGACAATCGTCGAAGCGGATCTCGGCATGCGAGAACAGGCCCTGGTCCGCGTGTCCCATGATCTTGGTGTTGCGCTCGAACACGTAGCCGGGCGTGTTCGTCGGCACGAGGATCATGCTGGCGCGCTGGTGCGGCGGACCGTCGGGGTCGGTCACCGCCATCACTATGCAAAGACCCGAGCCGTCGGCGCCGGTCGTGAACCACTTCTCGCCGTTGATGATGTACTCGTCGCCGCGGCGCTCCGCGCGGGTCTCGAGGAACAGCGGGTTGGCGCCGGAATTGTTGCGCTCGGTCATTCCGAAGCAGCTGCGCATCTGCCCGCCGACCAGCTTCGGCAGCCACTCGCCCTTCTGCGCTTCGGTCCCGAACTGGTGCAGCAGCTCGATGTTGCCGGCGTCCGGCGCGTTGCAGCCGAAGGCATAGTGCCCGAGCGGCGTGCGGCCGAGGACTTCCGAGACGAGGCCGTGGTCGACGAGGTCCAGGCCCATGCCGCCGTACTCCCGCGGGTGGTTGGGGGCCCACAGGCCGAGCGCGCGTACCTGCGCCCGCTTGACGTCGAGCAGCGGAATCAGGCTGCCGAACCCGTCCTGCAGCAGCTGCGGTTCGAGCGGCAGCAGTTCGCGCTCCACGAAGCTGCGCATGCGCGCGGTGATCTCGAGTATGCGGTCGGATGGCTTGAAATCCATGGCGAAGACTCCCCGGTCGACTAGCGATGTGTTATCAGGGTGGCGCGGCCCGGACGCTCCAGGTGTGGAATGCCGTTGAAGCTCTCGAGCGTGATGATCCGGCCGTCGGTCAGCAGCCGCGTGACCGAGCAATTGTAGAGCGTGAGCTGGAGGCGGACGGTGTTCGCGTCGTCGAGACCCAGCACGCGCTGGACGATGGCCCCGATGGCCCCTGCCGAACTGCAGACCGCGACCACCCGGCTGCGGCCCGCGAGCGCCACGACCCGCTCTAGCCCGCGAGCGCAGCGTGCCTGGAACGCCGGCCAAGGCTCGGTGCCGGGCGCCGAGAGCTCGCCCCGCGTCCAGGCCCCCAGCGCGGCCGCGAAGTAGCGGTGGAAGGCCTGCTTGTCGCGCGCCAGCAGCTGCCAGTCCACCTGCTCGCCCGCCGCCGCATGCGCCTTGAGCAGCGGCTGGAACGCGAACTCGTCGAACTCGGGCAGAACCGCCGGCGCGCCGGCGATCGAGTCGCGGTACGCCGCGTGCAGGCCGCGCGCCGTGTCGACCTGCCGGCGCAGCGTGCCACTGACGATCGCGTCGAGTTGCTGGCCGCTCTCGTGCCAGTGCCGGCCGAGCAGGGCCGCCTGCTCGTGCCCGCGGTCCGAGAGACGATCGTAATCGTCGGCGCCGAAAGAGGCCTGGCCGTGACGGACTAGGAGGATGACGCTCATGGGTGAGGCTTCGCGGAGCCGACACTATATTCAGCGTGACCGCCGCCGTCGAACGCGGCGACGCGAAAACGGCGATAATGGCGCCGCCCCGCCCGTCGCGCCCATGACCGCCGCCGCCACCCTGCCCCCCGTCATCGAAGCCCGCGGCCTGCGCAAGCGGTTCGGCGAGCGGGAGGTCGTGCGCGGAATCGACCTCGCCGTGCCGCGGGGCGGATGCTTCGGATTGCTCGGGCCGAACGGCGCCGGCAAGACGACCACGCTGAGAATGCTGCTCGGCCAGTCACCGGCCACGGGCGGGACGCTGTCGGTGCTCGGCCAGCCGATGCCAGCGGCTGCCCGCGCGGTGCGTGCGCGGCTCGGCGTGGTTCCGCAGGCGGACAACCTGGATCCCGACTTCACCGTTGCCGAGAACCTGGTCGTCTATGCCGGCTACTTCGGCATCTCGCGCCGGACCGCCCTTGACCGGGTCGGGGAACTGCTGCGGCTGGTGGAACTGGAGGATCGTGCCGATACGCCGATCCGCCACCTTTCGGGCGGCATGAAGCGGCGCCTCGCCATCGCCCGCGCGCTCGTCAATCGGCCAGAACTGCTGGTGCTCGACGAACCCACGACCGGGCTCGATCCGCAGGTGCGCCATCTCATCTGGTCCCGCCTGCGCGAGTTGAAGTCGGCGGGTACCACGCTGCTGCTCACGACCCACTACATGGACGAGGCCGAGCGTATGTGCGACTCGCTCGTGATCATGGATGCCGGGCGCATCATCGCCTCGGGATCGCCCAGGGCTCTCATCCGTGAACACGTCGAAACGGACGTCATCGAGGTCCACGAGGGAGACGCGGCGGCCGCGGCACTGCTCGCGGACGGCGCCGGCTCGCGGGTCGAGCGGGTCGGCACCAGCCTGCACTGCTATACGCGGAGCCCGGCTGCGGTCATCGCCCGGCTCGAGGCCGCCGGGCACACCGGGCATACGCATCGCTCCGCCAATCTGGAGGACGTCTTCCTGCGCCTGACCGGGAGGGACCTGCGTGACTGAGCGCATCGCGATCGACTGGCGGCCGCCCCGGCCGGGGCGTGGCGCCCTGGCCGTGTGGCGCCGGAACTTCCTAGTCTGGCGCAAACTGATCCTGCCGTCGCTGTGCTTCAACTTCGGCGAGCCGCTGCTGTTCCTGGTCGGCATGGGGTACGGGCTGGGCCGCTTCGTCGGCGACATGGGCGATATGCCCTACCTCACCTTCGTAGCCTCGGGCCTCATCGCCTCCTCGGCGATGAACACCGCCTCGTTCGAGGGCTTGTTCTCGGCGTTCACGCGGATGGTGCCGCAGCAGACCTACGATGCCATGCTCGCCACGCCTATCGACGTCGATGACATCGTCGGGGGCGAGATGCTCTGGTGCGCGACCAAGGGCCTGATGAGCAGCACCGCGATCCTGATCGTGGCGTTCCTCATGGGCGCGTTCGATTCGGCGGCCGCGCTCGCCTGCGTCCCGGTGTTCCTGCTGATCGGCCTGTGCTTCGCCGGACCTGCGCTGACGGTGAGCGCGCTGTCGGCGTCGTACGATTTCTTCACCTACTACACCACTCTCGTGATGACGCCGATGTTCATCTTCTGCGGGGTGTTCTATCCGGTCGATTCGCTTCCCGGCTGGCTGCAGGCCGTGACCGCCTGCCTGCCGCTGACGCACGCGATCGCCCTCGTCCGCCCGCTCGCCTCCGGCGGCGACATCGCTGCGCCGCTCGCCAACGTCGCGGTGCTGGCGGCGTTCGCGGGCGCGGGGTTCTACCTGGCCGTGGTGTTCGTCCGGCGCCGCCTGCTGCGCTGAGTCGTGCTGCGCCGGTCAGCGTGGCGCCATGCGCAGGGCCCCGTCCAGCCGGATCGTCTCGCCGTTCAGCATGGGGTTCTCGCAGACCTGCTGTGCGAGCATCGCGTACTCGTCCGGTGCCCCGAGCCGCGAGGGAAACGGCACGCTGGCCGCCAGCGAGTCCTGGATCTCCTGCGGGAGCCCGGCCAGCATCGCGGTCCGGAAGATGCCCGGCGCGATGGTGCACACGCGGATGCCGTCGCCGTCGAGGTCGCGCGCGATCGGCAGCGTCATGCCGACGACGCCGCCCTTGGACGCCGAATAGGCGGCCAGCCCGATCTGTCCGTCGAACGCGGCCACCGAGGCCGTGTTGACGATCACTCCGCGCTCGCCGTCGGTCAGTGCGGGCAGCGCCGCCATCCGCGCCGCGGCCAGCCGGATGCAGTTGAACGTGCCGATGAGGTTCACCCGGATCGTGCGTTCGAACTCGGCCAGGGGGTGGGGGCCGTTCCTCCCGAGCGTCTTCTGGCCGGTGGCGATGCCGGCGCAATTGACGAGGATGCGGATGTCACCGAGCGCCGCAGCGACCGCGAGGCCCGCCTCGACACTGGCTTCGTCGGACACGTCGACCTTCGCGAACGCGCCGCCGAGGTCCCGGGCGACCTGCCCGCCCCGCGTCTCGTCGCGGTCGAACACCGCCACTCGCGCGCCCGCCGCGGCGAAGCGGCGGGCCGTGGCCTCACCGAGCCCGGAGGCGCCGCCCGTCACGACTGCAACACAGCCAGCAATCCTCATCGTCGTCGTGCCCTCGAATGGGTTGCGCAGCAGTCGGCCGGCGACTGCAGGTCAAAGCATCTCCACCGCGATCGCCGTGGCCTCGCCGCCGCCGATGCACAGGCTCGCAACCCCGCGCCGCAAGCCGCGATCGCGCAGGGCCGAGAGCAGCGTGACGACTATGCGCGCGCCGGAGGCGCCGATCGGATGGCCCAGGGCGCACGCGCCTCCGCGCACGTTGACCTTGTCGTGCGGCAGCGCCAGGTCGCGCATCGCGACCATCGTCACCACCGCGAACGCCTCGTTGATCTCGTACAGGTCGACGTAGTCCGTCGACCAGCCCACGCGGTCGAGCACCTTGCGGATGGCGTGGACCGGCGCGGTCGTGAACAGGCCAGGCGCCTGCGCGTGGGAGGCATGCGCGAGGATGCGCGCGATCGGCGTGAGTCCGCGCCGCGCGGCCTGCGATTCGCTCGCGAGCACCAGGGCGGCAGCCCCGTCGGAAATCGAGCTGGAGTTGGCCGCCGTCACCGTGCCGTCCTTCGCGAAGGCCGGCTTGAGCGTGGGGATCTTGTCGGCGCGGGCGGTGCGCGGCTGCTCGTCGGCCTCCACCATGCTGTCGCCGTGCCGGCCGGGCACGCTGACCGGGACGATCTCGCGCTGGAACTCGCCGGCCGTGGTCGCGTGCTGCGCGCGACGCAGCGATTCGATGGCGTAGGCATCCTGCTGCTCGCGGGTGAACTGGTACTGGCGGGCGCAGTCCTCGGCATACACGCCCATGAGCCGCCCCTTCTCGTAGGCATCCTCCAGTCCATCGAAGAACATGTGGTCCAGCACCTGTCCGTGGCCCAGGCGCAGTCCCGCGCGGACCTTCGGCAGCAGGTAGGGCGCATTGCTCATGCTCTCCATCCCGCCCGCGACGACGATGGCCGCCGAGCCCGCGATGAGCGCGTCATGGCCGATCATCAGCGCCTTCATGCCCGAGCCGCACATCTTGTTGACGGTCGTGCACGGCACGGCATCGGGAATGCCGGCGCCGCGCGAGGCCTGCCGCGCGGGTGCCTGGCCCTGGCCGGCGGGCAGGACGCAGCCCATCACGGTCTCGTCGACCGCCTCGGCGGCCAGCCCGGCATCGGCGAGCGCGCCGCGGATGGCGACCGCGCCGAGATCGGGGGCGGTCCTGGCGGACAGTTCGCCCTGGAAGCTGCCGAGGGCCGTGCGGGCCATGCCGGCGATGAGGACTCCATCGATCATCTGCTTGCCTCGTGATCCGTGAGCCGTGATTCGTGAACAGTGATCCGTGATCGGTGACTGGTCATCGACGTGGCCTGTCTGCATTCGGCGGGCTCAACGGGTACCCTCCGGATCCTGGATAGCGGACCACGAGGAACCGTCAGGCCAGCATTCCGCCGTCGACGATCAGCGTGGTGCCGGTCGTGAACGAGGCGCCGTCCGAGACGAGGTACAGCACCGCGGCCGCCATCTCGGAGGGCTGGGCGATGCGGCCGAGCGGGATGCGCTGCACCCACTCGTTGCGCGCGTCGGGGTCTGCATGCAACGCGCTGGCGAACTTCGTCTCGGTCAGCCCGGGGGCGAGGCAGTTGACGCGGATGCCGAGCGGGCCACACTCGCGCGCGAAGGCCCTGGTCATGTTGATGATGGCGGCCTTGGTGATCGAGTAGATCCCCTGCTTCTCGCCCGGCGAGAAGCCGTTCACCGACGCGACGTTGACGATTGCGCCGCCACCCTGTGTCCGCATCTGCCGGCCAGCGAGCTTGGACATGAAGAAGTAGCCGCGGATGTTGACGTCGACGGTCTTGTCGTAGGCGCCGAGATCGGTGTCGAGGACGTGCCCGAAGTACGGATTGGCCGCCGCGTTGTTGACGAGGATGTCGAGGCGCCCGTGGCGGGCCACGATGTGTCCGATCACGGCCTCGATCTGGTCGAGGTCGCCGATGTGGCAGGCGAACGGCTCGGCGCTGCCGCCGTCGGCAACTATCGAGTCCGCGACGGCCTTGCAGCCTTCCAGCTTGCGGCTGGAGACCACCACGCGCGCGCCATGGGCCGCGAGCAGCCGCGCGATCGCCTCGCCGATCCCGCGGCTCGCGCCGGTGACCAGCGCGACGCGGCCGCTGAGATCGAAGACGCTACCGGGTGCGCCCATGGCGTCAGCGCGACGCCTGCCAGGCCGCGAACGTCTGGCCCGCTTTCGCCAGCTTCTCGAGCAGTGGCGCAGGCGTCCAGTGCATGTCACCGTACCGGGCGCGGTACTTGAGCATGCCCTCGTACACCGTCTTCAGTCCGACCGTGTCGGCGTAGCACATCGGGCCGCCGCGCCAGCGCGGGAAGCCGTAGCCGTTGACGAACACCATGTCGATGTCGCCGGGACGCAGTGCTACGCCCTCCTCCAGGATCAACGCGCCTTCGTTGATCATCGAGTAGAGCAGGCGCTCGACGATCTCCTGGTCGTCGGCCGCGTGCGGCGCGATCTTCAGTGACTGCGCCAGATCGCGCAGGAGGCTCGCCACCTCGGGATCGGGCTGCGGCGCGCGGCCGTCGTAGCGGTATACGCCTGCGCCGGTCTTCTGGCCCAGACGGTTGCGTTCCACCAGCGCCGCGATGGCGGCTCCGTACGCGGGATCGCCGGGCCGGTCAGTCCACTCCTGGTTGAGCTTGTGGAAGACATCCAGACCCGACAGATCCATCACCCCGAGCGGGCCCATCGCCATGCCCCACTCGTACGCCACCTTGTCGATGCGCTCCGGGGGCACGCCCTCGAGCGCCATGCGCTCGGCCTCGCGCACGTACGGGAAGAACATCCGGTTGCCGACGAAGCCGAAGCAGACGCCGACCAGCACGCCGACCTTGCGGATGGTCTTCGCCAGGTCCATCGCGGTCGCGACCACGTCCTTCGCGGTGGCCTTGCCGCGCACGATCTCGAGCAGCACCATCACGTTGGCCGGCGCGAAGAAGTGCAGGCCGATGACGTCCTGCGGACGCTTCGTGCACGCCGCGATCGCGTCGATGTCGAGGGTGGAGGTGTTGCTCGCGAGGATCGCGCCGGGCTTGCACACGGTGTCCAGCTTCCTGAAGATCTCCTTTTTCAGCGCCATGTTCTCGAACACGGCCTCGATCACGAGGTCGACGTCGGCGAGCGCAGCATAGTCCGTCGTGCCGGTCAGCAGGCTCATGCGGCGATCGAGGTCTTCCGCGCTCATGCGACCGCGCTGCACCTGGCCCTCGTAGTTCTTGCGCACGATCCCCAGGCCGCGCGCCAGTGCGTCCGGGTTCACCTCCAGCACCGTCGCGGGGATGCCGGCATTGATGAAGTTCATGGCGATGCCGCCACCCATCGTGCCCGCGCCGATGATCCCGACCTTCGCGATCGTCCGGCGGCCGACGTCCTTGCCGATGTCGGGGATCTTGGCGACTTCGCGCTCGGCGAAGAACAGGTGCCGCAGCGCCCTCGAGTGTGTGGACTGCTTGCAGTCGTCGAACAGGCGGCGCTCGACGGCCAGCGCCTCGGCGTACGGCAGGTTCACGGCCGCCTCGACGCACTGGACGATGCGTTCCGGGGCGTAGTAGCCGCGCGTGTCGCGGGCGATCGACTTGCGGTAGTCGGCGAAGAAGGCCGGGCCGTAGGCGCCGGCATCGATGGTCTCCGCGCTCAGCCGCCGCGGCCCGGCGCCGATCGCGACCAGTTCGCGCGCGTAGGCGATTGCGCCCTCGCGCAGGTCGCCCTCGATGATGCGGTCGACGGCCCCTTTCGCGAGCGCTTCCTTAGCGCCGATCGGCTTGCCGGAAACCATCATGTCGAGGGCCTCCCTCACGCCGACCAGGCGCGGCAGTCGCTGGGTGCCGGTGGCGCCTGCCAGGAGGCCGAGGGTGACCTCGGGCAACCCCATGCGGGCGGCGGGCACTGCACAGCGGTAGTGGCAACCCATCGCGACCTCGAAGCCGCCACCGAGCGTGGTGCCGAACAGCGCCGCCACCACCGGCTTGTCCATGGCCTCGATCTCGGCCACGTTGTCCGGCAGCCAGGGATCGACGAGCGGCTTGTCGAACTCGGTGATGTCCGCGCCGGCGAAGAACGTGCGTCCCGCGCAGGCGAGGACCACCGCCTTGACCGCGCCGTCGGCCCGCGCCCTGGCGAAGGCGTCCCGCAGTCCGGCGCGGACCGGTTGGGAGAGCGCGTTGACGGGCGGATTATCGGCGGTGATGACGGCGATCTCGCCGATCACCTCGTAGCTGACGGGTGCGGTCATGACGTCCTTTCCAATGCGTTCTGGAGACTCGCGCGGGCGGGGGTGGATCGGGCCCGGCCTCCGGCGCCGGGCCGGCCCCGAAGTGCCGGCTCGCGGAAGCCCTCGATCCTAGGGGCTATCCCGGGGACGCGCAACCACACCGGGTCCGCTTCAGAAGGCGCCGTCGGGCACCGTCACGCAGGTGTCGTCGAGGCTCGCGAGCAACCGGGCCCAGACGTCGATCCTCGGCAACTCGTAGCGGAAGAAGTAGCGGCACGCGGCCAGCTTGCCGGCGTAGAAGTCGCGGTCCCCGCCAGCCGCCGCGTCGAGCGCGACCGCGGCGACCCGGGCCTGGCGCAGCCACATCCAGCCGACGACCAGGTGTCCGAGCATGTCGAGGTAGGGCGTGGCGTTCGCCAGCGCCAACCGCACCGCTCCGCGCATCCGGGCCTGCATCAGCACGGTGGTGGTTCCGGCCACCGTGTCGACCGCCGCACCGAGGGCGCGTGCTGCTTCCACGCAGGCGGGGACGCGCGCCGCCTCGTCGACCGTCGCGCGGATGCGGGCGAGCAGCGCCGCGAACGCGGCGCCGTCCTGCATCGGCACCTTGCGCCCGAGCAGGTCGAGCGCCTGGATGCCGTGCGTGCCCTCGTGAATCGAGTTCAGGCGATTGTCGCGATACAGCCGCTCGACCGGATAATCCCGCGTGTACCCGTAGCCGCCGAGCACCTGGATGGCGTGCTTGTTCGCTTCCAGGCCGAACTCCGACGGCCATGACTTGGCGATCGGCGTGAGGATCTCGAGTTGCAGGCCGGCATCGGCGCGCGCGAGCGGTTCCTCGTCCGAGCGCTGGACGTCGATGAGACGCGCGCAGTAAAGCACCAGCGCCAGGGCGCCTTCCGCCGCGGCCTTCTGGGCGAGCAGGAGGCGCCGGACGTCGGCATGCGCGATGATCGGCACCTGCGGCGCGAGCGGATCGCGGCTCTCGAGCGGCCGGCCCTGCGGCCGGCCGCGCGCGTAGTCCAGCGCGACCTGGTAGCCGGCGCATGCGAGCGCCGCCGCGCCCAGGCCGACTCCGATGCGGGCCTCGTTCATCATGTGGAACATGCAGGCGAGTCCCTGGTGCTCCTGACCCAGCAGCCAGCCGCTGCAGCGGCCCTGATCGCCGAAGGCCAGCAGCGTATTGACCGTGCCGCGATACCCCATCTTGTGGTTCAGTCCGGCGAGCGCGATGTCGGTGCGCTCGCCCGGGGCGCCGCCGGCGCCGGGCAGGAACTTCGGCACGA
>CAYOJP010000007.1:0-34940 GCA_964404305.1 uncultured Gammaproteobacteria bacterium
CGCCGACGTAGGTGCGGCGGTGTCCCCGGATCTCGGCCACGTCGTGCACACCGCCCACCGCCACGCGGACGAACTCGCGCCCCAGCGCCCGTGCCACCGACTGCCCCAGCGAGGTCTTGCCCACGCCGGGCGGGCCGACCAGGCACAGGATCGGTGCGTGCCCGTCGGGGTTGAGCTTGCGCACGGCCAGGAACTCCAGGATGCGCTTCTTCACCTTTTCGAGGCCATGGTGGTCGGCATCGAGGATCGCGCGCGCGCCGGCGATGTCGATGGCGTCGGGTGGGGGATCACGCCACGGCAGTTCGACGAGCCAGTCAAGCCAGGTGCGGATCTGCGCATGTTCGGCCGAGCCCTCGCCCGTGCGTGCGAGCCGCTTCAGTTCCTTGCGCGCCTGCGCGAGCGCGTCGTCCGGCAGGCCGGCCGCATCGATCGCCGCCCGCAGTTCGTCCAGCTCGCCGGAGACGTCGTCGTCCTCGCCCAGTTCGCGGCGGATCGCCGCGAGCTGCTCCCGCAACAGGTACTTGCGCTGCCGATCGTCCATGCTCGCGCGGGTCTGCTCGTCGATCTCCCGCGAGAGCTTCAGCACCTCGATCCTGTGAGCGAGCATGCGCAGCACGGTATCGACGCGCTCGCGCACGTCGATCGCCTCGAGCACCAGCTGCTTTTCCGCCGGCGCAACGTCCATGACCCCGGCCACCAGGTCGGCGAGGGTGCCGGGCGCCCGCATTGCGTCGATGGTCGCAGCGAGTTCCTGAGGCGCCTGCGGCAGCAGCTTCAGTGCCTTCGCCGCGCGTTCCTTCAACTGCAGGAAGCTCGCTTCGATATCGGTGCCGCGGACCTCGGGTTCGGCGATACGCTCGACGCGCGCAGCCAGGAACGGCAGGCCCGGAAGGAATTCGAGCACGCGGAAGCGAGCCTGCCCCTGGCAGACCACGTGGTGGGTACCGTCGGCGGCGGACATGTAGCGCAGCATCGTGGCGACGGTGCCGACGCCGTGCAGCCCGTCGGGGCCGGGGGCGTCTTCGTCGGGATTCTTCTGCAGGAGCAGGCCGATCGGGCGCTCCATCCGCAGTGCGGCCTGGGTGGCGGCGATCGAGCCCGGCCGCCCGATCGTGAGGGGTTGCACCATGCCTGGGAACAGGACCATGTTCCGCGCCGGGACGAGCAGCAGCGCGTCGTCGGGCAGTTCGGGGTTGGACGAATTGCGGCCGGCCTCGTCGCCCGCCGGTTCAGCGGGCCCGGTGTTGCGGTCCTCCAGTGCGTACTGTGTCATGCCCTTGCCCTCGTTGCGGGGGCTCGAGCGCCCCCGAGTCTCAGGTGGGGGCGGAGCGCGCCCAAGGCAAGAGGGCGGCCCCTGCGGGGGGCGGCACTTTACCCGGAGGCGACCGCCCTCCCGGACTGCCCGCGCGGCAGCAGCCACCACAACAGGATCGCGACGGCGAACAGCGCCGGCACGTCGCCGATGAGATTGGCCCGCTCGGCGTGATCGTGCCCGGCCTGCACGGCCATGATGCCGCCGTGTACGATGCTCGACCAGATCGTGAAGCGAATGAGGCTCAGGTGCTCGAGGGGATTGCGTGCCGCGAGCACCAGGAACACCCCGAGCGTCGCGTAGACGCCAGCGATCATCTGCTCGTACTCGGTCTGGCGGGGTTCCCACGCCCAGCCGGCGGGCCACAGCCAGTTCATGAGCGGGTAGACTCCCAGGACGAGGAAGGTCCCGATGATGCGAAGGGCAAGTCGCAGGTAGAACATCCGCTTTTCGTCGGTCATGGTTTCTCCTCCATGGTTTCCCGGAGCATAATTGAAACGCAGCGCAACAACTGTCACGGTCGAAGGCCGGTACGGGACATCGATGCGCTGGAACGTCTGCCACACGGGAACTCGCGGGCGGCGATCGGCATGGACCGGTCGCCCGGACAGGATGGGTGACTTGACGAAGGTTCGGGTTCGTCGCGCCGGAATGGCGCGGGCGGGGAGCGGTTTCCGGTCCTGGAGGGACACCGGGCCATGAGCCGGCCGGCCATCATCGCGCCGCGCGGGACCGGCGCGGAACTGGATCGGCGCTATCTCGAACTCACCCGCAGCTGGGCCCTCTGGCAGGAACCCCTCGGGACCGGGCTCGCGCGCATCTGCGAATGCGTGGCGGCGGCGCTCGGCGGCGGGCCCGCAGGGGTCTGGCTGCTTGCGTCGCCGGCCGAGGGACTCGAACTGCGGGCGAGCGCCGGGGCGCCGGTCGTGGACGACGTGGAACGCGTCGTCCGCGCCGGAGCACCGCTGTTCGCGGCCATCGAAGCGGAGCGGCTGCTAGTGGTGACCGACCTTCGCGGCGACGAACGACTGGGTCGCCCCGGCAGCGGGTATCCGTTCAGACACACCGCCGGCGCCCTGATGGCGGCGTCGCTGCGCAGCGCCGGCCAGCTGGCCGGCGTCCTCGTCTACGAGCACGGCGCCGGCCCGCGCGCGTGGAACGAGCACGAACAGCGCTTCCTCCTGTCGGTCGCCGACCTCGCATCGCAACTGCTCGCCCACGATCACCTCCGCTGCAGCGAGCAGTTGCTGAGGGAAGCCCAGGCCCTGGCGCACCTCGGCAACTGGGACCTGGACCTCGTGTCGGGCGCCGCGAAGTGGTCGGACGAGGAGTTCCGCCTGCTGGACATCGATCCCCGCGCGGTCGCGCCGGCGTTCGACGCTTTCCTGGGGGCGGTGCATGCCGACGACCGCGAGCGGGTGCTCTCGGCCATGCAGCAGGCCATGCGGCCGGGCGGCGGGGACTATGCGGTCGAGCACCGCGTGCCGCTCGCCAGTGGCGGGGAGCGGGTCCTGCAACAGCGCGGCCGGGTCACTTTCGCGCCGGATGGCACGCCGTTGCGCCTGTACGGGACGACGCTCGACGTCACCGAGCGCGTGCGGGCCGAGCGGGCGCTGAACGAGAGCGAGCACCGGTATCGCGCGCTGTTCGAGGGCGCCGGGGACGGCATGCTCCTGTTGCGCGACGAGCGGATCATTGATTGCAACGCGGCGACGCTGCGCCTGTACGGACGCCCACGCGAGGACATAGTCGGCGCGTCCCCGGCCGATCTTTCGCCGCCGCGGCAGCCCGGCGGCGCCGATTCGACGCAGGCGACGGTGCGGGTCGTGCGAGCCGCACTTTCCGGGCAGGCGCAGAACTTCGAGTGGCAGATGCAGCGGCCCGACGGCAGCCCCTTCGATGTCGAGAAGACGCTGACCGCCATCGAGATCGACGGCGTCCCGCATCTGTTGACCACGGTCCGCGACGTCACCGCGCGCAAGCGCGTCGAGGCCGACCTCAAGAAGGAGCAGGACCTCCAGCGCGCCCTCATCGAGTCCGTGCCGGGTTACTTCTACCTGTTCGACGACACCGGCCGGCTGCTCGGCTGGAACCGGGTCTTCGAGCAGACGTTCGGGATGACGCCGGAGCGGGCCGCCGGCTGCAACGTCTTCGAGCTCATCGCGCCGGCCGACCGCCAGCGGGTCGCAGGACGGGTGCTGGCCATACTCGAATCCGGGCAGCCCGACAGCCTCGAGATGGACGTGCTGACTGGCGACGGCACCGTAATGCCGGTGCTGGCCACCGGCAGCCGGGTATTCGTCGAAGGCCGCGCCTGCCTCGTCGGCGTGGCGGTCGACCTGTCCGCCCGCAAGGCGGTGGAGCTGGAACTGGCGCGCTCCCGCGAGGAACTGCTCGAGCGCAGCGAGCGCCTGCGGCTCCTGAACCTGCTCTCGAACCACCTGCACGGCAACCGCGAGGAGGCCGACATCCTGCGCGAGACCGTCGCCGTGCTGTACGAACTCAGCCAGTCGGTCGTGGTCGGCGTATTCCTGCTCGACGAGGAAAGGCGCTGGCTGGAGCTCGGCGCCGGGCAAGGGCTCTCCAGGCCGGGGGCCCCGCTCAGGTTGCCCGTGGAGGGCAGCCTCAACGGCCTGGCGCTCACCCGGAACGAGACGCTGGTGAGCGACGACATCGCCTACGACCCGCGGATCGAGGAGGACTCCCGCGAACTCCTGCTCGGCCACGGCGCGCGCACCATCATCTGCCTCCCGCTCGTGCACCTCGACGTGCCGCTCGGGACCATCAGCCTGGTGAGCCGCTCCGGGCACGCGCACGGCGGCATCGAACTCGAGACGTTGTCGGCCATCGGCAAGACCGCCTCGCTCGCGCTCGCGAACGCACGGCGCATGGCCGAGCTCGAACGGCTGGCGCACCACGATTCCCTCACCGGCCTGCCGAACCGCCTGATCATACACCGCGATTTCGACCGGCTCGTCAGCGGGCGGTCGGGCGATGCGACGCAGCCTGCCGCGCTGATGCTCCTCGACCTCGATCGATTCAAGGAGATCAACGACACGCTCGGACACCACATCGGCGACCAGTTGCTGCGCCAGGTCGGCCCGCGGCTGCGCGAAGCCTTCGGTACGCAGCCGCACGTGCTGTGCCGGCTAGGCGGCGATGAGTTCGCAATCCTCGTGCCGGCGGTGGTCGACGAGGACCAGGCGCTGGCGCTTGCCCGCGCGGCACTGGCGGCGCTGCGCCGGCCGTTCGCAATCGGCGACATGACGCTCGAGATCGGCGGGAGCCTGGGGATCGCGATGTACCCGCGCGACGGCGGGGACAGCCATGCCCTGCTGCGCTCCGCCGACGTCGCCATGTACGAGGCCAAGCGTACCGGCAGCGGGCAGGCCGTCTACGATCGCCGGCTCGACATCCACTCCCCCGAGCGGCTCGCGCTGATGGCGGACCTGGGGTTGGCGATCCGTGATGGCCAGCTCCTGCTGCACTACCAGCCGCAGATCGATCTGCGCACGGGCGGGGTCGTCGGCTTCGAGGCGCTCGTGCGCTGGCAGCACCCGCGCCAGGGCCTGCTGCAGCCCGGCAGCTTCATTCCGCTCGCCGAGGTGAGCGAGGCCATCCTGCCGCTGAGCCTGGCGGTCGTAGAAATGGCGCTGGCTCGCCAGGCCGACTGGAAGGCGCGCGGCATGGGCGGCGTAATGGCGGTGAACCTCTCCGCCCGGAACCTCGTCGATGACCGCTTCGCGGCCGGCCTGGAGGCGCTGATGCGTCGCTACGGTTGCGCGCCGGGCGAGCTGGAACTGGAACTCACCGAAACTGCGCTGATGCACGATCCGGAGGGCGCCGTCGTCCTGCTCAACCGCATCGGCGACCTGGGCGTGCAGCTGTCGATCGACGACTTCGGCACCGGATTCTCATCGCTCAGCCACCTGCGCCGGCTGCCGATCTCGGCCCTGAAGATCGATCGCACGTTCGTGCGCGACCTGGTGCGCAATCCGCAGGACGCGATCATCGTGCGCTCGACCATCGGGCTGGCGCACAGCCTCGGCCTGCGGGTCGTCGCCGAGGGCGTGGAGGAGCAGAACACGCTCGTCGTGCTCGCCGAGATGGGCTGCGATCTGGCGCAGGGCTTCCATCTCGGCCGGCCGCAGCCGTGGGAGACGCTGGAACCCTGGCTCGCGGCGAGGTCGCGCGGCTGAGGGCCTGCGCCTCAGGCGAGGGAGTCGGTCGTGTACCGCCAGAACCGCAGGGTGGCCGTCCAGTGATCGGGCGCGAGCCCGGCCTTGCGGCGCAGGTGGGCGAGGAACTGCACGGGATCCGGGAGCTGTTCCCACACGGCCGGAAGGAAGGTCGCGCGCCGGCCGCAGTCCTCCAGCACGAGCCCGTCGATGCCGGGCCGCAACTGCGCGAGCAGCTCGGCCTCGCTGGCGACCGGGAGCGACGCGCGGGGGCCGAGCACCGAGACGTGTATCGCGATCGCCGCGAACTCGGTCGGCGCCAGCGGCGGGAAGCGCGGATCGGAGAAAGCGGCGGCATGCGCATTGCGGGCGACGTCCACCGCCAGCGGCCGGAACGGCTCCAGGGAACCGATGCACCCGCGCAGGCGGCCGTCGATCTGCAGCGTGACGAAGGTGGCGCGGGTCTCGCGCAGGCGGCGGGTATGGCCGAGGGTATCCACTGCCAGAGCCTCGCCGCCGTCCAGCCCGCGCGCAATCGAGGCGCGCGCCAGGTCGAGGAGCGTGCGCCGCTCCACGTCGGTGTAAGGAGTCGAGGCCGGTTCGCCCGTGGACATGTCGCTCGCCTGGAGGCGCCGCGCGCCCGTGGCTTTAAATATAGGGAGCGCGCCCCCATTTTCAACCCGTGACGGAGGCAATCCCAGGAGTCGTTCCCCCGATGAGCGAGACCGCCCTGCCCGGCAGCCCCACGCGCCACTGGCACGCGCTCGACGACGGCCGCGTGCAGTGCGACGTGTGCCCGCGCGCCTGCCGCATGCACGAGGGGCAGCAGGGGCTGTGCTTCGTGCGGGGCGTCCACGGCGGCGAGTTGCGCCTGCTGTCGTACGGGCGCTCGAGCGGCTACTGCATCGACCCGATCGAGAAGAAGCCGCTCAACCACTTCCTGCCCGGCACCCCGGTGCTGTCCTTCGGCACCGCGGGCTGCAACCTCGCCTGCAAGTTCTGCCAGAACTGGGACATCAGCAAGTCGCGGGAGATCGACACGCTGGCGGCGAGCGCGTCGCCGGTGAAAATCGCCGCCGCGGCCGACGAACTCGGCTGCCGCAGCGTCGCGTTCACTTACAATGACCCGGTGGTCTTCATGGAGTACGCCATCGACACCGCGCAGGCCTGCCGCGCGCGCGGCATCGCCACAGTGGCAGTGACTGCCGGCTACATGTGCGATGCGCCGCGGCGGGAGTTCTACCGGCACATCGACGCCGCCAACGTCGACCTGAAGGCTTTCACCGATCGCTTCTACCACAGGATCACCGGCAGCCGGCTGCAGCCGGTGCTCGACACGCTCGTGTACCTGCGGCACGAGACCGACGTCTGGTTCGAGCTGACCACGCTGCTCATCCCCGGCGAGAACGACTCGCCGGCGGAGCTCGACGCCATGACCCAGTGGGTCGTGCGCGAACTGGGCCCCGACGTGCCGATGCACTTCACCGCGTTCCATCCGGACTGGAAGATGCTCGACACCCCGGGCACGCCCCCGGCGACGCTGACCCGCGCGCGCGACATCGCCCGCGGTAACGGCGTTCGCCACGCCTATACCGGCAACGTGCATGATGGTGCGGGCGGCAGCACCTACTGCCACGGCTGCGGGGAACTGCTCATCGGCCGCGACTGGTACGTGCTGTCGGAGTGGAACCTCGACGCCGCCGGCCGCTGCAGGGCCTGCGGCACGGCCTGCGCCGGCCGTTTCGAGCGCCTGCCGGGCACCTGGGGCGCGCGGCGGCAGGCGGTGGACATGCGGCGGTTTCCGGAGCCGTGACCGGCCGGGGCGCTTCCCCGACCGGCACGCTCGAGCGCCGCACCGGCCGCATCGTCCGGAAGGCCGCCAACGTCTGTGTCACCGTAGCGGTCCCGCTCCCGGCGAGCCGGCCGCGCTGACGCTCGCCGTACTCGAGCGAGTCGCGGCGGACCCGCCCGGCGCCGGCCGGAGCGACCGACATTCGCGCTCGGCGATTCAGGCGATCTCGCCGGGCTTCCTGTCGCAACGGCCGCGGGCCCCCGGGATGCTCCGCGGCAACCGCGGTTCGTCCGGTTCCCGGTACCCGCCAACATCTGGCGCCGACACCTTCGCACCGTAGCGGGCGGTGCCGACGCCATGCGACGGGGGTGCCACGGCATGCGACAATCGCTGCCGATGACCGAGCCCCTCCTGCGCGAGTCGCCCTACGGCCGCCGGCGCGAGTCCTGGCCCCTGCCCACCGACGAGGCGACCCTGCTGCGCCTGCTGACCGAGTTGTTCGAGCGGCACTGGGCGCAGATCGTGTTCGGCCCGTTCGTCGAGGGCGCGGCGTTCGAGTTCACCTGCGCGGCTCCGCCGCGCAAGGTAGGGTTGTTCGACGGCTATCTCACTGTCGATTTCGGCGGGCCGCACTTCCACCTGTGCATCGGCGAGCACCGCGGCTCGCCCTCCAACCCGGTGTCCGCCGCGCAGGCCGCGCACCGGCGCACCGGCAGTGCCGAGTTCTTCCGCCTCCTGGATCCGGAAGGCCACCCCGTTACCTGGGGCCTGTCGCTGGAGAACGGTGCCGGCGAGCAGCAGTGCACGTTCTTCTTCCCGAACCCGTTCCTGACCGAGGAGGGGCGGCTGGCGCCGGCGCCCGACTGGAGGCGCCTGGCGCTGTGGGACGACCTTCTGCTGCGCTATGTCGATCGTCCCGAGGATCCGCGCGACCGCAGCGCGCCGCGCTTCTGGCATCCCTGAGCCGCCCGCCCGGCGTCAGCCGGGCAGATCTTGCGCGAGCCGCAGACCGCTGAACTGCCAGTGCGTATGCGGGTAGAAGAAATTTCGATAGGTCGCGCGCAGGTGCGAGCGTGGCGAGACGCAGGCGCCGCCCCGCAGCACGTACTGGTTGGCCATGAACTTGCCGTTGTATTCGCCGACCGCGCCGGGTGCGGGGCGGAAGCCGGGGTAGGGCGCATAGGCGCTGCGGGTCCACTCCCAGGCGTCGCCATACATCTGCAGCAGGCCCGCGCCGGTGGCCGCGCGTGGATGCAGGTGACCGGACTCGACGAAGTTGCCGGCGACCGGGAGGCTGCGCGCCGCACTTTCCCACTCCTGCTCGGTGGGCAGACGCGCGCCGCGCCACGCCGCATAGGCGTCGGCCTCGTAATAGCTCAGGTGGCAGGCGGGCGCGCCGGGGTCGAGCGGTCGCAGCCCGGCGAGGGTGAATTCGTGCCAGACGCCGTCGACGTCGTGCCAGTAGCGCGGGTGGCGCCAGCCCTCGCGGGTCACGATCGCCCAGCCGTCGGACAGCCACAGCCGCGGCTCGCGGTAGCCGCCGGCGAGGACGAACTCCAGGAACTCGCCGTTGGCGACCGGTCGCGACGCGAGCGCCCACGGCTCCAGCCAGGTGCGGTGGCGCGGTCCCTCGTTGTCGAACGCGAACGCCTCGCCGCCGCTGCCGATCTCCGTCAGCCCGCCGTCGAAGGCGATCCAGCTCAGCGGGCTCGCAGCGTCCGGCGCTGCGACGGCGGACGCGCGGTACGCGGGGAACGCCGGGTTGCACGACAGCAGGTGCTTCAAGTCCATCAGGATCAGTTCCTGGTGCTGCTGCTCGTGGTGCAGCCCCAGTTCGACGAGCGCATGCAGTCCGGGCGCGAGCGCGTCGCGCTCGAACAGGTCGCCGAGACACTCGTCGACCGCTGCGCGGTAGTCGAGCACGGCGGCAAGTGAGGGACGTGTCACCAGCCCGCGCTGCGCGCGCGGATGCTGCGCGCCGATGCCGTTGTAGTAGGAGTTGTAGAGCACCCTGTAGGCCGGATCGAACGGCGCACGGCCCGGGATCGCGGCGTCGAGCACGAAGGTCTCGAAGAACCACGTGGTGTGCGCGAGGTGCCACTTGACAGGGCTTGCGTCCGGCATCGACTGCACGACACAGTCCTCGGTCGACAGCGGCGCGGCGAGGCGCTGCGTGACACTGCGCACGTCGGCGTACCGCGCGGCGCTCACGTGCGCGTCGGCATGGACGGCGACAGGGGCGACGGTGCTCACGATGGGCGATCCCGGTGCATTTCGGGACGGCCAGACTACGCGCCGCCCGGGTCGAGTTCAAACGCGTGCCGCACGCTGCCGCAGGGCCGCGAGGCGGCGTCGTAGCTGCGCTCGACGAATTCGACCCGGCCGTCGCGCGCGACGCGCAGTGCGGTCGAGCAGCGCGTACCGTAGTGGCCGCCCTCGATGAAGAACGACGACAACCAGCGCTCCCGCTCGAGGCCGACGCCGGTGTCCGGCAGTTCGCCGTCCGGCGCGCGTCGGCGGTCCTGCAGCAGTGCCAGCAATCCATCGAGGGGCGCCTCCTGCGCGAGCGCGGCGGCGAGCGCGTCCCGCCCGCGCTGGACCTTGGGCCAGGGCGCGTCGGGCAGTCCGTTGCTGATGGCGTGCACGCCCGGTGCCAGCGCGCGCGGGCCGTCGCCGCGGTTCGAGTACACCCACAGCCTGCCCGGCGTACCGGCGAGCAGGGTGTAGCCGTTATGGGGCGCGGCCGCGCGCGCCAGGCCCTCCAGGTACTCGTCGGGAGGGACGCGGCCGGCGAGGAAGTCGGCGACGAGTCGGCCGCGGGTCGGCGCGTCGCGGCGGAAGCCCTCCGGATCCCGGAAGTTCGTGAGCGCCGCGAACCGGCCGGTGCGCGACAGGCCGAGCCAGGTGCCACCGGCCGCCAGGTCGCGCCCGGCGAGTACGCCTGGCGCATCGTCGCGGAACTCCGCCGGCGCGGCCGGTCGATCCCGGTACTCGTCGCGGTTGGCGGCCACGACCAGGCGGTAGCGTGGATGCGCATCGAGGGCGATCAGGATGAGGCACATCTTCAGGGTTCCGGGCTGCGTCGCTGGCCGTAGTCGCGCTCGCCTTCGGCCAGCCAGTCGCGCTCGGCCGCGGTCGAGGCGCGGCGCAGGATCGCATTGCGGTGAGGGAACCGGCCGAACCGGCGCACGACGGCGAGGTGCTCGCGCGCGGAACCGAGAAAGGCGGTCGCGAGTTCCAGGTCCGGCCCCGACGCCTGGGCGACGAGGCGCTCGCACAGAACCACCCCCCGCGCCTGCAGGGTCGCGTCCTCCACGTGCTGCAATGGCAGGTAGAAGAATCCGCGTTCGGCCACCGCCAGCGAGGCGTCCTGGCCGGCCTCGACGCCCGCCAGGCATTGCGCCAGCGCGAACGGGTCGCAGGCGAAGGCGGCGGGCGTGCCACGGTGGAGATTGCGGGGCAACTGGTCGAGGGCGAGGATCAAGGCCAGGCGACCGCGGGGCCGCGCGGTCCAGGTGGCGAGGTCCCCACGCGCGGCGGCGTCGGCAAGGGCGGCGAAACGCTGCCGCAGGAGCGCGTCGAATTCGGGGTCGGCGCGGAACCAGCGGCTGCGCCACTGCCGCCGGTCGGCGTCGTCGGCGATGCTCGTCCCGAACCAGAAGTCGGGCAGGGCGTCCTCGGGCGGAAGCATGCGGGATGATGCGCGGACGGGTGGCCGGATTGTAGGTTAGCAGGTCCGCGCGGGTGCACCTTGGCACGGGACGGCCCCGGATGCTTTACTGCTGACCTTGGGCGTGGCGAGGACGGGGAACCGGGCCGTCGCCCATGGCATACGGAGCGGCCGAGGGGGATATGGAGCGAGCAGCGCAGGCGAAGCGGTATGAACGGTCAGCGGAGGGTGCCAGTGCGCGACGGGCCTTTTTCCAGGGCTTTCTGCGCAGCCCGCGGGATGTCGGCTCGATCGTGCCAAGTTCGCGGTTCCTCGAGCGCCGGCTGGTCGAGGAGGCCCGGGTCGCCCAGGCGCGCGTCCTCGTCGAACTGGGCCCGGGGACCGGCGGCACCACCCGCGCGTTCCTGCGCGCACTGTCCCCCACCAGCAGGCTCCTCGCCATCGAACTGGATCCGCTCTTCGCCGACGGGCTTCGCCGGATGGGCGATCCGCGACTGCTCGTGCACGAAGGCTCGGCGGAAGCCCTGGCCGACCAGCTGTCGGTGCACGGGCTGCTCGGTCGCGTCGATGCAGTCATCTCGGGCATCCCCTTCTCCACCATCCCGCACCCGGTCGCCCGACGCATCGTCGAACGGATTCGCTCCGTGCTCGCGCCCGGCGGACGCTTTGTCGCCTATCAGGTGCGCGGTCACGTCGCCGACGTGTCGCGACCGGTGCTGGGCCAGCCCGCCATCGGGATCGAACTGCGCAACATCCCGCCCGCCCGGATCTACCGCTGGCAGGTGCCTGCCGGCTGACCGGCGGGCAGCCGCAGGGGAGCCCGGGCCCCGGCCGCCGGCCCGGCACCCGTGACCGAAAGCTGCCACGACGCCGTTTCCGCCGGCATCGAGCGCGCCTGCGCCGAACTGCGCGCCGGCCGCCTCGTCGTGCTTCCGACCGAGACGGTGTACGGGCTGGCCGGGGATGCCGATGACCGCGACGCGGTCGCCCGCATCTACGCGCTGAAGGGCCGGCCGGCATCGCGACCGGTGATCGTCCACCTCGCCGCCGCGGCTGCGCTCGACGACTGGTGCCTGCGCGTCCCGGACTACGCGCGGCGGCTGGCGGCCCGCCACTGGCCCGGCCCGCTGACGCTGGTGTTGCCGCGCGCACCGCGCGTGGGCGACTGGATCACCGCCGGCCAGGCGAGCGTCGCCGTCCGGGTGCCCGACCAGCCGCTCGCGACACGGGTGCTCGAGCGCTTCGGCGGCGGACTCGCGGCGCCATCGGCCAACCGCTACGGCCACGTCAGTCCCACGACCGTGGCGCACGTGCGCGCCGAGTTCGGGGCCGAGACGCCCTTCTGTCTCGACGGCGGGCCGTGTCGCGTCGGCATCGAATCGACGATCGTGAGTTGCCTGGGCGAGGCCCCGGTACTGCTGCGGGCGGGCATGCTCGCCGCGGACACGCTCGCCGCCACGAGCGGCCTGCCCGTTGGCACCGGCGGGGCCGCGGACGCGGTGGTGCCCGGACAGGTGCCGAGCCACTACGCGCCGCGCACGCCGGCGCGGCTCGTGCCGGCCGCCGGGCTGCGCGCCGCGATCGCGACCGCGGCCGGGCCGGTCGGCGTGCTCTGCTTCACCCGGGCATATGCGGAGGCGGCGGCCTGCGTCCGCCTGCCCGCGGACCCCGCGCGCGCGGCCCGCGACCTGTACGCCGCGCTGCGCGAACTGGACGCTGCCGGCGTCTGCGGGATCCTGGTGGAAGTCCCGCCGTCGGTCGCCGCCTGGGCGGCCATCGCCGATCGCCTGCAGCGCGCCTGCGGCACGCCGGTCGACGACGGGACCTAGGGGCCGATGCAGGCGTCGCGGACCGGCTCAGTAGTGCAGCAGGGCATGCACCTGCCGGCTCGCGAGCCGTTGCCGGCCGGCGAGGAAATCGAGCTCCACCACGAACGCGCAGGCGACGACCGTCGCGCCGAGGCGCTCGATCAATTCGCAGCTCGCCGCCGCGGTGCCACCCGTGGCGAGGAGATCGTCCACGACCAGCACGCGGTCGCGCGGGCCGAACGCATCGACGTGCACCTCCAGTGCCGCCGAGCCGTATTCCAGATCGTAGGCGATGGCCTGCACGTCGTAGGGCAGCTTGCCGGGCTTGCGCAGCGGCACGAAGCCGATGCCCAGGTCATGGGCCGCGAGCGCGCCGAAGATGAAACCGCGCGCCTCCATGCCGGCCACCGCCGAGAGGCCCGCGCCGAGGAAGGGCTGCACGAGCAGGGTGACCGCCAGCCGCAGCGCGGCCGGATCCTTCACCAGCGGCGTGATGTCCTTGAAGACGATGCCGGGTTTCGGGAAATCGGGAACGTCGCGAATCTTCTGCCGGAGGCGGTCCATGTCGGGATCTCGCGGGCTGCGGGTGCCGGCCATCATGGCAGCAGCGCGGGAGGATTTGAATGATCGCCGCCGGCCCGCGTCCCCATCACGTCGCCGACCTCGCCTGGCCCGAGGTCGAGGCGCGACTGGCGGGGGGCGCGCTCGCGCTGCTGCCGATCGGAGCGCAGTCGAAGGAGCATGGCTACCACCTGCCGCTGGGCACCGATGCGCTGCAGGCGGAGTGGCTCGCCGGGCAGGTCAGCGCACGCCTCGACTCGCTCGTGTGGCCGACGCTCGGCTACGGCTACTACCCCGTGTTCGTGGACTACCCCGGAAGCAACAGCCTGTCGCGGGGGACGTTCATGGCGGTGGTCGTCGAGGTGCTGGAGGGCATCGCCCGCGCCGGCGCAGGCCGGATCGCGATCCTGAACACGGGCATCAGCACGATCGAGCCGCTCGAGGCGGCGCTCGCGCAGGCGCGGCCCGATCCGCCGGTGCAGCTCGTCAACGTCTACGCCGGGCCTCGCCTCGCCGACGTGCGCCGCGACATCGAGGAGCAGGCCTACGGCGGCCACGCGGACGAGATGGAGACCTCGCTCGTGCTCGCGATCGCGCCGCAGCTGGTGCGGATGGAGCGGGCAGTCGGCTCCCCGGTCCGCATCGTGCGGGGGCTGTTCAACCGCCGTGATCCGGCGGCGCCGAACTACACGCCGTCGGGCGTCAATGGCGATCCCACGCGCGCCTCGGCGGTCAAGGGCGCCCGGCTCGCGGCGGCGCTGCTCGAGGACGTGCTGGCGATGCTCGCCGCCGCGCCGGGTTCGTGAGACTCGCGGTCCGGCATCGTTGGGACCTGTCGGTGGCGGCCGCCATCGCCCTGCAGCGGCGACTGCAGGGGCGCGTCGTGACCGCGGATGCGATCGGGCCGCTGCGGCGTGTCGCCGGCGTCGACGTCGGCTTCGAGGAGGACGGCGCGGTGACGCGCGCGGCGGTAGTTGTGCTGGCATTCCCCGGGCTGGAACCGCTAGACAGCGCGGTCGCACGGCGGCCGACCGCGTTTCCGTATGTCCCCGGACTGCTGTCGTTCCGCGAACTGCCGGCCGTGCTCGACGCCCTGCGCGGCCTGCGGATCCTCCCCGACCTGGTTCTCTGCGACGGCCAGGGGCTGGCGCATCCGCGCCGCTTCGGCCTCGCCTGTCATCTGGGCGTCCTGCTCGACCTGCCCTCGATCGGCGTAGCCAAGAGCCTGCTGGTGGGGGCGCACTCGCCCCTGCCACCGGAACGCGGCCGCTGGCGAGCGCTTCGCGACCGCGGCCAAACGGTGGGTGCCGCCCTCCGCACCCGCACCGGCGTGGCTCCGGTCTACGTGTCAATCGGCCACCGGGTATCGTTGCGCGGCGCGATCCGTCACGTCCTGGCCTGCGCGCCCCGTTACCGGCTGCCCGAGACGACGCGCCTCGCCCACCACCTCGCCTCGGTCGCCGGGCGGGCGGTGCCCGGGTCCTGATCCGGCTCACGGATCGGCGCGCGGAACGCGTTCATCCTTGCTCCCATGGACGCGCACCTATGCGAACGCATCCGCAGCGCCATCTCGGGGCTGCTCGTGTGGGCGACTGCTGCGGGCGCGGGAGGCAGCGGCATGCACGAACGCGAGGCGATGGTGGCACAGGTGCAGGCCGGGTTCGCCGCAACCGCCGGCGAGACCGGCATACCCGCGTTGTCCGACGCCGTCGCCGGCGCGCTGCTGAGGGTGCCGCGGCACGAGTTCGTGCCCGCGGCGCGCCGCGCCCGCGCCTATGCCGACACGCCCCTGCCGATCGGGCACGACCAGACGATTTCACAACCCTACATCGTCGCCCTGATGACCGAGTTGCTGCGCCCGCGTCCGGGCATGCGGGTGCTGGAGGTCGGCACTGGCTCCGGCTATCAGGCTGCCGTGCTCGCCGAGCTGGGCGTGGAGGTCTACAGCATCGAGATCGTCGCGCCGCTGGGTGAGCAGGCCGCGAAGGTGCTCGCGCAGCTGGGCTACGACCGCGTGCACGTGCAGGTCGGCGACGGCTATGCCGGCTGGCCCGAGCACGCGCCGTTCGACGCCATCGTGGTCACCGCCGCGCCCGATCACGTGCCGCAGCCGCTGGTGGACCAGCTCGCGCCCGGCGGGCGCCTGGTCGTGCCGGTGGGCGAGGCCTGGGACATCCAGCAGCTGCTCGTGATCGACAAGGGCGCCACGGGCACGACCGATGCGCGCCGCGTGCTGCCGGTCAGGTTCGTGCCGCTGACCGGCGAGCGCTGAAGTCGTGCCGGCGGGCATATAATCCCGGCCTGCGGGTCGGGAGGCTGCGATGGCGGCACAGGAACTGGACGGACAGGTGGCGCTGATCCTCGGCGCCGGGCCGGGGCTCGGGCTGGCGCTGGGACGCCGCTGCGCGTCGGCGGGCATGAAGGTGGCCCTCGCCGCGCGCGATGGCGCGCGGGTCGCGGAGATGGCCGAGGAATTCGGCAGCACCGCGCGCGGGTATGGATGTGACGCGACGCGCGAGCGCGACGTCGACTCCCTGTACGCGCAGGTCACCGCGGAGCTCGGTGCGCCCGATCTCGTCGTCTACAACGCCGGTGCCTTCGTCCGGCGCAACGTGGTCGACATCGAGGCGGAGGATTTCGAGCGCTGCTGGCGAGTCGGTTGTCTGGGCGGCTTCCTCCTCGGCCGCGCCGCGGCTCGCGGCATGCTGCCCAGGGCCCACGGCACCATCGTCTTCACGGGCGCCACGGCCTCGCTGCGCGGCGGCGCCGGGTTCGCCAATCTCGCGGTGGGCAAGTTCGGGCTGCGCGCGCTGGCTCAGAGCATGGCCCGCGAACTCGGCCCGCAGGGCGTGCACGTGGCGCATGTAATCGTCGACGGCCAGATCCGGTCGGAGCGCCGGGCGCCGCTCGCGGCCGAGCGGCCGCCCGACGGACTGCTCGCGCCGGAGGCCATCGCCGACGCGGTCCTCGATCTGCACCGGCAGCACCGCAGCGCCTGGACGTTCGAGCTCGATGTGCGGCCCTGGGTCGAGAAGTTCTGACGGGGGGACGGGCGAGACGCGCCGCCCGCCGCGCTCGGGGACCCGATGCCGCCCTTCGAGCTCCCGCACGCGGCGCGTCTGACGTCTTCGCCCGGGCGCAGCGGCGTGTTCGCCGAAGTGCTGCTGGCCGGCGCGCGTGTGACTAGCAGAACGCAACTGTCGATCACTCCGGGTGGCCCCGGTGCCGGGCCGGTCCGCCCCGACCTGCCCGAGTACTTCCCCGTGGCACCCCGTCGCGCGCGTCCTGTGCGCTCACGGCCGCCGCTGACCCGCCCGGCGCCAGCGCCCGGGTCCCTGGCCATGGAAGCGCGCGCGTTGCGTGGCGCGCAGGACCCGGTTGCCCGACGCGACGCCGATCCGCTCGCGCGGCGCGCCTGGATCGGGACCCTGGCCGACAGGCCGCTCGATGGGTCGGCGCTGCGGCGGCTGGGCTGCTACCCGTTCGTGCCGGCAGACACCTCGTTCTGCGGCACCCTGCGGCGGCGGCCCGACACGGTCCTGATGGACCGACTGCTCGGGCGGTTGCTGCAGCCGGTCAACCGGGCGACGCGCGTGCGCCCCCGGGCCGGTGCGATGGCGCTGCCCGCGAAGGGAGGCCGGGCATGAGTTCCAGTCTCTTCGAGGAATTGGCGGATGCCGCGGGGCAGGCCGATGCGCCGGCGTTGCTGCGGGCCGACGGGTCGGTGGCGTGCACCTACGCCGACCTGTACTCGGGCAGTGCGCGGCTGGCCAACGCGATGCTCGCGCGAGGCGTCGTGCCGGGCGATCGCGTGGCGGTGCAGGTCGGCAAGTCGACGCGGGCCCTGATGCTGTATCTCGCCTGCCTGCGTGCCGGGTTCATATACCTGCCCCTGAACCTCGCCTACCGGCGCGGCGAACTCGCGCACTTCCTGCAGGATGCGTCGCCGGCGCTGTTCGTGAGCGATCCGGCGAATGCGACGCAGGTGCGCGAACTGGCGCAGGCGCATGCCCGGCGCTGCCAGGTCGTCGAACTCGACGCCGACGGGGGCGGAGTATTCGGCGCGGAAGCGGACTGCGCGGCGCCCGACGCACCGATCCATCCGGCGGCCCGCGACGACGTCGCCAGCCTCATCTACACCTCCGGGACGACGGGGCGCCCCAAGGGCGTGATGCTCACCCACGGCAATCTCGCCTCCAACGCTCGCACGCTGCATCGGGTCTGGGGGTGGCGGCCAGGAGACGTGCTGCTGCACGCGCTGCCGATTTTCCACGTGCACGGGCTGTTCGTCGCCTCGCATTGCGCGCTCCTGAACGGCAGCCCGATGTACTTCCTGGCGGCGTTCGACGCGCGCACCGTGCTCGCGCTCCTGCCGCGTTGCACGGTGATGATGGGCGTGCCGACCTTCTACTCGCGCCTGCTCGCCGAGCCCGGACTGGATCGAGCCGCGTGCGCCGGCATGCGCCTGTTCATTTCCGGATCGGCGCCGCTGCTGGAAGAGACCTTCCACGCCTTCCGCGAGCGCACCGGTCACGCCATCCTGGAGCGCTATGGCATGTCGGAGACCGGCATGAACACCTCCAACCCGATCGCCGGCGACCGCATCGCCGGCACCGTCGGGCTGCCCCTGCCGGAGGTGGAAGTCCGCGTGGCGGACGACGCCGATCGCGCGCTCGGCACGGGCGAGACCGGTCAGATCCACGTGCGCGGCCCGAACGTGTTCCGGGGCTACTGGGGCATGCCGGGCCGCACGAGCGCGGACTTCGCGCCCGGCGGCTGGTTCCGCACCGGTGACCTGGGGCGCATCGACGCGAACGGCTACGTATCGATCGTCGGGCGCGCGAAGGACCTGGTCATCACCGGCGGGTACAACGTGTATCCGAAGGAGGTTGAACTGGTGCTTGATCGCCTGCCCGGGGTCGGCGAGTCGGCAGTCTTCGGTGTGCCGCACGCCGACTTCGGCGAGGCGGTGACCGCGGTCGTGGTGCCGCGGCCGGGCGGGCCGCGCCCCGACCCGGGCGCGCTCGTCGCGCAGGCGCGGGCCGAGCTCGCCGGCTACAAGGTGCCGAGGCGGATAGTGGTGCTCGACGAGCTGCCTCGCAACGCCATGGGAAAGGTGCAGAAGAACGTGTTGCGGGAGCGGTTCTCGAGCCGTGATCCGTGAATCGTGATCCGTGATTCGGACACGGTACTTCGGCAACGATCTACTGATCACTGATCACTGATCACGGATCACGGATCACCGATGACCTCGCCCAGCGCCGCGGCCAGTTCCACGGCGTCCGGTCCGCTGACGATGGTGTCGTGCCGGTGAGTGAGCGGCCCGCCGCCGGGCACGATCCGGCCGTCGGGTTCGTAGCCGATCGCCTTGAACTTCCAGGCACCGTTCGCGAGCTTGAGCATGCCGACGTGGCGGCCGCCGGTCGCGAGCACGCGATACACGCGCTCGTTCACGCGGGCGAGCAGGATCGGCGTCGGCGCGCCGCCGGGCTTTCCGTCCGCGGTCCCGGGCGCCGTCACGAATTGTCGCGCACGAGGTCGAGTGCCGCCCGGTAGTCGATCTTGCCCGTACCGAGCACCGGCACGGTGTCGACCACCAGGACCCTGCGGGGGATGGTCAGTTCGCTGGTGCCGAGACGGCGGACGGCTTCCACGAGGTCACGCCGCTCGGCGCCGCGCCGGTCGGTCAGCAGCACGATCTGCTCGCCCTTGCTCTTGTCGGCGACGGCGAGGGCGGCATGCACGGCGTCCGGCCACGTGGCCGCGGCGAGTTCCTCGACGGTGGTCAGGGACACCATCTCCCCGCCGAGCTTCGCGAAACGTTTGGCACGCCCGATGATGCTGACGTAGCCGTCGGCATCCACGCGCACGATGTCGCCGGTGTCGTACCAGCCCGGCCCGCGCTCGGTCCACGGTGGCGCGAGCCGATCGTGTCCATGGAAGAGGTAGCCCTTCATGACGTTCGGTCCGCGAATCACCAGGCGCCCGCCATCCGGGATGCCTTCGACCGGCTCCAGGTAGTGCTCGATGCCGGTGAGAAAGCGCCCGACCGTGCCCGGATTGTTCGCCATCGGCGTGTTGACGGCGATCACCGGGCTGGCCTCGGTCGCGCCGTAGCCCTCGAAGATGCGGATGCCGAAGCGATCGGCCCAGGTGCGACGGGTGTCCTCCTGCAGCTTCTCCGCGCCCGCGACGACGTAGCGCAGCGAGTAGAAGTCGTAGGGGTGCGCGTAGCGGGCGTAGCCGGCGAGGAACGTGTTGGAGCCGAACAGTACCGTCGCGCCGAGCTCGTAGCACAGTTCAGGGATAATGCGGTAGTGCAACGGTGACGGATAGAAGAACACCCGGGCGCCGTCGAGCAGTGGCAGGATGAGTCCGCCGGTCAGCCCGAAAGAATGGAATACCGGCATGCAGTTGAACACGATGTCGGACAGCGACAGGTCGATGAGCATCTGCATCTGGGCGCGGTTGGCGAGCAGGTTCGCGTGCGACAGGACGACACCCTTGGGGATGCCCTCGGAGCCCGACGTGAACAGGATGACGCCGGCGGCGTCCGGATCGCGGTTGCGTACCTGCAGGCGGTAGACCAGGTTCGGAAGGCGGCCGGCGAGCAGGCCGGCAACCCTCGCGAGCGGCCCGATCGCCGCCCGCAGATCCTCCAGGTAGACGACCTGCAGCCGCTCGCCGAGCACGGCAACGGCGGACTGCAGGCCGGCATTTTCAATGAAGCGCCGCGAGGTGTAGACGACGCGGATCTGCGCGGTCTCGCAGGCCGCCACCAGCATCTGCGGGCCCGACGTGAAATTGAGCATCGCCGGCACGCGGCCGCGGCTCTGGAGGGCGAAGAAGCACACCGCGGTCGCCGCCACGTTCGGCAGCAGTACGCCGACATTCTCCCCGGGCCGTGTGCAGCGCTGCATGTGGCCGCCGAGGATGAACGCCCGCGTCACGAGCTGGCGGAACGTCAGCGGATTGCGGTTGATGTCCTCCACGATGACGTGGTTGCCGCCATGGCGGCCCATTGCGTCGAGCAGCGCCTGGAACAGCGTCGTACGGTAGTCGCAGTTCTCGAACGCGATGCGGTACATGATGCGTTCGAGCGCGGCCGCCGCCGCCTTGCGGCGCTCGTGGCCCTGCAGATCCCCTGGCAGCACGAGGCGCTCGGGTGGCAGGAAGCGGATGCGGATCGGCGCGAACCAGCGTCGGCGCAGGCGGCCCTTCAGGTAGGACAGCGGCGTGTACTGAGGGCCCTCGATGCCGACCGGCAGTACGGTCGCCTCGGCCCGGTCGGCGACCATTCCCGGGCCCTCGTAGATTTTCATCAGCGAGCCCGTAACCGTGATGCGGCCCTCCGGGAAGATCACCGCCTTGCGGTCCTGGCGCAGGAAGCGGATGAGCGACTTCGTCGACAGCGGATTGGTCGGGTCGAGGGGGAACAGGTCGACGAACGCGAGGAACGGCCGGAACACGCGCTTGCGCGCCATCAGGGTGTTGATGGCGAACGTGGGGCGCTCGGGCAGGAACAGGTAGAACAGCACCCCGTCGAGCAACGAGACGTGGTTGGCGATGATGAGCACGCGCGGGCCGGCGGCGTGGTAGTTCTCCAGCCCCTCGACCCGGACGCGCCACAGCGCGCGGACCACTTCCCGGACGATTGCGCGCAGGCCGCGAACGAACGGGTTCATGGGACAGACCCTGGCGGGCATCGCGGTCGCCGGCGGCGACGTGCCGGCCGGAGGCCGAAAGCGCGGAGGAGTCTCATTCCGGCGCCATCATAAACCACGCACCCGCGCCGGGGCGCCAGCCACTGCCCGGTCAGGCCGGTTGCCGGTCGTCGGGGTTTCCGGCGAGCACGAAGATGAGCAGTTCCTGCCCGGGCTGCAGCTTTGCCCGTCGTGGCAGGTTGTTCCAGCGCAACAGATCTTCGACCCGCACGTCGAACTGGCGGGCGATCTTCCAGAGCGAATCGCCCGAGCGCACGCGATAGCTCAACTGACGTCGGTCACCTTCCGGAGCGGCGGGCGACAGCTGCGCGGCCAGGGCCGGCCCCGGGTCGGCGGGCGGGTGCAGCTTCAGCCTCTGGCCCAGGTGGAGGACGCTGCCGCGGTGCAGTCCGTTCCATGCGGCCAGCTCGCCGACCCGCAGGTCGTGCATGCGCGCGATCTCCCACAGCGAGTCGCCCGGTCCGACGACGTGGACTGCGCCGGTCTTCGAAGCCGCCGGACCCGGCTGGTCGGCGGCGCGACCCGCGGCGGCCAGCGCGGGCGGGTTCGAGGTTTCGCCCGGAATCACCAGATCCCGGCCGGCACGGATCGCGTTGCCGCGCAGTCCGTTCGCCGCGCGCAGTGCCTCGACACTCGTACCGTAGCGCGCGGCGATGCCGCCGAGCGTCTCGCCATCCGCGATCCGGTGGTGGCGTTCGGGATGGCTCGAGGGCGGCGGCGACGCGGCGAGCGCGACGCGCAGCGGCTCCGCGTGCGCGACGGGCACGAGCAGGCGGTGCGGCCCCCCGGGCGCGGTGACCCCGCGCAGGTGCGCGGCGTTCAGTACCGCGATCTCCTCGTGCGGCACGCCCGCGAGTCGTGCGACGTCGCGCAGCGCCACCCGACCCGCCACCTCGACGCCAACGAAGTACGGGGCATCCGGAATCGCCTGCAAGCGCTGCCCGTAGCGCGCGGGATCGGAAATCACCTCGGCGACCGCCAGCAGCCTGGGCAGGAAGATGCGGGTCTCCTTCGGCAGATCGAGCGACCAGAAATCGGTCGGCCGCCCGCGATGCCTGTTGCGGCTGCGGGCGCGCTCGATCGTCAGTTCGCCACAGTTGTAGGCGGCGAACGCGAGGTGCCAGTCGCCGAACCGTTCGTGCAGAGCGCCGAGGTAGTCGAGGGCCGCGGCGGTGGACGCCACCAGATCGCGGCGGCCGTCGTACCAGTGATCCTGGCGCAAGCCGTAGCGGCGCCCGGTGCCGGGAATGAACTGCCAGATGCCGGCGGCGCGGTTCGGCGAGTACACGCCCGGCTGGTAACCGCTCTCGATGATCGGCAGCAGGGCGACTTCCACCGGCATGCCGCGCCGCTCGACGTGCTCCATGACATGATGGAGCAGCGGTCGCGCATTGCCCGAGATGCGCTCGAGATAGCGCGGATGTCGCGACAGCCAGGCGATCTCGCGCGCGACGTCCGGCTTGCGCGGGCGCTCGAGTGCGAGGCCCTCCTGCACGCGCTGCCAAAGATCGCCGACGGGTGCGGCCACGACCGGCGCGGGCTCGGGCGCCGGCTGCACGGGTTGCGCGATCGATGCCTGGACGGGCGGCACGGACTCGGCGGCCGGCGTGGCGGTCGGCGGCGAGAGCGCGATCGGAATCGTGCAGCCGCTCGCGAGCGATGCCAAAAGCGCGACAAAAGCCCACCCTGGCCGTGAAGGTCCTGGACGCATGGGGCGTAATGGTGTGAGGGGCTGCAGGGGGCGTCAAGCATTCCGGCCGTGGCGCCCTGCGGGCCGCGCCGTTACATTAGCGGCCGCCTCTCGTGGCTTGCGGGTCTCGCTGAGGCATCGGTGCCACGAAAGTCGCCAGGGTGTCGTCATGACTGCCACGAGTATCGAGCAATCGTTGCGTACGCGTCTGCGACGTTGGCTCGACTCCGTGCCAGGCCGCCTGCTCTGCGAGACCGGACATGCAGCCGTCGCGGGCTGCCTGCCGAATCTGTTCGGTTATCACATCGTGCAAATCGGCGGCTACGACGATCGTTCGCTGCTCGCTGCCTCGCGCATCGGTCACCGGATCGAGTTCGACGTCGACGGCAGTGGCGCCGCCGCGGCCGCTCTGCGCTGCGCGGCATCGGCGTTGCCAATCGCTCCGGACAGCGTGGACGTGGCAGTGCTTCCTCACGTGCTGGAGTTCGAGGCGGACCCGCATCAGGTCCTGCGGGAGGTCGAGCGCATCCTGATCCCCGAAGGGCATGTCGTGATACTCGGCTTCAATCCCTGGAGCCTGTGGGGTCTGTGGCGCCTCGCGCACGCGTGGCGCGCCGAGCCGCCCTGGGCGGGACGTTTCTACAGCCTGGCGCGGGTGAAAGACTGGCTCCGCGTGCTCGGCTTCGACATCGAGAGCGGCTACAGCGTGTGTTTCCGGCCGCCGTTCGGCGGCGAGCGCCTGCAGCGTCGGCTCGCTTTCATGGAACGTCTCGGCGCGTACTGCTGGCCGGGCCTGGGCGCCGCGTGGTGCGTCGTCGGTCGCAAGCGGCTCATGCCGATGACGCCTACGCGCGCGCGCTGGAAGATGCGCCGCAGCCTGATCGCCGCGGGCCTCGCCGAGCCCTCCACGCGCGTCGCGTCGAGCTCCGGGAACCGCTGCCCGTGAAAGCCGACGTGGACGATCTGGTGGAGATCTGGACCGACGGGGCCTGCCGCGGCAATCCCGGGCCGGGCGGATGGGGAGTGTTGATGCGCGCGCGCGACAAGGAGAGGATGCTGTCCGGCGCGGAACCCGCGACGACCAACAACCGGATGGAACTCCTCGCCGCGATCCAGGCGCTCGAGGCGCTGCGACGCCCGAGTCGCGTGCGGCTGGTGACCGACTCGCAGTACGTCAAGAACGGCATTTCCGACTGGATCAGGACCTGGAAGCGCAAGGGCTGGAAGACGGCCGACGGCAAACCGGTGAAGAACGTCGACCTGTGGCAGCGGCTCGACGAGGCGGCTGCACGGCACCGGGTCGAGTGGCACTGGGTGCGGGGGCACAGCGGCCACCCGGAAAACGAACTGGTCGACGGGCTGGCGACGGGTGCGATCGATGCGCTGGTCGACCGCTGAACGGGCGGGGAGGTTCGCATGCGGCAGGTAGTGCTCGATACGGAGACGACGGGGCTCGAGCCGGAGGCGGGACACCGGATCATCGAGATCGGCTGCATCGAACTCGTGAACCGCCGGCGCACCGGACGCAGCTTCCACCGCTACCTGAATCCGGAGCGCGGGGTGGACATCGGCGCGGTCGAGGTACACGGGCTGACCGACGAGTTCCTGCGCGACAAGCCGCGGTTCGCCGACGTCGTCGGAGCACTGCTCGACTTCGTGCGCGACGCCGAGGTCATCATCCACAACGCGCCTTTCGACCTCGGCTTCCTGGACTCCGAACTCGCGCGCCTGGATGCCGCGGCGGCCCGGTTCACAGGGTACTGCACGGTGCTCGACACGCTGGAACTCGCGCGCCGGCTGCATCCGGGGCAGCGCAACAGTCTCGATGCGCTGTGCCGGCGCTACGAGGTCGACAACTCGGCACGGACGCTGCACGGCGCGCTGCTGGACGCCGAGATCCTCTCGGACGTCTACCTCGCGATGACGGGCGGGCAGGCCGCGCTCACGCTCGATGCCGGGCCCGGAATGGCGGCAGCGGGCGCGACTGCGACCGTGCGCCGGGAGCGCTGGCCGGACCTGCGGGTAGTGACGGCGGGCGAGGAGGAAAGGCTCGCGCACGCGGCGCGCCTGGCCGCGATCGACAAAGCGAGTGGCGGCCGTTGCGTGTGGAAGGCGATGGAGGCCGGCGACTGAGCCGGCGACCGCTACTGCCCGGGGACGGCGGCCTGCGCCATCTGCTGCAGCTCGCCGCTCTGGTACAGCTCGAGGGTGATATCGCAGCCGCCGACCAGTTCGCCATTGATGAACAGCTGCGGGAAGGTCGGCCAGTTGGAGACCTGCGGAAGCGACTTTCGCACCTCGGGGTTCGACAGAATGTCGACGTAGGCGAATTGCACCCCGCAGCCCTTCAGGGCCTCGACCGTTCGCATCGAGAACCCGCACTGGGGCGCTTCCGGCGATCCCTTCATGAACAGCAGGATGGGATTCTCCGCGATCGTGATCTTCAGTTGCTCGATTATGTCCTGCATGACTGTTGTGTCCTCGGATTGGCCGGGGTGGCGGCCGAGACGGAAGTCTAAGCCCGGCCGTCCCCCGACGGAAGGTCGCCGGGCGCGCCCCAGCCGCCGCCGCCTCCGGACTCCACGCGCAGGCGCGCGCCGGCGGGCACGTCCAGCGCGACCTTGGGGGGCAGTTCGCGGCCGTCGAGCAGGGTGCGGCCGCGCGCCCCGGAGGCACCGCCGGCCAGGCCCCAGGGTGCGTGCCAGCGCCGTTCGGCCAGCACGGTGACCCGCGTGGGTTCCAGGAATTCGTACTCGCGCACGAGGCCGTCGCCGCCAGGGTGCAGCCCCGCGCCGCCGGAGCCGCGTCGCAGGCCGTAATGGCGCACGCGCAGCGGCCAGGTCGATTCGAGCACCTCGATGGGCGTGTTCAGGGTGTTGGTCATGTGGGTCTGCACGCCGCTCTGGCCCGCTGCGCCCGCGTGCGCGCCGCCGCCGCCGCCGATGGTCTCGTAGTAGGCCCAGGTCCGTCCGCCCATGGCGACGTTGTTCATGCTGCCGTGACTCGCGGCCGGAATGCGCGCCGGGAGCGCGTCCGCCAGCGCACCGAGAACGGTGTCGACGATCCGGGTGCTGGTCTCGACGTTGCCGGCCGCGACGGCGGCCGGGCGCAGGGCGTTCACGAGGCTCCCGCGCGGCGCGCGCAGCCGTACGGGGGCCAGTGCGCCCGCGCACAGCGGCGTCTGCGCCGGCATCAGCGCGTGGAACACGTAGTAGACAGCCGCCGCCGCGACCGACAGCGGGCAGTTGACGTTGCCGGGCGCCTGCGGCGCGGTGCCCGCGAAGTCGACCTCGACGCCGGTGGTATCGACCGCGATGTCCACCAGGATGGGCAGATCACGCGTTCCCGCGCCGTCGTCGTCGAGGACGTCGGCGAAACGGTAGTGCCCGAACGGCAGCACGGCCAGCCCGGAGCGCGCGAGCGTTCCGCCATAGGCGTCTAGCGCCGCGAGCGCGCGCGCGTAGCCGCCGGTTCCGAGATCCTTCACGAGCGCGCCTATGCGCGCGCAGCCGGTGGCGGCGGCCGCAGCCTGCGCCGCGAAGTCGCCGCGCGATGCCGCCGGGTCCCGCAGCCGCGCCAGCATGGCGTCCAGGAACACCGCGTCGGTCCGCCCGGCGCGCGCGAGCAGGGTCGGTGCGATCACGATGCCCTCGTCCTCGAGGCGGGTGCTGAGCGGCATCGACCCGGGCGCGTCGGCCCCGATGTCCGCGTGGTGCGCACGGTTGGCGACGAAGGCCACGAGGTGTTTGCCATGGAACACCGGCGTGACGACGGTGACGTCCGGCAGGTGGGTGCCGCCGAGGAAGGGATCGTTCAGCAGCAGCAGATCCCCGGGCGACCAGTCGCAGGCGCCGACCACGTCCCGCATCGCGTAGGCCATGCTCCCCAGGTGCACCGGGATGTGCGCCGCCTGCGCGCTGAGGCGGCCGTCGGGCGCAAACACGGCACAGGAATAGTCCAGCCGTTCGCGGATGTTGGGCGAGAATGCGGCGTTGCGCAGGCACGCCCCCATCTCCTCGCAGGCGGCGGTCATGCGCGCGGCAAACAGGGCGATTTCGATGCCGTCCATGCCGGTGGCGGTCGGCGCGACCCTTGCGGCCCGCGCGCAGGTTGGCAGAGAATGGCCTGATTCTAACGGACCTGCCCCGGACGCGGTGCGCGGTGTGCCGCCGGCGGGTCGGGCATGGAGGGGACGCGCGATGAATCCGCTCGACACGCTCACCGGTACCGTGGCCGCTGGCCTGGTGCTTTCGGTCATCCTGATTTTCGTCGTCAAGGCCATCGCCTGAGGCGCTGGCGTTCCAGAAACCGGGGGAACCTTCAATGGATGCGCTGACATCTTTCCTGGCGCTCGATCGCTGGCTGCACTACCTGGCCGGCGTGATGTGGATCGGATTGCTGTACTACTTCAATTTCGTCCAGGTGCCGTCGATTGCCGCGGCCAACGCCGACAAGGATGGCCCAGGGCCGGCGGCCATCAACAAGTATGTGGCTCCGCGGGCGCTGCTGTACTTCCGCTGGGCGGCGGTCGTGACGTGGCTGTCGGGCGCGGCCTACCTGGCGGCGGCTCCGCACTACGGACTCCACGGGGCGTTCACGCTCGGGGTCGGGCAGAGCAATGCACAGCTGACGGCCATCGGCGTGGGCGCCTGGCTCGGCACGATCATGCTTTTCAACGTCTGGGTACTCATCTGGCCGAACCAGAAGAAGCTGCTCGGCATCGTGCCGGCGACCGATGCGGAAAAGGGCAAGGCCCGCCGTATCGCGTTCCTGGCGTCGCGGACGAACACGATGCTTTCCATCCCCATGCTCCTGTTCATGGGCGGGGCGAGCCACGGCCTGCCGTTCTGACCCGGTTCGCAGTACCATAATCCGCGCAGCATCCGAGCCCGGCCTCGCGGCCGGGCTCGCCATTTCTGGCCCTCGCTTCCGGAAGCCCCCGCCCATGAACACCGCCGACGCACTGATGCCGAACTACCAGCGCCTGCCGGTGCGGTTCGTGCGCGGGGAGGGCGCCTGGCTGTGGGATGAGGCCGGCAACCGCTATCTCGACGGCGTCAGCGGCGTGGCGGTCTGCAACCTGGGGCACGCGCACCCCGAGGTGGCGGCGGCAATCGCCCGGCAGGCGCAGACGCTGGTGCACACCTCGAACCTGTACGAGATTCCGCTGCAGGAGGCGCTCGGCGTCCGGCTGACCGCCCTCGCGGGCATGGACCGCGCGTTCTTCTGCAACTCGGGCGCCGAAGCGAACGAAGCCGCGATCAAGCTGGCGCGCCTGCACGGGCATGCGCGGGGGATCGGCACACCGGTGGTTATCTGCGCCGAAGGCAGTTTTCACGGCCGGACCATGGCGACACTGTCGGCCACCGGCAACGCCAAGATCCAGGCCGGGTTCGAGCCGCTCGTGCCCGGGTTCGTGCACGTCCCGTACGGCGATCTCGACGCGGTGCGTGCCGCGGGGGCGCGCCACCGCGGCATCGTCGCCGTCCTCGTCGAGCCGGTGCAGGGCGAGGGCGGGGTCCGGTTGCCGCCTGCCGGGTATCTGGCGGGCCTGCGAGAGCTGTGCGACGAGCACGGCTGGCTGCTGATGTTGGACGAGGTGCAGACGGGCATGTGCCGCACGGGGCGCTGGTTTGCCACCCAGCACGAAGGGGTCGTGCCGGACGTGATGACGCTCGCCAAGGCACTCGGCAACGGCGTGCCGATCGGCGCGTGCCTTGCCCGCGGACCCGCTGCCGGTCTGTTCACGGCGGGCAAGCATGGCTCGACGTTCGGCGGCACGCCGCTAGCCTGCAGCGCGGCGCTGGCGACCGTCGAGGTGCTCGAGCGCGAGCGGATGCACGAGCGGGCGGCGCGCCTGGGCGAGCGGATGCTGGCGGGTTTCCGCGCGGCGTTCGCAGGCACCAACGCCGTGCGCGAGGTGCGCGGGCAGGGCCTCATGCTCGGCATCGAACTCGCCGAGCCGTGTGGCGACCTCGTGCGCGCGGGCCTCGCCGCCGGCGTGCTGGTCAACGTCACCGCCGAGCGGGTCGTGCGGCTGCTGCCCCCGCTGGTGCTGGCTGAAGAGGAAGCCGACCTGCTCGTGGAGCGCACCGTGGCGCTCGTACGGCAGGCGCTGGCGCCGGCATGAATCCCCGCCACCTCCTCACGCTCTCTGATCTCGCCCCGGCCGAGATCGAGCGGATGCTCGCGCGCGCGCGCGTTCTGAAAGCGATGCGGGCCCGGCGCGAGGCGCACGAGCCGCTGCGCGGCCGCACGCTGGGCATGGTGTTCGAGAAGTCCTCGACGCGCACGCGGGTGTCGTTCGAGGTCGCCATGGCGGATTTCGGCGGACAGGCGATTTTCCTGTCGCCCCGCGACACGCAGCTCGGTCGCGGCGAGCCGATCGAGGACACCGCGCGGGTGCTCTCGCGGATGGTGGACATCATCATGGTCCGCACCTTCGAGCACGAGAAGATCGAGACCTTCGCGCGTTATTCCCGGGTGCCGGTCATCAATGGCCTGACCGACCGTCATCATCCCTGCCAGGTGCTGGCGGACGTGCTGACTTTCGAGGAGCGCCTGGGCGCCATCCACGGGCGTACCGTCGCCTGGGTGGGCGACGGCAACAACATGTGCAACTCCTGGATCGAGGCGGCGCGGCTGCTCGGCTTCCACCTTCGCGTCGCCTGCCCGGAGGGCTATGACCCGGACCCGGCGCTGCTGGCGCAGGCGGGCACGGCGGCGGTCATCGAGCGCGACCCGGGAAAGGCGGTCTCCGGGGTGTCGCTGGTCGTCACCGACGTCTGGGCGAGCATGGGCCAGGAAGCCGAGTCCGAATCGCGGCTCGCCACCTTCAGGCCGTACCAGGTGGACGAGGCGCTGTTCGCCCGCGCCGCCGCTGACGCATTGTTCATGCACTGCCTGCCCGCGCATCGCGGCGAGGAGGTCAGCGCCGGCGTCATCGACCATCCCCGCAGCGTCGTGTGGGACGAGGCCGAGAACCGGCTGCACGCACAGAAGGCACTCCTCGAGTTCCTGCTGACCGGTCCGCGCTGACCGGCGCCCATGCTGTTCCTGCTCAGCAACGACGACGGCTACCTGGCACCGGGCCTGGCGGCCATGGCGGAAGCGCTCACCACGCTCGGGGAAGTGGAGGTCGTCGCCCCCGACCGCAATCGCAGCGGCGCGAGCAATTCGCTCACGCTGGACGTGCCGGTGCGGGTTACCCGCGGCGCCAACGGCTATCACGTCGTCAACGGCACGCCGACCGACTGCGTACACCTGGCCATCACCGGGCTGCTCGATCGGCAACCGGACATGGTTGTCTCCGGCATCAATGCCGGCGAGAACCTTGGCGACGACGTGCTCTACTCCGGCACGGTCGCTGCGGCGACGGAGGGGCGGTTCCTCGGCTTCCCCGCGCTCGCTGTTTCGCTGGTCGGAGAACATCCGACCCATTACCGGACGGCCGCCGCGGTCGTGACTCGGCTGGTGCATGCCATGGGGAACCGGCGATTGCCGGCCGACACCATCCTCAACGTGAACGTGCCGGATCGGCCGCTGACCGCGATAGCAGGCTACGAGGCCACGCGCCTCGGGCACCGGCATCGCTCACAATCGGTGATAAAATCCGCCGATCCGCGCGGCCGGCCGTTCTACTGGATCGGCCCGCCGGGTCCGGAAGTCGACGAGGGCCCGGGCACCGATTTCCACGCCGTGCGGCGGGGCTGCGTCTCGGTGACACCCCTGCAGGTCGACATGACGCGTTACACCGCGCTCGAGACCGTGGCGCACTGGCTGAACGGCATGCAGGTGGATGATCGCTGACCATCGCGGCATCGGGATGACGTCGCAGCGGGCTCGCGATCGACTCGTCGCGCAGCTCCGCGGCATGGGCATCCGGTCGGAGCGCGTGCTCGACGTGATCGGCAGCACGCCGCGACACCTGTTCGTGGACGAGGCGCTTGCCAGCCGTGCCTACGAGAATTCCGCCCTGCCCATCGGGTTCGGGCAGACCATCTCCCAGCCCTACGTCGTGGCACTGATGACGCAGGCGGTCATTGCCGAAGGCTCGCTCGGCCGCGTTCTGGAGGTGGGCGGGGGCTGCGGGTACCAGACGGCGATCCTCGCGCGCCTGGCCGAGCGCGTCTACGTCGTCGAGCGCATCACCGCACTGGCTATGCGGCTGCGCGAACGTTTGCACGCACTGCGCATCCGTAACGTCAGCGTCCGCCATGGCGATGGCGCGCTCGGTTGGCCGAAGTACGGACCCTTCGATGCGATCGTGGTCAGCGCGGCCGCGCCCGCGGTGCCCGCGGCCCTGCCGGAGCAACTCGCGGTCGGCGGCAGGCTGGTCATGCCGGTCGGTGCGCCCGGCCGCCAGCAACTCGTGCTGATGACGCGTGACCCCGGCGGGTTCCGGGAGGAAAGCCTCGACCAGGTGAGCTTTGTGCCGCTGCTCGAGGGGCTGTCGTGAACCTGGCGATCCGCTCGCTTGCGGTCAGCGCCATCCTGCTGCACCTGCTCGGGGGGTGCGCCGACGGGGGCCTGGCACCGGTCGTCTCGCGCGCGCCGGAGCCGCAATCGACCGGGGTGTCGACGAGATCCCCGCACCCCGCCGGCGCGCCTCGCCCGACCGCCGGTGTGCGCCCGCCGGTACACGTGGTCGAGCGGGGCGACACACTTTATTCGATCGCGTGGCGCTATGGTCTCGATTACCGCGCGATTGCGGGCTGGAACGCGCTCGCCTCGCCGGATCGCATTATGGTCGGACAGCGACTACTGCTGCGCCCGCCGGAGTCCGTTTCGCCGGTTCCGCGCCCGGCAACGGCCGCACTGCCCGGTGCAACGTCGCAACCGGCGCTTCCGCCTCCGATTCCGGCATCGGGTGTGAAGCCGGCGCTCGCGGACGCCGCGCCGGCACCTGCGGCAGCGCCCTCGCCCCCGCCGGGCAGTGTCGCGCCATCAGCGTCGGCACCGCAGCGTCTCGCCGGCGCGACGCGATGGCAGTGGCCGGCCCGTGGAAAAGTACGTCAGACCTCGGGCACGAGCGGACGCTACGGCATCGTGATCAATGGTGCAGCGGGGCAGCCGGTCAACGCGGCCGCGGCGGGCCAGGTGGTGTACAGCGGCAGTGGACTTATCGGATATGGCAAGCTTATCATCATCAAGCACGACGATACGTTCCTCAGCGCCTACGCGCACAACGACAAGCTCCTCGTGAACGAGGGCGCGTACGTGGCTGCCGGCCAGCAGATCGCCGAGATGGGAAGCTCAGGTGCAAGGGAAGTGATGCTGCGCTTCGAGATTCGCCGCAACGGCAAGCCGGTTCCTCCACTCGACTACCTGCCGAAGTCCTGACGCTCTTCGGCCGGCTCCCGGTGGCTCGCAACAACGGCAATCGAACCGGGGCGGGACGCCGCAATCACGCCGGGCCGGGACCTGCCGCGACGCCCGACGTCGCGCAGCAGCACGACGATGGCGCCGACCTCGACGCCGAAGACACTCCGGAAGCCATCGACTTCGACTCCACCACTCTCGGCAGGGACGACCTCGAACTCGAGGCCAACGACGAGGTTATCCCCGGGGACGTCGTCTCCGCCGATGCCGGTGCCCGCCTCATCGCGATGCTTGGCACCGGCACGGAGACCGACCTCGACGCCGCACGGCTCTACCTGACCGAGATCGGCGACTCCCCACTGCTCGCGCCGGAGGAAGAGGTTCATTTCGGGCGCCTCGTGTTGCGCGATGACGCACTCTGTGCGAGCGACTGCGGCATCTGCCACGCCCCGCGCTGGGAGTCGTGGGTGCAAAAGGCCCGCGGTCGCAACTACGTCGATGGGCCCCGCGTGCGCATGATCGCGAGCAACCTGCGGCTGGTGGTGAAGCTCGCGCGACGCTACGTCCATCGCGGCCTGGCCCTCGTGGATCTCATCGAGGAGGGCAACCTCGGGCTGATCCGGGCGGTGGAGAAGTTCGATCCGGAGCGCGGATTCAGGTTCTCGACCTATGCCACCTGGTGGATCCGGCAGACCATCGAACGCGCGCTCATGAACCAGACGCGCACGATCCGGTTGCCTATCCACGTGGTAAAGGAACTGAACGTCTATCTGCGCGCTGCCCGGACGCTCGCGCAGACGCTGGATCGGGAACCGAGCGCAGAGGACGTCGCCGGGATGCTCGACAAGCCGATTGCCGAGGTCAAGCGGATGCTCGGCCTGAACGAGCGCGTCACGTCGGTCGATGCCCCGTCCGATCGGGATACCGACCGGTCGCTCCTCGATACCATTCCGGACGAGCAGAATCCCGACCCGGCCTCCCTGCTGCAGGACGACGACATACGCAGGCACGTGGATACCTGGATCCATCAGCTCAACGACAAGCAGCGGGCCGTGGTCGAGCGCCGGTTCGGCCTGGGAGGGCACGAAGTCGCGACGCTGGAGGAAGTCGGCAATGAACTCGGCGTCACCCGGGAGCGGGTGCGCCAGATCCAGCTGGAGGCATTGAAGCGGCTGCGGCAGATCCTTGAGCGCGAGGGATTCTCGGGGGACGCGATCTTCTTCGGGCAGTGAGGCCCGGGACCTCAGGTGACGATCAGCGCGGCGGCGACCCGCCGCCCCTCGGCGGACAGGACCGCGAACGAGCGGCAGGCGGCGCCGGTGTCCATGCACTCGACGCCAATGCCCGCGTCCGTCAGCTGCGCGAGCAGGGCAGCCCCGGGGAAGCGCAGCCGGGAACCGGTGCCGATGAGAACGACCTCGGGCGCGAGCAGGGCAATTGCAGCGAGGTCTTCGGCGCCCAGGTCGTCGATGGTCAGCGGGCGCCAGGCGACGAGTCGTTCGGGGGTCACGATCAGGCTGTGTTCGTGGGCTTCGCCGTTAACGAGCACGGCGCCGGCCCGGTAGCCGGTGATGAGATAGCGGCCGGAGCCGGGGTCGAGCTGGAGTTTCATGGGCGGCCGCAGCGCTGCGAGTTGACGGGCAATCTAATCGAGGGGAGTACCAGATGAAAGTGATATTGCTGGGCGGGCCGGGGGCAGGCAAGGGCACCCAGGCTGACTTCATATGCCGCGAGTTCGGCATTCCGAAAATTTCCACCGGTGACATGCTGCGGACGGCCGTCGAGGCCGGCACGCCCCTGGGGCGGGAAGCCAGGAAGGTCATGGACGCCGGGGGGCTGGTCTCGGATTCCATCATCCTCGGACTGGTCGCCGAACGGATCCGCCAGCCGGACTGCAGCCGGGGATTCCTGTTCGACGGGTTCCCACGCACGATTCCGCAGGCCGAGGGACTGGCGCAGGCCGGCGTCGGTATCGACTACGTCGTCGAGATCCGCGTCGACGACGAGGAAATCGTGCGCCGCATGTCCGGGCGGCGGATCCACATGTCATCGGGCCGCACCTATCACGTGGTGTTCAACCCGCCGAAGCAGCCCGGTATCGACGATGTCACGGGCGAACCGCTGACCCAGCGCGACGACGACCGCGAAGCGACCGTCCGCAAGCGACTCGCTGTTTACCACCAGCAGACCGAGCCGCTCGTGCATCACTACGAGGGACTCATGAAGCAAGGTGGTGCGGGCGCTCCCCGCTACGTCTGCATCGACGGAATCGGTGGCGTCGACGACATCCGCGCGCGGATCTCCGCGGCCTTGCGCGCGTGAGCCCGGGGCCGAGTAGATGCGGTCTGCCAAGCGCCGGGCTACAAATGCGGGCGAAGTTACGTCGCTTATCGTCACGTGCCGTGAGCTATGACGCATAATTGCATTGCACACAACAGAATTTTGTTGTATATAACTTCGCGTGGTACATATCCACATTATCCAACTGACTGACTAAAGGGGGTCAGACAATGGCGAGTCGCAAGAAGGTTGCTAAGAAGAAGGTCGCGAAGAAGAAGGTCGCGAAGAAGACGGCGAAGAAGAAGGTCGCGAAGAAGACCGCGAAGAAGAAGACCGCGAAGAAGAAGGCTGCAGCGAAGTAAGTCATCGTGCAGCAAGCCGGTCGCCGTTCGACAGCGGCGACCGGCATCACGATCAGACGCAGTTCCGGTAACCCGCCAGGGTTGCGGGCGGAGGATGTCTCTTCCTCGCTTGCTGGAACTCAGGGATGACGCACACGCGGTTGCTGTCGAGATCCCACGAGCCTCCGGGAACGTGGCACGCGCAGGGACGCAAGAAGACATCCAATTCACGACGGTGACGCCCATGCGCCACCGGCGACCTC